>NZ_JAESKI010000007.1:0-347482 GCF_017892065.1 Staphylococcus sp. GDY8P120P | reverse complement strand
ACAAGATCAAGCAGCAATGGATCTTTATGAATCTGAAGGTGCTTCACAATGGGTAACTGCTTAATATAAGTCAGTAACCAAAAGTATTTGATCTTAAGGTAAAGCAAAACCCCTAGGTTCTTAATATTAGAACCTAGGGGTTTTTGTGTGAAAAATTTTACTTAAAAGCATAGGATTTATCAGAAATGAAAGGGTATATTTATATCAATAATCAACTGATTGTATTAAACAAAGTATAATCAGTTGATAAATATAAAAATCAACCCGGATGTATTGAAAGAAATGCACATTTTTATTATTATATATGCTTGTGTTGTAAAATTTAACAGAAACATTCAAAATTGGGACATAAATAACGAGTCTAAGGTGGTTTATGGTATTGGCAATAGATGATTGAAATAAAAACCCATTTCGTATGTAGCTTTAAAAAATAGCGCTTCTAAAATGTTGGTATTTCTTATTTTACTATAATATTATGCTTGATTCATAACTCAAGTAATTCGTTTATGAAGTTTGTTACTCCATATGAAAAGCTTTAGTACTTTGATTTGAGTCATCTTTGTTGGGCGGAACAACGAAATCTTTTTAAAAAATGTGATTTCTGTTCTGCTCTCTTTTTGTGTTGTCGTTATAACACAATTGTATTTAAAAAAACAGTTTTAAAAGCTAATTTAGTTTATAGAAAGAGGTGTTAACGCAATGTTATATAGAATCCATTTGAAAAATATTTGCTTCTGTCTATTGGGCACATTTATTATTGCGATAGGTGTAAATACATTTGTTTTAGCTTCAAATTTAGGTGAGGGCGGCACAGTAGGTATCTCACTTAATTTAAAATATACTTTAGGCTTATCACCAGCTTTAACAACACTTATTATTAACATGATACTAATCGTTGTCGGTTGGAAATATTTAAGTAAGACAACTGCAGTATATACCTTAGTTACAGTAGTGGCGAGCTCCCTATTTTTAGGAATTACAGAACCTTTAAAATTGAATTTAGAATCTGATTTTATTAATACTATTTTTTCAGGAGTGTTGATTGGTATAGGTACAGGTTTTGTTATATCTGCACGTAGTACACTGGGTGGTACATCAGTTATTGCAAAAATCATTAATAAGTATAGTGAGATAAAGACCTCACAAGCTTTATTTATTCTTGATTCATTAATTGTATTATCATTTTTATTTGTATTACCAATTCAAAATGTACTGTATACAATTGTGATGCTATTTATTGTTGAAAAAAGCATGTCCTTTGTCATAGAAGGGTTTAATCCGAAAAAAGCGATTACTGTTATCTCAGATTTTAATGCGGGTATTAGTAAACAAATTAATGCTGAAACCGGACGTGGTTCTACATTGTTGAAAGGGGTAGGTGGTTATGAACAAAGAGAAACTAACGTGCTTTATGTTGTAGTATCTCAAAACCAGCTAGCCAGAATTAAAAAAATTGTGAATAATTATGATGAGCATGCTTTCTTGGTTATTCATGATGTGAGGGATGTGTTAGGTAACGGCTTCATGAAATTACAATAGTAAAAGATAGCGTGGATATCGTATAAAATGTGCACATATCACTAAAATTATTTTATTAATCTTTAAAATTACTATGGAAAACAAACATATTTTAAAAATTGAATGTTAATGTATAAATAGTAGCCGAGACTAATTAATGTCTCGGCTTTTAATATCGTATTGAAATAGTTGAAAGTAAAGAAGATAAGATTTTTGTCTTATTCTACATCTACTTTTTAAAATAAGATACGTGACAAAAAGATGACAGTGGTCACTGTGAAAATACTAAATAATGTCGAAAATAATACAATTTGTGCATGTAATTCAGGTTCTACTTGGTATTCCATGGCAATAGTAGAAGTGTTTCTTGAAGTAGGGAAAGCACTAGCTATAAAAAGTGATTGAGCTACCACACCATCTAAACCTAATAAGTAAATAACCACTAAAGAAACTAACGGACTCAACATTAAACGGCCAATAAGTGACCACGTGATAACACGATGGAAGAAGTTAATTTTAATTCTAGCAAGTTGCGCCCCTAATAAAATAAGCGCAATAGCTACAAATCCATCCGAAAGTTGATTAAGTGGTATTAAAATCGTATGCGGTAGGTTAATAGTAAAAATCTGGCAAATTACGCCTAATAAAAGTGCATGAAACACAGGAAGACGTAAGAATCCACGAGTGATGTCAGCCATTGATTTGCTTGCTGATAGCAAGTTGTACATGCCATATGAATAAGTTAATAAATTTTGGAATACTAAAGTGAAAATTTGTACAGAAACACCGATTGGATTTTGACTAAATATAAGTTGACTGACTGGTAGACCATAATTTCCAGAATTCATTAAAGAAATACTGTTTTTTAACGCTGCACTTTCCCCTTTATTTAAACGTAAAATTTTAGATAATATATTTCCAATTAAAATTAAGACAACACTGAAAATAATAATATAGTATAGAATATTTAATAATAGGGCAATATCAATTTGGATTTGATAAATATTCACAAATACTGATGCAGGCATTAAACAGTATGTTATTAAAGTGGAAAAATGTTTGAGGTCAAATGAAAATTTCATTTGAAGTAAAAAACCTAATAATATTAGAAGTAAAATAGGTAATATAACTTCTAAAAGTATAAAAACAAACATAAGCAACCTTCTATCTCTAAGTAATATACATAATAACAATAATTAATTGTTGATTTACTATTAAGTTAGCATAGAATTATTATAAGTAAAATATAGGTTTGTGATTAGAATTGATAAGTAAATCTTATGTATATAAATGAAATAAGGCCAAGACGCAAATCATGTCTCGGCCATTAATATAATATCACTAGTAAATACTTGGAACGCCCCCTTTTTTAGAAAAAATGATTTTAAAAGTTACTTTAGGAACAAATCATTAGTTTGAAAATGGGTTTTGGTTTTCAAGTTTGTTTATCTTCGTTAAGATGTAATCATAATTTGTTATAAAAATTAATTTTCTATTTTATACTCAGGTATAAGGAGTTATACAAGTTGTTTAAAGTTTTCTAAACGTCTTGCTTTTTCTTCATCGCTGATATTATGTTTTTTAACATAACGGTTACTTTCATGCTCAGCGCATTCATGGCAACAAGCGCCTAAATAACGTGCTTCATTTTCTTCTGAAACCAAGATTTGGCGGTTACATTCGGGGTTTGAACAATTGATATAACGTTCACACGGTGTGCCGTCAAACCATTCTTTACCTACAACTGTTTTTTCAACTTGGTTGACATCTACACTAATACGTTCATCAAATACGTACATTTTACCATCCCAATATTCCCCTTTTGTTTCAGGGTCTTTACCGTAAGTAGCAATCCCACCTTCAAGTTGGCTTACATTTTCAAAACCTTCTCTTAGTAAGTAACCAGAGAATTTTTCACAACGAATACCACCTGTACAATAGGTAACAATTTTTTTATCCATAAATTGATCTTTATTCTCTTTAATCCAGTCTGGTAAATCTCTAAAACGTGTTATATTTGGACGAATAGCGCCACGGAAATGACCTAAATCATATTCATAATCATTACGCGCATCGATAACCACTGTTTCATCATCAAACAATGCTTCTCTGAATTCTTCAGGTGATAAGTAATTACCTGTAAGTTCTTTAGGATTGATATCTTCATTTAAATCTAACGCAACAATTTCTTTTCTAGGACGAACATGCATTTTTTTAAATGCGTGACCATCAGCTTCATCGATTTTGAAAGTAATGCCTTCAAATCTTGGATCTGATTTTAATGCATCCATATATTTATCTGTTGCTTCAATTGTTCCAGAAACAGTACCATTAATACCTTCAGTCGATACTAAGATACGCCCTTTGAGCTCTAAGTCTTTACAGAAATCTAAATGTTCTGTAGCGAAAGTTTCAGGGTCTTCAATTGTTGTATATTTATAATACAATAATACTCTATAATCCATAATTCGATCTCCTCTAATCTATTTCTTTCTATTATAGTTTTTATATAAACTTATTAGTTTGACGTATTCGTGCGACAGTAGTTCATAATAAATATGATTAAGTTAATATTTATTGATCATTTTTATAAAATGACGAAATTATCCTCACTATATTGTAACAAAAAAAGGACAATATTCAATTTAAAAATTTTGCAAAATCAAATATTTATATAAACTTTTTAAAACTGCATTCATCTCATCAATAAAAAAATGCTCTTTCCAAGCATAGCATCTTCAAAAGATGATCGTTGGAAAAAGCATAAATATAAGTTATTTATTTTTATTAGTAAAGATAAGTGCTACGATTAAACTAATTGTACTGACTGCAAAAACGATATTCATAATTGCTAGTACCTCTATGATAACAACATCTTTACCTAATCTTTCAAAGGCATTTTCTTGCAGTTCTTTCTCAGAATTAAAGTCACTATCAGTTCGTGATGGTTTTTCCTCGATATCTTCTAATAATCTTTCTTTAACCTTAGGCATATAATACCTCCTTATTATTTATTTAATTTCCCTTTTTAAATTAAAATCAATCATCGAAAAATATGAAATGTTGCATTGTTTAACTATGGTTACTATACTTTCATTAACAGATAGAAAAAAACAGAATTAAACAGGAGAGATGAGTATGGAAACAGTATATTTAGCAGGCGGATGTCTATGGGGTGTGCAAGCATTTGTTAAGACGTTACCAGGCGTAGTTCAAACAGAAGGTGGCAGAGCAAATGGTATTACAGACACGCTAGATGGTGAATATGATGGTTATGTAGAAGTAATTAAAACTGGTTTTGATCCTGAAAAGGTATCTGTTTCAGATTTAATGGGCTATCTTTTTGAAATTATTGACCCATACAGTGTAAATCAACAAGGTCAAGATATTGGTTTAAAATATAGAACTGGATTATACAGTGAGGATGTTAAACATTTAAAGGAAGCGCAAGCTTATATAGACGCGATTGAAGACCATCACCTTATTGCAACAGAGGTATTACCATTAACAAATTACGTGAGAAGTGCAGAAGAAAACCAAGATAGGTTGTCTAGATTTCCAAACGACTATTGTCATTTACCAAAAGAACTTGTTAATAAATACAAATAGTAACAAACGATTTAAATGAATCTTAAATACATTAAGGAGGTGTGCATGTTGCACCTCCTTTTTATCTTTTTGAATATGCGTGGGGTAAATAATGTCATTAAGATACTCTAATACTGTGAATACTAGGAGAAAGCTGTTAAATGAAGTGACATCTTATTATACAGAATGTTTTATAGTATGATATAAAATAGAAAAGTGATCATAAAAAGCAATGATTGTGAATTTAAAGTTAGACATTATAAGTAAATGTTAAACATAGTGAAGTAAGTCATTGATTTAATTCAATGATTTTGTAGAAGGGAAGATGAATTTGGAAAAGAAAAAAATTTCAGCAGAAGATGTAGCTAGACTTGCTAAAGTATCACAATCGACGGTTTCTAGAGTTTTTTCCCCAGGTAAAAGTGTCTCAGAAAATACAAGGAAAAGAGTAATGAAGGTAGCAGATGAATTGAATTATAAACCGAATGCTTTAGCTAGAGGTTTAATTACAAATAAATCAAAATTAATTGGAATAGCAATGAAAAATAAACAAAATCCATTTTATCATGAGGTTTTATCATTATTTACACAAAAATTGAAAACCTTTGGTTATTCTGTGCTTTTTGTATATACAGAAAATGAAGAAATTCAACAGGAAGAAATTAATCAATTTATAGAATATAATGTTGAATCTATTATAATCACTGATGCTGTATTATCTTCAGAATTAGTAAAAAAATTAAAAAGTTCAAATATACCTGTAATTCTATTTAATAGATATGATGAAACTTTGAATTGTAATTCTGTATCAAGCGATAATTACTTTGCTGCCAAATCAATAGCTAAATATTATTTGGACAAAGGTTATACAAATAATTTGTATGTGTCTGGACCAAGTAATACTTCTACTAATAGAGATAGGTTATACGGGTTCAAAGAGTATTTTAAAGAAAAAGGCCAAGATATAGATATTATTGAAGGAGATTTCAGTTTTGAAACAGCTTACCAAAAAGCTCTGAGTTATTTTAAGAAAGGCAAAAAGCCGGAAGGTGTGTTTGGAGCAAATGATATAACAGCTTTAGGGGTTCTCGAAGCAGCAAAAAAGATGAATTTTGATATACCTAAAGATATGGAAATAATAGGCTTTGATGATATTAAAATGGCAGCGTGGCCCAATAATCAATTAACTACTTGGACACAACCATTAGATCAAATGATAAACGAGACGATTAATATTTTAATTAATGGAGATTTTAAAAAGGTAGAACAAATAAAATTAAGAGGAAAGTTAAAGTTTAGAAATACAACAAAGTGATTGACAATTGAAAACGCTTACTATAAGATTGAATGAAATTGTTGCATACGTATGCAACGAAATTTACATCTTTTTTGCATACGTATGCAAAAGTGAAAGGGGACTTTAATATGGCTTATATATTAAAAAAAGGTAAAAATCAAGAAGATATCAAACAGTCTGACGAGAAGGTAAGTGAAATTGTAAGTAACACAATAAAAACAATTGAAAATGAAGGAGATAAAGCGTTACGTGATTTGTCTATTAAATTTGACAATTGGAATCCGGAATCATTTAAATTAAACGAAGAGCAGATTCAAAAAATTATAAACAACATACCACAACAGGTTAAAGATGATATTGCTTTTGCTCAACAAAACATTGAAAATTTTGCAAAAGCTCAAAAAGAATCATTGAAAGATTTTGAAATAGAGAATTTACCAGGCGTTATTTTAGGTCAAAAAAATATACCAGTAGAAAGTGTGGGGTGTTATATACCTGGTGGACGATACCCAATGATTGCTTCTTCTCATATGAGTATATTAACAGCTAAAGTCGCTGGAGTTAAACGAGTAATTGCATGTACACCACCGATAAATGGAGAGGTTCCAGAAACAACTGTATATGCAATGTATAAAGCTGGTGCTGATGAAATATATATTTTAGGCGGAATTCAAGCAATGGGTGGCATGGCAATAGGTACTGAGAGTATTGAGGCTGTTGATATGATTGTAGGACCAGGCAATGCTTTTGTTGCAGAAGCAAAACGTCAACTTTTTGGAAGAGTAGGGATTGATCTATTAGCGGGTCCTACTGAAACTTTAGTAATTGCGGATGAATCTTCTGAACCAGAAATGATTGCAACTGATATTTTAGGACAAGGTGAGCATGGTCCTACTTCGCCTGGTGCAATTATTTCTATGTCTGAGGAAATTGCTAGAATTGCTATTGAAGAAATTGATAAGCAATTACTAACCTTGCCCACTGCAGATGTAGCTAAAGAATCTTGGGATAATTATGGTCAAGTAATAATCGTAGAAAATGAACAAGAAGCAATAAAAGAAGCAAATAAATTAGCATATGAACATGTTGAAGTTTTAACGAAAAATCCAAATTATTTTTTAGATAATTTAACAAATTATGGGGCGTTATTCCTTGGACCAGAAACAAACGTAGCATATGGGGATAAAGTTATAGGTACAAATCATACATTACCGACTAAAAAAGCAGCGCGATATACAGGCGGTTTATGGGTAGGTAAATTTATCAAGACAGTAACTTATCAAAAAATAACATCTGAAAAGCAAAGTGCTTATATAGGTGAATACGCAGCGCGTTTATGTGAATATGAAAATTTTGCTGGACATGCTGAGCAAGCTTTACTACGAGTGAGAAAGTATGGAGATAAAGGAAATAATTAATTTCCTAAAGGGGGACATACTTATATGTGGGGTATATTAGGATTAATTGGTGGATTAGCTATATTGACTATTTTAGTTATGAGAGGAATGAATTTACTTATTGCTGCACCCTTGTCTGCGTTAATTGTAGGGGTATTTAATGGAATTCCTTTATTTTCCCAACTTGCAGTTGGGGAACAGACGGATTTCGTGACAAGTTATATGGATGGGTTTTCCGGTTTTGTCACTTCTTGGTATCTTATGTTTCTAACGGGTGCAATATTTGGAAAAGTTATGGAAGATAGTGGTGCAGCAGAAAGTGTTTCTCATTGGATAATAAAAAAAATAGGGATGAAACGAGCAGTTTTAGCTATTGTATTAGCTTGTGGCGTATTAACGTATGGTGGCGTCAGTTTATTTGTTGTGGCATTTGCGGTATATCCAATGGCAGTAAATTTGTTTAAGGAATCTAATTTTCCAAGACGATTTATTCCTGCAACATTAGCGTTAGGATCAACAACTTTTACGATGACTTCAGCAGGTTCTCCAGAGATACAAAACTGGATTCCTATACCATATTTACATACTAGCCCTTATGCTGGTTGGGGTGTTAGTTTAGTTACTGCATTATTTATGCTTATTGTTGGCTATTTATGGTTAATGCATATGATAAAAAAAGCTAAAAGAAAAGGCGAGTATTTTATTAGTAGAGAAAATGATGAGGTTGAATCTAGAAAAGGGTTGCCGAATCCATTTTTAAGTATTATTCCTTTGTTAATAGTATTGGTTGTAGCTTTTATTTTGCACGATTTACTCGAACAATCTGCCTTAATAATTGCCCTTACGAGTGGTGTTATTGCTACTTGGATATTAAATAGATCTTATTTCAGAGACTTTTGGAAAGCTGTTGGTAACGGGACTGAAGGAGCATTAATTGCACTTGGTAATACTTCTGCTGTTGTTGGTTTTGGTAGTGTTGCCCAAGTAACCCCTGCCTTTAAAAGTGCAATTGATTACGTAACTAGTTTACCTGGCTCTCCTTTAATAACTGGGGCATTTGCAGTAATGGTGATTGCTGGTCTAACAGGATCATCTTCTGGTGGTCAATCGATAGCACTTCCTATTTTAGGTCCGCATTATTTAGATATGGGAGTTAATGCAGATGCATTACACAGAACGGTTTCTATGTCATCTGGAACTTTAGACTCCTTACCACATGGTGGATATGCTGTTACTACTATTAGATCAATTGCCGGCGAAACTCATAAAGATGCCTATCCTACCTTTGGGGCAATGACTGTTATCATTCCGCTTCTTGCAGTTATTATAGCAGTAACGCTATTTATGATAGGTTTTTAACTATTATTAATAAAAAGAAGGGTGTTTATGGAAAATATAACAATTATCGGTAGTGGAACCATGGGACATTCAATCGCATTATCTACAGCATGGGCTGGCTATAAAACGCAAGTGTATAGTTTGAACGATAGTGATTTGGATTTAGCTGAAAAAGAAATAGAAAATAAATTAGATGCCTTGTATAGTAGCGAATTAATTACTGAAAAACAACTAAGAAAAATTAAAAAAGATATAATATTCTCTACAAATTTAGAAAAAACCGTAGAACATGCAACATTTGTAATTGAAGCTGTTCCTGAAGATTTAGAAGTGAAGAAAGAGTTATATACACGTTTAGACGGTTTATTAAATGAAGACACTATATTGGCAAGTAATACTTCTGGGTTTACATTAAATCAATTATCACAATTTTATACTTTTCCTGACAATTTTATAATAACGCATTTTTGGAATCCGGCACATTTAATGCCGCTAGTAGAAATTGTGAAAAGTGATGTAACACGTCAAAGTGTCGTCAACCGTACTACAAATTTAATTGAAACCATCGGTAAAAAACCGATATTAATTCAAAAAGAAATACCAGGTTTTATTGGGAATAGATTACAATACGCACTTTTTAGAGAAGCTCAATCTTTATTAGATAGAGGTGTTGCATCAAAAGAAGATATTGACGCAGCAGTTACTTATAGTGTTGGAAGAAGATATCCAATAATAGGGCCATTAATGACAGCAGATTTAGGTGGTTTAGATACGTTTAGTTCAATTTCTAATTATTTATTTGAGGATTTGAACATAGATAAATTTTCTGGAGAAACATTAGCACGACATGTCCAAAGTGGCGAATTGGGTTATAAAACAGGCAAAGGTTTCTACAATTGGGATGAAAATCCTACTCAAGAAATTATAAATAAAAGAGATGAAGTATTAATGTACTTTTTAAAAAGAGATTTAGAAGAGAAATAAGGTGATTATTTTGCCAAAAAATTTTAGTGATTTAGAAAATAAAAATGTAGTTATTACTGGTGGTAACAAAGGCATCGGTCAAAAGGTTGCAATAGATTTTGCTGAATTAGGAGCAAATGTAATTATAATAGGTAGAGATAATAATGCATTGAATCAAACATTAGATATACTGAACCGTTACGATGGAAATCATAATGCTTTTTCACTTGATATAACAAAACTTAATAAGGTTTCTGAGACTGTTGACCAAATAATTGCAATTTATAAAAGTATAGATATATTGGTGAACAATGCTGGTATAAATATTAGTAAGCCTGCGTTTGAAATTGAAGAGAAAGATTGGGATAAAGTATTAGAATTAAATTTAAAATCTTTATTCTTTATTTCTAAATTTATCGGACGTTATATGGCGGAAGAAGAAGGTGGAAAGATTATTAATGTAGCTTCTCAAGTTGGTTTTGTAGGCTACTATAATAGAGCATCGTATTCTTCGAGTAAAGGGGGAGTAATACAATTAACTAAATCACTAGCTATAGAATGGGCAAAATATAATATAAATGTTAATGCGATCGCTCCAACGTTTGTTGAAACTAAATTGACAGAAGAAATGTTTAAAGATGAAAAATTTAAAGAAGACGTTTTAAATCGTGTATTATTTCATAAGTTACCTAAATTAGATGATATTACAGGTGCAATATTATATTTAAGTTCTAATTTGTCAAACTTTATTACAGGTGAAACAATAAAAATTGACGGCGGGTGGACTGCAATTTAAAGAAATTAATGTTTTTAAATATATAAAGTAGAGAAATTAATATATAACGAGGCCGTATTACTATATAAACGTCCTCGTTATTTTTGTCAATTTGTATTAAATTTTATAAGTAGAAGCAATCTTTCAAAAAATTCATAGATCTTTAAAAAGTGCATAAACAAAATTGAAATTCAATATTTTATCTATTATACATAATAAAGAATGGTTAGAAAGTAATTCAGCTATAGAATTCATTTTATATTGGACTTTTTATCGTTTGATTTTATTTTAATTGTATATTGTTTTATATCTACTATAGAGAAAGTACATAAAAAACTGATGACAATGGCGGGTAGACTTATTAATTTAACATTTTTTATGTTTTTATTCTAGTTTCAGTAAGGAAGTATGACGTATGCTATAATATGCATTGTTATAATAATATGGTAATATTAGGAGATTTTTAACTATGAATAAGCCAAAATATCAAATTGTAGCGGACGAAATAAAAGAAAAAATAATTAATAAAAGTTACCATGCAGGTATGCTTTTACCTACGGAAAAACAGTTTCAAAGTAAGTTTAATGTAAGTAGGTATACTGTACGACAAGCAATGAATATGCTTGTTCAAGATGGTTTTATAAAAAAGAAAAAGGGTTCAGGTTCATATGTCAGTTATAATTTTTTGAATGCCAATCAAAGTAAAGCTTCCAAAAAAATAGGTGTAGTTGTGACATATGTTTCGGATTATATATTCCCTAGTATAATTAGGGGGTTAGAAAATGAATTAAAGAAACAAGGTTACTCATTAATATTAGCAAGTACTAACAATAATCATGACGAAGAAAAGAAATGCTTGGATATGATGTTAAACCAAGGTGTTTCCGGACTTATTATAGAACCTACTAAGAGTAACGTTTATAATCCGAATTTGTCTTACTATTCATTATTTAAACAAAGAGATATTCCTATTTTAATGATAAATGCTAAATATGATGAATTAAATTTACCTTTTATTGCGATTGATGATATCAAATCAGGTTATTTAGCAACACAATATTTAATTGATCATGGACATGAAAATATTGCATTAATTACCAAAATTGATGACAATCAAGGGAAATTGAGAATGAAAGGTTATTTTGATGCATTTGAAGCCAATACAATACTTTTTAAAGGAGAACATATTTATACATTTGATACAGAAAATAAAATACAAGTTATTGAACAGATTGTTCAGCACATTTTTGAAAGGAAAATTAATATATCCGCTTTAGTTTGCTATAATGATGAAATTGCTTACGATATTATCCAGCGGTTAAAAGAAAAAAACATACGTATCCCAAGAGATATATCTATAGTTGGAGAAGATAATTCGGTCCTTAGTAAGTTGAGTGAGATGAATTTAACGAGTACGTCGCATCCGCAAGAGTTATTAGGTGTGAAAGCGGCAAAGTGGATAATAAATGCTATAGAAAATAATGAAAAATCAGACTCCATACTCCTCGATACATATATTATCGAACGGGATTCAGTTAGAAAAATTTAGAAACTCAAATCAATTATATATTGATTTGAGTTTTTTTGGTTGTTATTGTCCGTACATTATTTTGAATACATTGACATGTACGGACAAATATCATAAGATGTATTTGAAAACGATTACAAAGGGGTGTGAGAAATTGAACAATTTGAATATGAATTTAACAAGCGAAGATATTTCCATTGGCATAGAGTTGGGGTCTACTAGAATAAAAACCATTGCTATAGATAAAAATTTAAACACAGTTGCGACAGGAAGTTTTGAATGGGAAAATCAGTTTATAAACGGTTATTGGACGTATTCAATTAATGATATTTGGATAGGTTTGCAGAAAAGTTATGAAGATATGACACAAAATTTAAAACAAGAATATAATCTTACACTAACTAAAGTAAATGCCATAGGTATTAGTGGTATGATGCATGGCTATTTAGCTTTTGACAAAAATGAAGACCTGCTGGTACCTTTCAGAACTTGGAGAAATGGAAACACAAATGAAGCAGCTGCTATATTGAGCGAAAAATTTCAATTTAATATTCCAGAAAGATGGAGTATTGCGCATATTTTTCAAGCTATTTTAGATAATGAAAGTCATGTTCGCCAAGTGGAATATATTACTACATTAGCTGGGTACGTACATTGGTATTTAACAGGGGAAAAAATACTTGGCATTGGAGATGCTTCAGGTATGTTTCCTATCGACATTAATCAGAAAAAGTATAGATCTGATTTGATTAATGTAACTAACCAATTATTTCAAGAACATGGTTTTAATAAATCGATTGAAAAAATATTACCAAAAGTAAGCGTGTCCGGAGAAAGCGGTGGATGTTTGACCAAAGAAGGCGCTAAACTTTTAGATGCTTCTCATAATCTTGAATCTGGTTGTATCATGTGTCCGCCTGAAGGTGATGCAGGTACAGGTATGGTAGCTACAAATACAGTAGCTACAAATACAGGTAATGTATCAGCTGGGACAAGTGCATTTTCAATGGTGGTTTTATCACAAGAATTGAAAGATAAATATCCTGAAATTGATATAGTGACGACACCTAACGGTAATGAAGTGGCAATGATTCATACAAATAATTGCACTTCTGATATTAACGATTGGATGAATCTGTTTAGCGAAGTTTTAAAAGTAATGGGAGTAGATTTTTCATTTGATGAGTTGTACGGACAAATATTCCGAAGTTCTCTAAATAGTGATGATAATATTGGTGGATTATTATCTTATAACTATGTTTCAGGAGAAAATATTACAAATGTCGAACAAGGCTATCCACTTTTTGTAAGAGAGCCAAATTACAATTTCAATTTAGCTAATTTCATGAAAATGCATTTATACAGTGCTTTTAGTACTTTGAAAATTGGTATGGATATGTTGAAAAAAAATGAATCAATAGAGTTAGAAAAGTTAATCGCTCACGGGGGCATTTTTAAAACGAAAGGTGTTGCACAACAGGTGTTATCTTCAGCACTGGATAATGATATCACAGTTATGAATACAGCCAGTGAAGGAGGAGCTTGGGGAATAGCTATACTTTCTTATTTTACATCGCTTGAAACAATGCAAACATTAGAACAATTTTTAAATGAAATAGTTTTTGTAAATATTGAAGAAGAAACATTATCGCCAGTTAAACAAGAAGTAGATCACTTTAATAACTATGTAGAGAAAATGAAACTTGGATTACCAATAGAGCGTTTGTTCTATAAATATTTAGGAGGTAAAGCATATGCTAGAAACATTAAAAAATGAAGTTTATAAAGCTAATCTCGAATTGCCTCAAAGAGGATTAATCAAATATACATGGGGAAATGTTAGTGCTTTTGATAAAGCATCACAATTATTTGTAATTAAGCCAAGTGGTGTTAATTATGATGAGATGGAACCTGAAGATATGGTTGTTTGTAATTTGAATTGTGAAGTGGTGGAAGGAAAAATGAAACCGTCATCTGATATGGCAACACATGCAGTAATTTATGAAAAATTTGATGATATTGGGAGCGTGGTTCATACACATTCTCCTTGGGCAACAACTTGGTCACAATCTGGATTAGAAGTACCCGCAATGGGAACGACACATGCTGATACATTTTATGGTGCAATACCATGTGCAAGATTTTTAACACATGAAGAAATAAATAAAAATTATGAATATGAAACTGGAAAAGTAATTATTGAAACATTTAAAGAAAAGCATATTAATCCACATGAAGTGCCTGCAGTATTATTACATGGTCATGCACCATTTGTTTGGGGAGACGATTGTCAATCCGCAGTAATGAATGCAGTAGTATTAGAAGAAATATGCAAAATGAATATATTCACACGACAATTAAACCCTTTTGCTCAAACATTGCCGCAAGAAATACTTGATAAGCATTTTGAAAGGAAGCACGGTGCTAATGCATATTATGGTCAAAAATAAGGAGGAAATATAATGAATAATTCAAAAAAATTCTGGTTCGTGGTTGGCTCTCAAGAACTATATGGTGATGAAGCATTATCCCAAGTACAAGAAAATGCGCAGAATATAACGGATGGGTTGAATTCAGAAGGAGATTTACCATTTGAAATCGAATTACAAACTAAATTAGCTATTTCATCTGATGTGATTACTGAAATTATGAAAGAAGCAAATTATAGAGATGACGTTTTAGGTGTTATTACATGGATGCATACATTCTCTCCAGCAAAAATGTGGATAAGAGGTACAAAACTATTACAAAAGCCATTGTTACATCTCGCAACGCAATATAATGAAAATATTTCCTGGGAAAAAATAGATATGGATTACATGAATTTACATCAATCTGCACATGGAGATAGGGAATATGGATATATCAATCGTCGATTAAATAAAAACAATGAAATTATTTTTGGTTATTGGAGAGATTCAGAAGTTCAACAACAATTAAAGGATTGGATGTTTGTTGCTAATGCTTATAATGAAAGCTTTAATTTGAAAGTAGCAAGATTTGGTGACAATATGCGAAATGTTGCTGTTACTGAAGGAGATAAAATCGAAGCGCAAATTCAATATGGCTGGACAGTTGACTATTATGGTATCGGAGATTTAGTTGAATACATCCGTAGTGTTACAGACGCTGAAGTTAATCAACTGTTTAAGGTTTATCAAGATTTGTACGAATTTGATTATAGGGGTTATAGCGAAGAAGCATTTAATGATTCTGTTATAGAGCAAATTAAATACGAGGTTGCGATAAAAAGATTCTTAGATGATGGTGATTATACCGCATTTACTACTAATTTTGAGGATTTACATGGGATGAAACAATTACCTGGTCTAGCTGTACAAAGATTAAATGAACAAGGTTATGGTTTTGCTGGTGAAGGAGATTGGAAAACGGCTGCGCTCGATAGATTATTAAAAATAGTTGCACAAAACGAAGCAACAGGATTTATGGAAGATTATATTTATGATTTGAGAAGCAATCAATCTCACATTCTTGGTTCTCATATGTTAGAGGTAGACCCTACACTTTCTAAAAATAAACCTAAAATTATCGTGAATCCTTTAGGAATTGGAGATAAACAAGATCCAGCAAGATTAGTGTTTGATGGTAAACAAGGTCAAGGTGTAGTTGTTACAATGCTAGATTTAGGTACGCGTTTCCAATTTATTATAAATGAAATAGAGGCAAAATCATTAACAGAACCCGCGCCTTATTTACCAGTCGCTAGAGTTTTATGGGAAGTGAAACCATCGTTGAAAAAAGGTGTGAAACAGTGGATAAAAGAAGGTGGCGGCCATCATACCGTATTATCATTGAAATTAACTACAGAACAAATTGAAATGCTATTAAATATGTTTGATACAGAATATGTATTGATTAATTAAATTATCTATTGCAACTCATCACAAAATTAAAATTGGTGTTTGAACAAAAAAGAGGGTGAATGGGATGAAAGTAAACAGTAAAGTTTCAAATCGTTTTATCTATTTCTTTGGTGCATTTGGGGGCATTTTATTTGGATATGATATTGGTGTTATGACAGGTGCTTTACCATTTTTAAGAGAAGATTGGGGTATCGACAGTGGTTTTATTATTGGATTAATTACATCATCGGTTATGTTAGGTGCTATATTTGGGGGCATTTTAGCAGGAAGATTATCAGATAAATTAGGGCGGAGAAAGATGATTTTAATTTCAGCTATGATATTCATCGTAGGTTCCATATTATCTGGCATTGCACCTCATGAAGGTAATTATTTTTTAATTATATCAAGAATAATACTCGGTTTAGCTGTGGGTGCAGCTTCAGCATTGGTACCAGCTTATATGTCTGAAATGGCACCAGCAAAATATCGGGGTCAACTATCTGGTATGAATCAAACGATGATAGTTTCAGGTATGTTGTTATCTTATATTGTTGATTACTTTTTAAGAGATTTGTCAGTTGAGGTTGGATGGAGATTGATGCTTAGCGCTGCCGCAATACCAGCATTAATTTTATTTTTAGGTGTATTGAAATTACCTGAATCTCCAAGATTTTTAATAAAAAATAATAAATTTAAAGAAGCAAAATTAGTATTAAGCAATTTAAGAAATAATAATAATATTGAAAATGAACTAAAAGAAATTGAAAATATTATTCAAAAAGAACGGAATAACGAAGTTAAGCATTCACTTGCCACATTATTTAATGGAAAATATAAATATCTTGTGATTGCAGGGCTTGGTGTTGCAGCCTTTCAACAATTTCAAGGTGCAAATGCAATATTTTATTACATTCCATTAATTGTAGAAGAAGCTACTGGAGGATCAGCAAGTTCAGCGCTTATGTGGCCCATTATTCAGGGTATTATTCTCGTACTTGGATCATTATTATTTATTTGGATAGCAGATAAATTTAATAGAAGAACCTTATTAATGTTAGGCGGTACTGTAATGGGCTTGTCATTTATTTTGCCGGCAATCATCCATATGGTTTTGCCTAATGCAAATCCATTAATGATTGTAGCATTTTTAAGTATTTATGTAGCGTTCTATTCATTTACTTGGGCGCCTTTAACATGGGTTATTGTAGGAGAAATATTCCCATTAGCAATTAGAGGATTTGCTTCAGGTACAGCTTCTTCATTAAATTGGGTTGGATCATTTTTAGTTGGATTACTTTTCCCAATTATGACAGCATATTTCTCACAACAATTAGTCTTCGCAATATTTGGTGTTATTTGTATTCTTGGTGTAATATTTGTGAAAAAATTTGTACCGGAATCAAAGGGACGTACGCTTGAAGAAATTGAGAAAATTGGAGAATCACATCATTCAAATCAAACAACTGCACAAGTCAAAGGATAATTTTAAAGGTTATTAATTTAAATACCCCGCCGCGTATCAATTTTTATGATGCACGACGGGGTATTGTTTTTAAAAATTTTTTCACTTATTTTATTATTTTTATCTTTAAAATAGAATGTAAAAGATTAATTTTTGTCGTAGTTTTTAACAACCTTGCCATCAATACTTACAATTTTTATGTTATTTGGATTTTTAAGTAATCCAATATTATCTAATGGATTATCATCTACTATAATAAAATCTGCTTTTTTTCCTGCTTCTACTGTTCCTATTTCATCATCATAACCAAGGCATTCTGCTGAAACCTTAGTTGAAGCTACAATAGCTTGCATCGGTGTCATACCGTGTTCAACCATCAATTCTAGTTCACGTAAATTCGTTCCGTGCTTAAATACACCAGCATCCGTGCCCATTGCAATTTTTACACCTGCATTTACAGCTTTAGTAAAGCTTGAAGTGTGTGCATCTAAGACTTCTTTTGATTTCTGAATAGAAGCCTCAGACATGCCCAGCTCATCTGCAAATTCAATTACAGAAACTGGCGCTAGCAAAGTTGGTACAAGGAAGATACCCTGCTTTTTCATACTTTCAACTGCTTCATCATCAAGATAAATGCCATGTTCTATAGAATGAATTCCTGCAGCAATACAGTTTTTAACACCTTGTAAACCTTGTGCGTGTGCCATTACTTTACGGTTACCTCTGAATTGAGCTTCTTCTACCATTACTTTAAGCTCTTCAATTGAAAACTGAGTAAAGTCTGGATGATCTGTAGGACTTGTTACGCCACCTGTCGCATGTACTTTGATTACATCTGCACCAGCGCGTAGCATTTCTCTTACTTTTTTACGTACTTCTTCAACTCCATCACATATACCAGTAGGTAAACCGGGGTAATCTTCAATAAAACTAGGCATAGTAATACCAGACTTTGTTAATTTATCTCCATGACCACCAGTAATTGTTAATGCATTAATGCTAATTTGCATGCGAGGCCCTAATATTAAACCATCTTGTACTGCTTCTTTAATACCTTGATCAGCTCCTAACGCATCACGTACTGTAGTAATACCACAATTTACTGTACGTCTAAGGTGATCGATTGCTCTATAAAATGTATATGAAAAAGGAGTGGTTAATTTTTCATCTAAGGGTCTCATTTCTTCCATGATATGGACATGGCTATCTATTATGCCTGGTAGTAAATATTTGTTAGTACCATCTATAATTTCATGGTTTGAGTTTTCTAAATTTTTACCAATAGTCTTAAATTGATTATCTTCAATAAGCACGTCTACTTCCTTTTGTAATTCATTACCAGTTCCGTCTATAAGATTTATATTTTTTATAATCATTAAAATGTCTCCCTTATTATTTAATAAAATTCATTAATATACCTGTTAAAACAACTGATGCTACTGTTACCGATGTAAATCCGCCTATTAACATAGGACTTAGTAATTCTTTGAAAAGTGCGTCGTGTTCTTTTTTATTCTTTGTTAAACTTCGACTGACTTCTTCACATAGCATGTAATCGCCAGGGAAGCCGTATAATGCCGTTAAAGCTACCGGTAGGGCCTTTGTATAGCGCCATCCGATTAATTTAGCAGCAAGTGCACCACCGATTAAAATACCAAACGTACCTATCAATAAAATGAGTAAAATAGCTGGTAGATGATGCCACAAGTCTTGAGGTGTTATATCGCCCATCGAACCTATGACAATCAACATGATAATTACAATAATTAAAGTGAATGATTTATTTTTTTCTAATTCTGCTTGTTCAAATAATCCTAATTTCAAGCCAACGATACCAAAGAATAAGCTAATAAGCGTAAAATGAATTGGTGTAACCTCTCCGATGATAAAAGCTAAACTAGCAAGCACAAACATAATAAATAATCTCAGCGTATTATTTCGTAAAATAGGATGTTTATCATGCAAAGTATGTACGGTTGATGCTTGTATGTTAGCATCTTCTTCTTGTGAACTTGATTGAAAATGTTTAGCATTTTTTTCTAAAAAATGTGCGCCATAGCGTTTCATAATAATAGAACTTAAAGGTAAGCCGATAACACCTTGTAGGCCTTGGACAAGTGCAGGTAAAACAATGAGATAACTTAAATTAAGTTCATTTAATTTATCTATTGTTATTAGTAGTGCAACAATACCGCCCGAAATAGGGCCTACACCTGAAGCAGCAATGCGGAAATCATAAACTAAGGTAACGATGATCAAAATCATAGCTGTTGAACCCACAATACCAAATAGTGAAATAATAACAGCCTTCCACTGTGTCTTTAAAATTGATAAAGGCATCATGGTGCCCATATGCATAATGGCAGGCGCTATGGCTAATGCACCTAATGAAGGTAAAATAGCCGAATCAAGAATATTTTCAGGGAATATACCTGCCCATTTTAATAATAAAAAGCTGACCATTGATGTTAAAAGCATAGGCACTCTAGCTTTTGTTAATGTTGAAATAACTTCTCCAAATGCAATCAGAGCAAATAATGCAGTTGCTGAAATAATAGGTTCACTCCACAATGTGCCTTACCTCCTTAAATAAAGTGATAGTAAGTATCATAGCATTAAAAAAATATAAAATTAACCATAATAATTGAATTTTCTGAAAATATTTTTGTTTAATATGACAAAAATATTTGTTTGACAATTTTTATTAAAAAGCGTATGATACAAAAATGTACAAGGGGTGTACTAATTGGTTTTGCAAATGTTTGCTAGTTATGAAAGTTAGCGTACTATGCATTAAAATACGCTTGAACTGATGTTTCATTAAAATTATTAAAACTAACAATGGTGTATGGGAAATACAAATAGGAAGGTAGTTGAAAAAGATGTTAAATGAATTTAGATTTATATTTAGAAACAAAATGTTGCTAATTTCTTTAATTGCCATATCGCTGATTTCATTACTTTATGTGGCTTTGTTTGTAGGATCAATGTGGGACCCATATGACAAGACAGAAAACCTTAAAATTTCTGTAGTAAACCACGATGAAAAAGCTACACTCAATAACAAAGATATTACTATTGGTGATGATTTAGTAGATAAACTTAAGGATAATAACAATTTTAAATTCCAAGTTGTTTCTGAAAAAGAAGCGGATAAACAGTTGAATCGTGGCGAAAGCGTCGGCACAATTATTGTGCCAAAAAATGCTTCAGCTAATGCAACGACAATATTAGATGAAAATCCAAAAAAAATTAACCTAGAAACTAAAGTAAATCCAGGTTCTAGTTATACAGGTAGCCAAGTTGCAAACTCAGCGATCAATACTGTCACTACAACAATCAAAGATAATATTAGGTCAAATTATTTGAATGAATTATTTGCTACTGCTAAGGATTCACAATCAGGTTACCAAGATACATCAGATGCTTTAGGACAAATGTCAGATGCGGAAAACCAATTAATTGATGGTAACCAACAGGTGACCGATGGCATTCAACAATTGTTGCCAATGATTGGACAACCAGCTCAAGAGTTATTGACAGGTAATCAACAAGTAACGGCTGGCTTACAACAACTTCAAGAAAATAATAATCAATTGAAAGCGCAAATTGATGATGCTGTTAGTCAGCAAAGTAACGTATCATTTGAATCAGAAAATGAAAAAGCACTTAACGATGTTACTAAAGTAAAAGAAAATAATCCCACTAACGCCGATCAATACGGGGCAACGATTGTTCCTTATATGGCGAGTGTAAGTTTATTTGTTGTTGCATTATCATTTAGTGCGATTTATCCATTACGTAAAACAATTAGTAAAGATACATCCGCAACAAGACAAGTTTTAGGCAAATTTGCCTTATATATTGTTCAAGGTGCACTAGCTGCATTATTTATGAGTAGTTGGGTACTATTTGTCTTTAATATGACAGTTGGTAATGTATGGAAATTTATATTAGTTGGGTTGTTATGGGGGATTGCCGCAATCACTATAACTTCATTATTGATGTTGTTTTTAGATAGAATAGGATTATTTATATCCATGATTCTTTTAATCTTACAGTTAAGTGCAAGTGAAGGTATGTTCCCAATTGAACTTTCAAGTACATTCTACAGATGGATTCACCCATTCTCACCAATGTCTTACGCTATTCAAGGTTATAGGGAAGCTATATTTACAAATGCTGGTCACTTTGACTTTGGATTTGTCGTAGCATTGCTCATTACCCTTATTATCGTAATGATGTTATTACAATATTTAGTTTTAATATGGTTTAATAGACGAGATAAATTACCATTTTCTATTAAATTCAAATAATGTGATATAGGGGTGTAATGTTATGGATAACGTAGATCAATCGATTGAGCATGCAATTCGTAAATTTCAAACCGTCATGTTGTATTTAAATAAAGAAATTGTTGAAATGGTAAACGACTCTAGCTTGACTAACTTACTTTCAAGAGAACAAATAGAAGCGATGAGAATTATCCAAACAGAAGGACAAGTTACGATAAATGAGCTAGCATCTTTACAAAATATATTTAAAACAGCTGCTTCAAAACGTATTGGTAAACTTGAAGAAATGGGTTATGTGCAAAGAGCACATTCGAATAATAAAAGAATTAAATTAGTACAGTTAAGTATTGAAGGTGAAATGTTTTTGAAACGAGCTACTGAAACAATGACAGAGGAAGTGAAAAAACGTTTAGGTAACCGATTTACACTTGAGGAAATAGAACATTTTGTAAATCAGTTAGAACGTATTGATGATGCTTTTAGAAAAAGTAAATAATTACCTGGGAAATTGTTTGTGTTATACATGGACTTGTATATTAATGATTAGTATACTGAATTACATAATTTGAAAAGTGTACTAATTGGAAAAAATCATAAACTGATGACAAGGAGTGTAACATGATGAAAAGAACTGTTGAACGCGTGCTTGCTTGGATTGGTATCGGGCTCCAATTACTTGGCGTGATTGTGCTTGCGATTTTCCTACCATTATTCGGAAACGGGTCAATGAAAGATGCCATGATACAGTCGATGATGGAAAGCGACAGTACCATCACATACGAAAATGGAGAAGCGGTTATCAATATGCTTAGTGGACTGGTAACAGCAGGACTTGTGTTATCAATTATTTTATTAATTATCGCGATCATTGGTGCGGTGTTAATTGGCAAAAAAGCAAAGGCGGCAGGTATCTTACTAATCATTGTAGGCGTTATTTCATTTGCTGGTAATTGGATTAATGCCATATTATGGCTAGTTTCAGGTATTATGTTGCTCGTGAGAAAACCGAGAGATCCTATCTATACGAGAAATGCAGAAGATGATGCTAACCCTTATATTAAAGATGGATCGCAAGTAAATGAGCATAATAATTCATATGTGTTGTCTGAAGATCAAAAAGAGAACGAACAACAAGAAATTAAAGATAAATATACAGATTCAGATGACGATAATAAATATAAATATTAACCAACAAAACCAAGTGATCCTTTTAAAGGAAAGCTTGGTTTTGTTATTTAAATGGCATATTATGTAGGTTTAATATCATCTAAAAGAAGCTGTAGTTGATTATATAAATGATGATGTTCAATACTAGTATTTTCATTTTTATAAGTGTGTTGTTTGATGAAATCTTTTGGTGTCATTTTCATCACCTTTTTAAAGTCTCTTAAATATGTATTATATGAACGAAAGCCATAATTACGCCATGTTGATTCTCCGTTTCCATTATCTAGTAATTCTCTAGAAAGACTATAAATTTTTACCTTTTTAATATATTTTATTAAAGAAATATTCATCTTTTTTGAAAATTCCCTAGATAGATAACTGTTATTCACAAAAAATTTTTTAGCTAATATATCAAGTGTTAAGGGCTGTTTGTAATTTTGATTAATATATTCAACAACATTTTTAATTAATTTATTTGAGTAGGATAAGTTGGTATGTAAACGTGTTTTTGTAGGGCTAAAATAATTAATTAATTTAATAACGCCAATGTCACTGTTAAATGAATCATTTTTAAGAATGGCTTTCAAAGTCTCTATATAAGTTTCAGTTATAAGTTTAGACCTCTGAGATTTATTTATTAGGTCTTCTCTATTTACTAATGAAAAACGATTATAACTTAAATTATTTATTGAAATACAAGCAAGAATTCCTGTTCTGTGAATGATTAAGTTTTCCTCAAAATCATAAACAACAAAAACATTACCACGTTGAAATACATAATCTGAATCTAACTTTTGGAAATGTAAAACACCTGAAATAACTAAATATAAATTTGAAAAATTAGGCGTATTTAAATGGTCTAATTTGTCATATTCAGCGTAGATGATTTGATTGTAATTCATTTGTTCCACTCCCAAAGGTTGATAAACGCAAAATTTAATTAGGTTTAATTTACATTAAACAAAGATGACCCTTTGCATTTATAGTGTTGCACTTATTACCTATCATGCTAAGAGACATTTTTGTGAATAGTCTTGAATAGAATTTTATTATTAAAATATTACTGCTTCATTAGTAGAATAGTCAATTAATATCGCAAAACTATGAAAAATTATAATACTAAAGTAAAAAAATGGATATTATATATATTTATTTATAATATATTGGATTTTAACTCATAATAGTAATGAAAATATCGAAAAATTAGTGAACAATATATTTTTACTAATGCATAAGGTTTTCCAAATATCTATTTTGCTCTGAATTATCTCGTTTTGCTTTATGTTGTTATAATCATTTATAAAAATTCTTTTATGCTACTTTACTTTTATAATATATAAATAAAAGTTTAAAAACAATAGGAGGAGAAGAGACAGCATGAAAAGCAACTATTTTTTAGAAAAGAAAATAGATAGTGCATTTAAGCGTAAATAATTAAATTTTTAAGAGGTAGGAGAGTGTTTGATATGCTTCATCTAAAGTAGCTATTAAAAGTAAAACTTTAAAGTGCTATTTTTCATAGATAAAAAATAGGTTGATTGTTCTATTGAGGAAGTTTCTAAAAACGTGTAAATTGGTAATAAAGTATTAGTATAAAAATTAAAAGTGAAATTAATAAAATGGGGTGAGTTAAATGATGATGATGATTGGTATCCTTACACCATTATTGGTCATTGGGTTTATAGTTATGTCAATTATGGAAGAAAAGAAAAGAAACAAAAGAGAACAAGAGAATAAAGGTGAAAATAACATAAGTAATGAAAATAAAAACGAAAAAGAAGATAGTAATAACGGCAAATAAAATAATTTTCAAGGTTATAATCGTAAACTATAAGAAGTTATTAAATGATAAGTGTATAAATTAATTTATACACGAAACTTTAAAAATTTAGGTATCATTATAGGAGCAAAAGTAGGGAATCATATTTTAATTTTCTGATTTCTATTTCGCTCCTAATTTTAATAGTAATGTATAAATGCTTAGTACTATTAAATGGCGGCGCCTATTTATAAATAAAACATTTGATGCATTTTTAACAAAAATAGATATGACTCATGTATAATTTTTCTTAAAGGGGAGTGTTCTACCATGAGTGAAATGTTATACATATTGCGAACTGTGTTGCTACCTATTTTTATAATGATTATACTGGGGTTTGTCTTACAGAAAAAATTCACCCTAGATTTAAAAACATTAGCAAAATTGAATATATATGTGTTTGTACCGGGTTTTATTTTTGTTAAGTTTTATAAGACGAATTTTGAAATACATTTATTATTATATATAGTAGCTTTTTTCATTATATACATATTTATTCTTTTTTTAGTTGGTAAAATTTTAACTTTATTTAAAAAGAGAGATAAAGGTGAAGCTACAACACTAACGAATAGTGTATTATTTTTTAACTCTGGCAATTATGGGGTGCCAGTTAACGATTTAGTGTTCAAAGGGGATCCATTGGCAATGTCAGTACAAGTAATCGTACTGTCATTACAAAATATTTTCACCTTTTCTTACGGTATATTTGCGATTCAGTCTGCCCAAATTGGTAAACTCAAAGCTATGTTAGGCTATTTCAAAATGCCAGTGCTTTACGCTTTACTATTTGCAATTACTTTAAATTATGCTGATGTGCCCGTACCGGAATTTATTTGGACACCAGCTAATTACGTGGCTGATGCAATGATTGCAATTGCTTTAATTATGGTTGGTGCACAGATCGCTAATATCAATTTCAGTCTCAAATGGTCATCGACCTATGTTTTTATATTTGTGAGATTAGTAGTTGGTCCTATAATAGCATTTATAATTATTAAAATTATGGGTATAGAAGGTATTATTGCACAAACACTATTTATTGCTTCTGCAATGCCAACATCAGTAAATAGTTCTGTTATTGCCCAAGAATATGATAATTACCCAGAATTAGCAGCAGAACTTGTCTTTTTATCTACTTTATTAAGTTCCATTACTGTAGTTGTTGTCATCTATGCTTCCAAATTATTATTCTAGATTAATATTTGAATTTATTATTATTTTCATGTTATTAGTCAAAGAACCTGGGACAAGTTAATGTCTCAGGTTTTTTATGATATTAATAATAGATAACTAATATGATCAATGTATAATTTTTTTAAATAAAAATTAATGTTCGAAAATTCTTAACAAAGTTATGACGGATTTGTTAATTGACTTCTTTTGAATTGAAACACTATATATTGTGTCTTAGATTATAAAGTAAATACAATATATAGAAAAGAGGGGCAGAATGAATAAAATTGAACAGGATTTAACAAATCTTATTACAAAAGATCCTACAGTGATAAATGAAAATGCAAATAAAGATAGTGCTACATTTTCTACTATGAGAGATTTAACAGCAGGTGTTGTTTCGAAGTCATACGCCTTAGACTATTTATTACCAAAACATGTAGCAGAAGCACATACAAATGGGGATATACATTTCCATGATTTGGATTACCATCCATTTCAACCACTTACAAATTGCTGCTTAATTGATGCTGAAAGTATGTTGAAAAATGGTTTTCAAATAGGAAATGCTTCTGTGACCTCACCAAAATCGATTCAAACTGCTTCAGCGCAGTTGGTGCAAATTATTGCGAATGTCTCTAGTAGCCAATACGGTGGTTGCACAATTGATAGAGTGGATGAACTATTAAGCTGCTACGCTAAATATAATGAAATAAAACATCGTAAATTAGCAGCGCAATTTGTCGAAAAAGAGCATATAGAAACGTATATTGATTATCAAATTACACAAGATATCGATGATGCTATTGAAAGTTTGGAGTACGAGATTAATACACTTTACACTTCAAATGGACAAACGCCATTTGTCACGCTCGGTTTTGGATTAGGCACAGATCGATATAGTCGAAAGATTCAACGAGCGATATTACAAACACGTATTAAAGGGCTCGGTAAAGACCGAATTACTGCCATTTTTCCTAAGTTAGTATTTTCTATTAAAAAAGGTATTAATTATAGTAAAGACGATCCGAATTACGATATTAAACAATTAGCATTAGAATGTTCTACAAAAAGAATGTATCCGGATATATTAAATTACGATAAAACGGTAGAAATATTAGGTGATTTTAAAGCACCAATGGGCTGTCGTTCATTTTTACCACTTTGGAAAAATGAAGATGGTGAAGGAGAGAATAATGGTAGATGTAATTTGGGGGTAGTGACGCTTAACATACCTAGAATCGCTTTAGAGTCAAAAGGTAATATGGAATCTTTTTGGAAATTATTTCATGAACGCATGCAAGTGATGCACGATGCACTAGTTTATAGGATTGAACGTTTAGAACAAGCAACTCCAGACAATGCACCCATATTATATAAAAATGGCGCCTTTAAACATCGTTTGACCGATGAAGATAGTGTGATGTCCTTATTTAAAGGTAAACGCGCAACGCTTTCAATAGGCTATATTGGTTTGTATGAAGCCGCTATTGTATTTTATGGCGCTAATTGGGAAAAAACATCTAAAGGAAAAGCCTTTACATTAGATATATTAAAAGCGATGAAAGTCTATCAACTCAAATGGACTGAAATATATGATATTTGGTTTAGCATATACAGTACGCCAAGTGAATCGTTAACAGACCGTTTTTGTAGATTAGATAGGGAAAAATTTGGAAATATAGCAGATATTACAAGTAAAGGATATTATCAAAATTCATTCCACTATGATGTTCGAAAAGACATAACACCTTTTGAGAAAATTGATTTTGAAAAAGATTATCCTTTTTATGCTAGTGGAGGTTATATACATTATTGTGAATACCCAAAATTAACACACAATATAAAAGCACTAGAAGCAGTATGGGATTACTCATACGATAAAATTAGCTATTTAGGTACAAATATTCCTATAGATCATTGTCGTTTATGTGATTTCAAAGGTGATTTTAAAACTACTAAAACTGGATATCAATGTCCAGATTGTGGTAATAATGATCCTAAAACAGTAGATGTAGTAAAAAGAACATGTGGTTATTTAGGCAATCCAGTGCAACGTCCTACGATTGAAGGAAGACATAAAGAAATGTGCGCAAGAGTCAAACATATGAAAGACCGGTCGATATGACGATTTTAAATATTACACAAGGCCAAGGTTATATAGCAAAAATAGAAAGACAAAGTTTCGTAGACGGCGAAGGCGTTAGATGTAGTTTGTATGTCTCAGGATGCCCATTTGCATGTTTAAATTGTTACAATAAAGCAGCGCAAAACTTTAAATATGGAGAACGATTTAACAATGAAACTTTAAATGAAATTTTGAAAAATTGTGAGCCAGATTATATAGAAGGATTGAGTATTTTAGGTGGCGAGCCATTTTGTAATTTAGATGTCACACTTACTTGTGCGCAAGCATTTCGAAAACGTTTTGGTGATAGTAAAACATTATGGGTATGGACTGGATTTTTATTTGAATATTTAGCAAATGATCAAACTTTAAGAATTGAATTTTTAAAAAATATAGATGTGCTTATAGACGGCCCTTTTATTAATCATTTATATAAGCCTAACTTACCTTACAAAGGTTCTTTAAATCAGCGTATTATAGATGTACATAAATCATTAGAAAATAATAAAGTTGTTGAATATACATGATAAGCGTTTATTTCTATGCGAGCTGTCTCTTTTATTATGTAAGCGAATTGCTATTAATATAAATTAAATTTAATTAAAATCTTAGTTAACGTTAAAATATGATTTCATCATATTTAAGTATATTTAAATAAAGGAGCAATTACAGATGTGTACAGGTTTTTCATTTTTTTCAAAAAATAATCAAGCTATATTAGCTCGCACCATGGATTTTGTTTATCAATTAAAAGGTAACCCAGCAGTACAACCACGTCATTATTATTGGGAATCACGTGTTGATTATAAAGGTGAGACATTATATGGGTTCGTAGGTTCAGGCAGTGATATGGAAGGATTTTTATTTGGAGATGGCGTTAATGAACATGGAGTCGGTGCGTCGGTTCAATATTTTAGAGGTTATGCTTCTTATGCAAGCGAGATTAAAGAAGGTTATATGAATATTGCTCAAAATGAAGTGATTAATTGGATTTTAGGATACAACCAAAATATTGAAGATCTAATAGAAAATGCAAAATCAGTTAATGTGGTAGCACATACATTAAATGACATATCAGAAGTTCCTCCACTTCATTATCATATTTCTGATGATACTGGCAAAACAGTGGAGCTAACCTTTAATGAAGGACGCATAGTAATCAACGCTAACCCAGTAGCTGTATTAACTAATAATCCAGATTTAAATTGGCATTATGAAAATTTGAAGAATTACATAAACATTTCACCTCAAAAACCTAAAGAAGAAAAATTTGCAAACATCGCTTTAAAATCGCTAGGAAATGAGGGCGGGACATTTGGTTTACCAGGTGGTTATACTTCAGCTGAACGTTTTGTCCGTATCGCGTATTTAAAAAACTACCTAGAAGAAGATAACAGCTCAGAAAATGATATATTAAATGCGTTTAAATTATTAGAGATAATGAGTATACCTAAAGGTGCTGTCAGAGATGAAGACGAGGGTCTACATTATACTTTATACCAAACAGTACTCAATTTAACGACACGCACATTTTTTATTAAATGGTATGATACCAACCAAATCACAGAAGTACAGTTAACAGAAGCATTATTGGATAAGAAAGAAATGACAATTTTTGAACCAATAAAAGGGTTAATAGTTAATAAATTAAGTTAACTTATAAGTTAATCTACTGTTACCTATCTTATAGCATTATGAAAAATTTAATTATTTATTTGAGCGTATATGAAACCAAAAGTTTAATTTGGTGTTATATGCGCTTTTTTATGTCCAATTTTATATCGTATTAAAGTAGCGAAATTTTACTAAAACACTTTACTTTTTTACTAAGATAATTCGAGTAGTATGAGCTATTAAAATAACAAATTATAATTGTTTTAGAAATTTTTATTGCGTTCTATTGAATTAAACGCGATGGTAATTTACTAATTAAAAGGAGTATTAAATACCTATGAGAATATTTAAAGAATATATTGCAAGAAGAAACAACAGATATTCTATACGGAAATTCAATATTGGAACTGCTTCAATACTTTTAGGCAGTATATTGATTTTTAGCCAAAGTGGAGAAGCACAAGCAGACATGTTGGAAAGTGAAGATAAGTCAGCATTAAATGATATAGATAACATAGATAAACAAGTTAACCCAGATAAAAATGAGGAGAAAAACACTCTTATTAATAGTCAAACACATAATGAAAGTGAGAGCGCATCGATTAGCCAGGAATCGAATAATAATATATCTAAAAATGTACCTCATAACATTCCTAACAAAGAAGATGCAGAAGACCAAAAAGTAAATATAGAAGACCCAAATATTGTACATAATAAGCCTCAAATTGAACAAAACCAACATCAAAATGATATAAAACCACAAGAAAATAAAACAGGTGATGATGTTCAAACAGAAAAACAAATTAAAAGTTCATCTGAAAGTAATTTTAAACAAACAAACAAATTATTAAATGATAAAGAAAATAATATATTGTCAAACGATAACGAAATAGAAAAAACATCAGCCGTAAAGCCTAACGTCTCAATAAAAAGCGACATTGAAACTAATGATCGTAATAATACAGGGGAAAATACCAGTAAACAAAATGTGAATTTTACAAATTCAAGTGCAAAAGTTATGAGTTTTAAAAACGCTGAAGAAACAACTATAAATAAAAATATTAAAACAAATAAAGAAAATATAAAACAACAATATCCAAACAAACCCAAATCACGAGTTGCTAGAAGTTTGGATAGATTATCATACTTTAACAATATACGAAAAATAGGCTACAATCCTAAGTTGAATTACACCTCTGTACAAGCAGGTGATTTTATTACAACAGCTATAAGAGAGGTTGAAAAAAATAGAAATGAGTTAACTGAAGAAGAAAGAAAGTTATTTTTAAGAAATATCATTAGGCAAACCGTACTTAAAAACAATAAATTTTCTTACGATGCTATTTTTAACGGTAATTATGGAATAGCTACTAATAAAAAGCTTAATGCATACCAAGCCAATAATATCAATCAATTATTGTATAAAATGAAAGATCTGACTTTGAACAGAGATAATGATGATTATCGCGCTGTTTATACATTTACGAACCAATCTGACGTGACGAAAAATCATTTTGGTATAGTTCAAGATGATATTTTTTATGACGATGGTGATGTGCTCATTGCAACTATGGTTTTATCGAAAGAAAAAGGTCGAGGTACTTACCGATTTGAAAATTATGCTATAAGGCCAAATGAAAGTTTAAATAAAAAAATCAAAAAAGTTTTTGCTGAATATGAAGGTAGAGAAAGAGTGATGTTAGAACAAGACCATTTAGGTTACTATTCATATACACGTCCACATAGTGGTTCTAACGGCAACCCAAATACTGGTGGCGGGTCTGGTGGTACAGTTAAATTCTATATATCGTTTGATGCTAACCATTATATAGATGTTAAGAAAGATAAACTATTTGGATATATACTTAGTGATACAATAGACCCTAATGTGCTTAGAGGCGTGAATATAACAAACCAGTCTGTCGATATCGATGATGTAGCTACAAGGATTAATAAAGCTTTAACTAAATCTAAGAAAAAAAGGCAGAACAAGCAATTGAAGCAGCAGAACAAGCTAAGAACGCTGTAGATAATAAGTTATCTGAAATCACATCGGACGGATTAATTAATCCGAACGAGAAAACCGAATTAGATCAACTCATCGAAACGTTAGAAACGGCAAAAGCAGAAGCTTCAGCGAAATTGAACAGTGTACCAGACGGTACACCAGGCAAAGCTGGATTACAGACACGCTTAAGTCAAATTGTTTCAGTGACAATACCGGAAATAAATGACCGAGATAGTAATGGGGTTAAAGATACAGAACAATTATCAGAGGCAGAAGAAGCAATTGCGACAGTAGAACAAGCTAAACAAGCAGTAGATAATAAGTTAGCAGAAGTCACATCCGATAATTTGATTAATCCAAGTGAAAAAGCTGAATTAGATCAATTAATTGGATTATTAGAAAGCGCTAAGACAGACGCTTCAACGAAATTGAACAATGTACCAGACGGTACACCAGGCAAAGCTGGATTACAAACACGCTTAAGTCAAATTGTTTCAGTGACAATACCGGAAATAAATGACCGAGATAGTAATGGGGTTAAAGATACAGAACAATTATTAGAGGCAGAACAAGCAATTGAGGCAGTGGAAGAAGCTAAGAAAGCCGTCGATAATAAGTTAACTGAAATCACATCCGATAATTTGATTAATCCGAGCGAGAAAGCTGAGTTAGATCAACTCATTGAAGCGTTAGAAACAGCTAAAGTAGAAGCTTCGACGAAATTAAGCAATGTACCAGACGGTACACCAGGCAAAGCTGGATTACAAACACGCTTAGATCAAATTGGTACAGTAACTTTACCAGAAGTAAATGATCAAGACGATAACGGAGTCTTAGATATCGAACAATTATCAGAGGCAGAACAAGCAATTGAAGCAGCAGAACAAGCGAAGCAAGCAGTAGATAATAAGTTATCTGAAATCACATCGGACGGATTAATTAATCCGAACGAGAAAACCGAATTAGATCAACTCATCGAAACGTTAGAAACAGCGAAAGCCGAAGCTTTAACGAAATTAAATAATGTACCAAACGGTACACCAGGCAAAGCTGGATTACAAACACGTTTAGATCAAATTGGTACAGTGACTTCACCAGAAATAAATGATAGAGATAGTAATGGCGTCTTAGACACAGACCAACTGTCTGAGGCAGAAGAAGCAATTGCGACAGTAGAACAAGCTAAACAAGCAGTAGATAATAAGTTAGCAGAAGTCACATCCGATAATTTGATTAATCCAAGTGAAAAAGCTGAATTAGATCAATTAATTGGATTATTAGAAACGGCAAAAGCAGGAGCTGCAGCGAAATTGAATAGTGTACCAACTGGTACACCAAGCAAAGCTGGATTACAGACACGCTTAGATCAAATCGGTTCAGTGACAATCCCAGAAGTAAATGACCGAGATAGTAATGGGGTTAAAGATACAGAACAGTTATCAGAGGCAGAACAAGCAATTGAAGCAGTAGAACAAGCTAAACAAGCAGTAGATAATAAGTTGTCTGAGATCACATCGGATAATTTGATTAATCCAAGTGAAAAAGCTGAATTAGATCAACTCATTGAAGCATTAGAAACAGCGAAAGCAGAAGCTTCAGCGAAATTAAACAATGTACCAAACGGTACACCAGGAAAAGATGGATTACAAACTCGTTTAGACCAAATTGTTTCAGTAACAGCGCCTGAGGTCAATGACCGAGATAGTAATGGTGTTTTAGATACAGAACAATTATCAGAGGCGGAACAAGCAATTGTAGGAGTGGAACAAGCTAAACAAGCTGTCGATAATAATTTAGCAGAAGTCACATCCGATAATTTGGTTAACCCAAGTGAAAAAGCTGAGTTAAATCAACTTATCGAAGCATTAGAAACGGCAAAAGCAGAAGCTTCAACAAAATTAACCAACGTACCAACTGGTACAGCAGGAAAAGCTGAGTTACAAACACGTTTAGATCAAATTGACTCAGTGACAGCGCCAGAAGTAAATTATAGAGATAGTAATGGAGTGCTAGATACAGAACAATTATCTGAGGCGGAGCAAGCAATTGAAGCAGTGGAAGAAGCTAAGAAAGTCGTCGATAATAAGCTAGTGGAAATCACAGCTGATGGCTTAGTAAATCCAAATGAGAAAGCTGAGTTAGATAAACTTATCAAAGCATTAGAAACAGCGAAGGCAGAAGCTTCAACGAAATTAAACAGTGTACCAAACGGTACAGCAGGTAAAGTCGCACTACAAACACGCTTAAACCAAATTGATTCAGTGGCAGCACCGGAAATAAATGACCGAGATAGTAATGGAGTGCTAGATACAGAACAATTATCTGAGGCGGAGCAAGCAATTGTGGTAGTAGAAGAATCTAAAAAAGCAGCAGATAATAAGTTAGCGGAAATCACGTCTGATAACTTAGTAAATCCAAGTGAAAAAGCTGAGTTAGATCAACTAATTGAAGCATTAGAAACAGCGAAAGCAGAAGCTTCGACAAAATTGAACAATGTACCAACTGGTACAACAGGCAAAGATGGATTACAAACACGTCTAGATCAAATTGGTACAGTGACTTCACCAGAAATAAATGACCAAGACGGTAACGGAGTCTTAGATACTGAACAATTATCTGAGGCAGAACAAGCAATTGAGGCAGTGGAACAAGCAAAAATAGCAGCAGATAATAAGTTGTCTGAAATCACAGCTGATGGTTTAGTAAACCTGGATGAAAAAGCCGAATTAGATCAACTAATTGAAGCATTGAAAACAGCTAAGGCAAATGCGTCAGAAAAACTCAATAATGTACCAGATGGTACAGCAGGTAAAGGTGATTTACAAAAACGTTTAGATCAAATTAATTTAGTGACTTCATCATCAATAAATGATAAAGATGGCAATGGTATATTAGATATACAATCATCAAACATAAAGGGTCAAAATCATGCTAAAGTAAATAAACATTTGGACAATACTATCAAAAATTCAAACTCACATAACCTTATAAATAAAAATGTGAAAGTACAAAATTTAAATGGTAAAGATAACACACTATTAAATGAAAGACTTCATACAGGACTGCAACAATTAAATATAGTCACAGATCATTTGCAAATAATGAAAAATGAGACTAATGAAAGTTCAGAACATAGTATGAATTCACTAACTCATTTACCTAATACAGGTGGAAAAAATAAAGATAGTTGGATTTTTGGAACTTTACTAGGCGCTATAGGTTCAATGATGATCTTAAGAAAGCGACAAGCAAAAAAGAAAGATACAGAAAAAAATAGCTAAAATTTAATAATGACTATTTATATAGGACAAAAAAGATCCGAGGCATAAAAGTATGTCTCGGGTCTTTGAATTTATAGGTAAATAAAATAGTAGATTATGAATTAAAAATCGTATTGATCATTTTCTTCTTCTAAAATCTGATTATATAATTTAGAAACACGCAAGGTTGATGTTGCCAAATCATTGATCCTAAATATAATGTCGTCATTAACAATAGTACCATTAGAAAAATCACGTTCTTCGATAAATACATAAGTTTGCATAACGTATGCTTTCATATAACTTAATATTGGTTTTAATTGTGTTTCAGCAATTAAGTAATGTTTTGGAGAACCCGCAGTAGCTATAATACCTACAATTTTATCTTTAAATGCATTGACTGGAAGTAAATCAAATACGTTCTTTAATGTTCCTGGTATAGATGCTTGGAAGATTGGAAAACCTATAAAAATAACATCAGCCTGCATTAAAGCGGTAGTTAATTCTAATGTGTCTCCAGAATAGTCCAAGTAATTTCGTCCATCGCTAAAAGATAAATCTAAATTTTTCAAATCGAATAATTGGATATTAAGTGCATCATCTTGATTTGTTACGGCTTCGTCCAGATATTTCATGGCAGTACTTGTTTTAGAACCAACTGTAGAACCAGATAGTAACACGACGTTCATAGTATACCTCCTATTAGTTTAAATGTTTTTTTACAGCGGGGATGATTTCATTTCCTATGAGTTCTATATTTTTCATGATTTTGTCAAAAGGCACGCCGCCAAAATCTATTTGTGCCATAAATCGTTGATGATTATATAATTCGTGTTGGTATAAAATCTTTTCGACAATTTGTTGAGGGCTACCAACCATTAAAGCATCTCTGTAATCTGGTGCATTAGCAAATTGTTGTTTTGGGTAACCTGTACCTCTTATAAATGACATACCCACATTTAAATGAGGGTAGAATTCTCTCAAAGCTTCTTGCGTTGTGTCTGCAGTATAAAAGAGACTAGCTGTAGAGACTGGTAAAGATTCAGAAGAATTATCAAAACCGTTTTCTTTGGCAGTCAATCGATATTGTTCTATAGAATCTTTAAAGGTCATTGATGGGCCTCCTAAAGTTGTAATCATCATCGGTATGCCTTGTCTACCAGCTTTGATAGCACTTGCCGGCGGTCCACCAACAGCGCGCCAAATTGGTAATGTGTCATCTATTGGACGAGGAAAGATTTTCATGTTATTCAAATCAGGCTTGAATTTTCCTGACCAAGTAATTTTATCTGTATTATTTAATTCCATTAGTAAATTGAGTTTTTCTTCATAAAGTTCATCATAGTTATTAAGATCTAATCCGAATAAGTCAAAAATACCAGTTCGGGATGCGCGACCTGCTACGATTTCTGCGCGTCCGTGAGAAATTAAATCTAAAGTAGCAAAGTCTTCAAATACTCTTACAGGATCAGTAGCACTTATAATGGTAGAAGAACTAGAAACTTTGATTTTGTTCGTTGCTTGGGCAATTGCTCCTAAGACAACTGTATGTGCTTGAGTCGTAAAGTGTTCTTGGTGACTTTCACCAACACCAAACACATCAATACCAGCTTGCTCAGCTAATTGACTTGCTTCTATGAGTTCATTAATTCTTTGTTCATAACTCACTTTTTCTCCGTTATGCGGATTTAATAAATGGTCTCCTAATGAGTAAAGACCAAATTCTAGGGGCGTATTTTCATTCATTTTTAAATGTGCCATAATATCATCCTTTATAATTCGTGTAGATTATTTTCAATCTCTGTTCTTCTATCTTCCATAAAATCGGGTAAATTAAGATGCTTTCCTAAGTTTTTAATACTTGTATCCAATGTAAAACCTGGATCTGCTGTTGCAAATTCATATAAGATGTGGTTTTGTCTGTAATACAATGATTCGAAAAAGTAACGATCTATAATGCCAGAGTTATTTCCAGGTTGCTGATTTATTGTTTGATAAACAGCATTTAGATCATTGCTTTTGGGTGTATTAACCGCAATATGATGTATATAACCTTGCCCTGGACGTGCGCGTTCTCCCTGCTGCTCTACAACTACGAAATCAGTGTATAACCCCTTTTCATCTAAAGTCATAACTGTTTCGGCCATATCTTGTCTTTGCGTATACGCTAGGGTTTCTTTTAAAAAATTAAGTGTTGCTTGAGCGTTTTTAACTCTTAGTTCAACTGGCCCCATACCGAGAATTTGATACCGTTCTGGAATTTGAGTATATGGGTTTTTTCTCCAAGCATTTGGCGTTTTGTAATTATTGTTTACTAATAAAATCACTTCTAACCCATCAATATCTTTAAAAGAAATCGCTGATTGATTTAAATAGATCAACGGTTCCCAAGTTATACCAAAAGACTCGAGTCTCTTTTTAAAGAATGTTAAAGCATTTTCATCAGGGATAAGTAACGATAAACGATGTATTGAGTCCGTGCCTGGACGGTTTTTACCTAAAAGTGGTATTTCAAAAAAACTAAGCAAGGTACCAGGAGAGCCAATTTCATCTCCAAAAAATAAGTGATACATTTTAGGATTATCTTGATTAACTGACTTTTCAACTAGTCTTAAACCTAATACTTGAGTATAAAAGTCTTTGTTTTTCTTTGCATTTTTTGTATACATTGAAATATGATGATGACCAATGATATGCATAATTGCACCTCCATTTTTATAATTACCTATCATAATATTTATTTCACTTTAAACAAATAATAAACTGAAAGGTATAAAAAGTATACTAATAATTATGAGTAGAATATAGAAATGAAAAATACTTACGGATAGTTTATAAAAAATTTGTAGGAATGAATTTAGTATAAAAATTTAAAAAGGACATTAATAAAAGTTTATATCTAAAAATAAACCACCCGTTATACGGATGGTTTTGATTTTGAAAACAGGTATTTATGTCTCGAGTCCACTCATATTAAGTGAGATTTAATGCACCATCTTCCATATGATATACTTTGTCGCAATATGTTGTGAGACGTTCGTCATGGGTAACCACGATGCATGTTTTATTTTTATCTAGTGTTTGTTCTTTTAAAATTTTCATGACTTCCATAGCATTTTCCGTATCTAGGGAAGCTGTTGGTTCATCAGCTAAAATAATAGAGGGTTTCGTATACAAGGCTTTGGCAATAGCTACACGTTGTTTTTGCCCCCCTGAGATTTCACTTGGAAGTTTATTTTCAATTGCTTCAAGGTTTAATTGTGACATAAGTTGATTATAATCAGTTTGGCTTAACACATCTTTTTTCTGTTTCTCTAATAACTTGAATTGTTGTTTTACGGTTAGAAATGGTACAAGATTAGTTGCTTGAAGTATAAAACCAATTTCTTGCATTCTTGTATTTGCTAACGCTTTTTGAGACATTTGAGAAACTTCACTATTATTAATAATAATGTCACCAGAAGACGGGGTTTGAAGCGCACCGGCCATTGTTAAGAATGTGCTTTTTCCAGAGCCAGAAGGTCCAATAATAGCAATAAGTTCGTTTTTGTTAAATTTTAAAGTGGTAGGTTTAACAGCTTCTATTTTTTGATTTCCATCTTGAAAATACTTTGTAACATTTTTGAATTCTAACATTTCATATACACTCCTACTTTATCCGATTGCTTTCAGTGGATCGACTTTTCTTATTGTTAGTATAGAGAACAGACTACCTATTAATGAAACAACGATAAGTACAACGCCATATATTATTAGCGTCACGGCGCTAAATTTAATTGGTACAGCACTTGGTAAGAAGGCGCCTGTAATTAAGGTTAATATAAGCCCGATAAGCGTACCAATCATAGCAATGATGAATGTTTGTGATAATACTACTTTTGCTAAGTAGCCATTTGTGAACCCTTGTGCTTTTAATACACCAAATAAATTTGTTTTTTGTAATGTAATTACATATAAAAATATGCCAATAACGGTTGCTGAAATAATAAATAAAAATGAAATCATAAAGTTTAAGGTTAAGTTTTGTGCTGTATAACCAGGTAAATTTTCTACAAAGCTTTCAATTCCAATTGCTTCCAAGTTGTTATTTAACGATTGATTATCCCAATTTTTATCTTTAACAACTACTGCATTTGTCGTAGATTTATCCAGGGAAGGATTGATTTTTTGGATTGTATTATTATTTGAAAATAATACTGGAGAAGCATTGTATTTTGCACTTTCACTAAAGCCTACTATTTTTAAGTTTTCATCTGATTGAGATAGAGATAGTTTATCTCCAATTTTAAACCCTTTATCTTTCAATGTTTCATCTGCAATAACTTCATTATCTGAGTTGAATTTTTTCCCTTCAATCATATCCGGTACTAAAAAAGAGTGATCTGTAACACCAAATAATAGTGCATTTTCTTCATTGTTCCCGTTAGAAACAATGACACCAGATTGTTTTAGAGTTGTTTGATTTTTGTATGTATTTTCTATGTCATCTGTATTAAAGAGAGACTGTTCAACGGTCTGGTTTGCATCTTTGTTCAGTACAATTGCATCTGCTTGCCACTTATCAATACCCTCTCTATTCATATTCATTAAGCCACTTGCTAAACCTGAAAGTAAAAAAAGCAAATAACTAATCATTATTAATACACCAATAATTAGACTGAATTTTAATTTGTTTCGTTTGATTTCGTTCCAAGCTAAAAACATAAATAACCTCATTCCATTAAATATTTTAAACACAAATAACCATTATTCTAAAATATCATAAAAACTCAAATACCTATACAAATACAGATGTGAACTGTATAGACGATTTCATATTTAATTCATATCTTACTTAAAATAAACGCTCATGATACTCAGAAAATTATTTCAAAAAACAATCAATTCAATGAGAATAACATCAATTAATGTAGTGAAACAGTCACTTCACATATAATAAGAAAGTCATAGGTTCTACATATTGCAAACAAAGATGACTTCTTAGATGATAAGCATAACATGAATAATTATCGTTAGGATTATATCCATTATAGTTGAAAGTCAATGTAAAAAAGTATATAAATGGATTTTTTTATAGTATTCGTTTTGATAGCAATATTTTTAGGAGGCTTAGTTCGAAGTTATTTTGGATTTGGTGAAGCACTGATTAGTATGCCATTACTTGCGATTATAGGTTTAGACACACATACAGCTATTTCAACCATTGGATTAGCAGGTTTATTCGTAGCTAGTTTAAATATATTTTATGATTTTAAGACGATAAAATATAAAGTTTTATGTAAGATGTTGATAGGAAGTTTACTTGGTATCCCTATAGGCATATGGTGTTTAAGACATTTTGAAGCGGGTAACGTCCAATTTATGCTTGGTATATTTTTAATTTTATATGGTATTTATGCATTGGCACGAACACTTTATTTTAAAAATTATGCTCATATTATATTGAAATCTAAAATTTGGGCATTTATTACTGGGATAGTTTCAGGTATGTTAGGGAGCTTATATAATTCTCATGGCGTACCAGTTGTGATTTATGGAACGATGACGCGGTGGGGTATTAAAGCATTTAAAAGTACAGTGCAAGCACACTTTTTAATAACAGCAATTTTTGTTGTCATCGGTCAAATCACAGGCGGTATATGGACATCACAAACATTGTCACTATTTTTATTATCAATACCTTGTTTAATTATTTCAGTGATGATTGGAAAGTATTTATCTTATGTTACAACGCCGCATAATTTTGAAAAATGGATTTATGTATTTTTAGTATTACTTGGTATACTAATGTTATTTGTCGTTTCATAACTACTATTGTGCAATGTTTAATAATATTTTTAAAGGTCGGAATCATTTTGTCATATCACTATGAATCCGACCTTTTATTTATGATTTATTTTGATGAGCATTAGCATTTATACTTTTATTTAATAATACAAAGAATAAAATAAAAGCAATTGAGATTGTGATATGTCCTAGCCCTGAAATACCAGCAATAGCAGGGCTAACACTGAATCCTTTCATAACTGCAATACCATTAACAAATTGCATAGCAACTGTTACTAAGACGCCTACATGATACACATAGAAAAAATAATTAAAAAGCGTATGGTGCTTAGTTAATTTTAATTGGTTTTCAATAACTAGGAAAATTAAAAACATGATTGTACCTAATACTAGTAAATGTGTATGAGTTACATTTAATTGTGAATAACCACTAAAGTTCTCTGCTTTAGACATTTCTCGATAAAACAAGCCACTTAGCATACCTAATATAGTATATAAAATTGAACTATACATTAATTTTTTCATTTTTATAACCTCCAGATTGTTAATGACTATAATTTAAAGAAAATTTATGAACTGAGTGTGAACAAATTATGAAATTTAATTATCAAAATCATAAATTTACTAAGTAAACAAAATATTAAAAGAAAAAAAGATATGTATTAAAAAGTGAAGTGAATTTTCTTAAAATTTTTAAGATTTAAACTTAATTTTTTTGTATTTACATTGTGCACCGTAGTTTATATAATATCTTCGGTATAAAACAACACTTTTGTTTTGAGGTTAATAGTGTTCATTTATACTGTGAATTACATGTATTTATGTTTATTATTCTTGTGTATTGTGACAGTACAATGGGTTTTGTAGATAACTATCTTTAAATTAATGTGTCGTGAAACTAAGCAACGAAATATTGTAAAGTGCATGTTATTTTATTAAAATTAACTTAACATTTAAAAATAACTTGCATTTATTTATTAGTTAAGTACAATAAAGTTGTGAAAACTTAATATGAGGTGGGAAAAAATGAAAAATGATCAAGGATTTTTACCTAATAGGTTAAATAAGTACGCTATTAGAAAATTTACAGTTGGAACTGCATCATTATTAATCGGGGCAACATTGGTATTCGGCGTTAGTAACGAAGCACAAGCAGATGAATTAGCTATGATTAAAACAGATGAAAAAACTGATAATTCTGATAAAGGGGAAGCGCTGGATGTCGAAGATATTAAAGGCGTGGAAAATAACAATGAAGCAACAAATAGTACTGAAAGCCGAACTACAGATACAGAAGAAAAGTTTGAAAATACAGAGTTAGAACGTAAACAAGATACAACTAGCAATGAAATATCAACTATTGAAACAAAAATGAAGAAAAATCGAATCAAGAAGTAATTGATAATGAAGAAAAACAACCAGCACAAGTAGAAAATGACATAGATGAGGTATCGAAAGAGACAACACATGCTACTGAAACCAAAAATGAAAAAAATTCGAATCAAGAAAAAGTAATCGATAATGAAGAAAAGCAATCAGCACAAGTAGAAAGAGATATAGATGAGACATCGAAAGAAACAACACAAGAAACAACGAATGAAAATGATATAAATAACAACGCATCTCAAAAAGAAACATCTGAAAGCGAAACATCATTTAATAATAACGTTAATAAAAAATCACCATCTGAAAGTCCGAAAAAAGAAATTACAAACAAGACATCGTCTACAGCATCATCTGAAGATAAAGAAGCATCAGCCAAACTAGATTCAAAAGCGCATACTACCGAAAAAACGAAAGACCCCTCTAATAATTCCAAACAAGCTGCTTCACAAGAAAATATAAAGCAAAGTATTGAAAAGTCAAATGCCACAGAAGCAAACGAAGAGAAAATAACGGATAAAAAAGATAATGCACAATCAAAGCTAACAGAAGAATTATCAAAAAATGATAATAAAGAAGCAACGATTAAAAATTATTTAAATAGTCAACTGCCTAATGAAGAAACACAAGCTATTTTAAACGATACAGATATAGACTATAAAAATGCAACAGATGAAGAAATCAATACTGAAATTTTAAAAGCATCTGTTATTCAACTTGCAAATCAGCAAGACAATGTAAAAACATTAGCTACCTCAAAACGTACGAGGTTACGTTCGATGGCTACACCGACTGCATTAAGCGCTGCAGTAGAACAAAATGAAGAAGTTGAAAAATCTTTAGGGTATATGGACAACTATACATTTGCCTCATTAATTTTTGATCCAAAGCATTTAGATTCTCAAGATATGTTAGATAGCAATGTTATCCCGTTCGATATTCATAGTTATATGTCAGGAGCGAATTCTGGCAATCGTTATAAAATAGACTTGAAATTGGATCCAATCATTTCTAAGCATGTTACAAAAATTACTGCTAATCCAAGTGGTAGAAAAAACCCTGTTGAGTTTATAAGATTACATGACGAAAATGGCAAGTTAACTAATACTTGGGGAGTCAATTTTATTAGAGCAAATGGTGGTTTATTTGGAGGAGCAGAGATTTTATCTCAATATACTGCTACAAATGGAAAAATTGAATTAGATGATACAGTAGGAAATATTTTAAATGAAGCCGGAAATTTAGATAATAATAAACTAAATTACCAAATTTTTGTTCGCGATTCAATCAATAATAAAATTGTAAGAACTTCCGAGAGTAGCGGTTATTTATTAACTACAGCTGATGATGATTTAGTTCAATTAGAAAGTAATGTCTCAGATGAAGACAAAAATGTTTTTAAGGCAAGTAGCGGTTCAGCAACATATGATGACGCACCTGGAGAACATGGTAGATTTATAATCGACCAACAAATTATGAAAAATGGTACCTTTACGTACGGTAAAACGAAAAGTAAGCAATGGTCATATAATTATCAGATTGATAAAGACTTATTACCTTACATCGAAAGTGTAGAATTGCATACTTACGACTATAAAGGTTTATCTGGTTTTGATAAGTCTTATCATTCAGAAGATAAAGTAGCAAATATACAACTTGATAGTAACGGTAATGGAATGATAACAAGTGATAATTTAAATAAATTAATTGAGTTTAACAATGGATTACCGGAGACAGTAGGTGTGCGTATTGTTATTAAATTAAATCAAAGTGTAAATAATATATTAACTAAGGATGCACAATATGATGATCAAGGTAACTTAATAAGAGAAACTACAAAACAAAAAGATGATTTTACATTTGCAGGTTATTTAACTGATAGCGATGGACAACTTATTAATCATACATTGGGAACGTCAACATTAGCATTACAAGATTATGATAAAGATGGTCTGTTAGACAGATATGAACGTCAAGTTGCTTTATCAGACCCTGAAAACGAAGACACAGACGGTGATGGTAAAAATGATGGTGATGAAGTTATTAATTATAAAACATCTCCATTAGTAGGGAAACCTCAAGCTGCTGATATTACAAATGAAGACACGGTCGTAACAGGTTCAGTTCCACTAAAAGAAGGCGCTGCAACACAAACAGCTAAAGTGATTAACGAAAACGGGAAAGTAATTGGTAGTGCTACGGTTAACGCCGATGGTAAGTTTAATGTATCAATTCCACAATCACCAGAAGGTACTTATACTATTGCCATTGATTCGCCTAACTATGAAAACGATGAAGTTAACACGTTCAATATTATAGATCTTTCTAAAGTTCCTGTACCGTCAATCAACCCAGTTGATGATAATGATACAGAAATTCACGTCAACGGGACAGCAGGTGCTACTGTTACTGTTCGAGACAATAATAATAATGAAATTGGCTCAGTTCAAATTCCTGACGATGGTTCATCAGCAACTATCACTTTAAACCAACCACTGCCAGCTGGCACAGTTTTAACAGCAATAGCTAGTAAAGACAGCAAAATAAGTGAAAAGTCTGGCCAAATTATAGTAACAGACGAAACCGCGCCAGATGCACCAGTAATAAATCTAGTAGCAAGTAACGATACGCAAGTAACAGGTACAGCAGAACCTAACTCAACAGTGACAATTGGTTTCCCAGGTGGGGGTAAAATTTCAGTGAAAGCTGATAATCAAGGTGATTATACAGCTGATATACCAAGTGGTGTCATTCTTAAGGGCGGAGAAGTGTTCAAAGCAGTTTCAATAGATGAAGCAGGTAATAAATCAATTGTAGCAACAACAACAGTTGCAGATAAAACAGCACCTGATGCACCTACATTAGAAAATGTAACAAGTAATAGTAATCAAGTGACAGGGCAAGCAGAAGCAAACGCAACAGTTAAAGTAATGTTCCCGAGTGGCGCAATTGTTGAAACAATAGCAGACCAAAATGGAGTTTACACAGTAGCTATTCCAGAAAACGAAGGATTGAAAGGGGGAGAAACGATTGAAGCTACAGCAACAGATGTGGCAGGTAATGTTTCAGAATCTGGTAGTACGGATGTGATAGATAAAACAGCACCAGATACACCACAAATAAGTCAAGTAACAAGTGTAAGTACTGAAGTAACAGGTAAAGTAGAAGCAAACGCAACAGTCAAAATAACATTTCCAAGTGGTGCAATTGCTGAAACAATAGCAGATGAAGATGGTAACTTCACAGTAGCTATCCCAGAAAGCGAAAATCTACAAGGCAAAGAAACAATTAGTGCTACAGTAACAGACGAAACAGCGCCTGCACCGCCAATAGTGAATAGCGTGACAAGTGAAGATGCGCAAATCACTGGTGAAGCAGAACCTAATACAACCGTGACAATTAAATTCCCTAACGGTGAAACAGCCACTGGTGAAACTGACGCAGATGGGAAATATGTTGTTACAATACCTAATGAAATAGACTTAAAAGGCGGAGAAGAGTTAGAAGTAACATCCACTGATGACGCTGGTAATGAAACCGATCCAGTGAAAACCATTGTTAAAGATGAAACAGCGCCATACGCGCCTAAGGTAAATAACGTAACAAGTGAAGACAAGACAATCAGTGGAACGGCAGAACCAGGATCAACAGTGACTGTAACATTTCCAGATAATAGCACTGCGACAGGTAGAGCAGACCAAGATGGCAATTATTCAATTGAAATTCCATCAGATATTAACTTAGATGGTGGTGAAGCGTTACAAGTCGTTGCAACAGATAAAAACGATAATATTTCAGCACCGACAATGACAACAGTAGCAGACACAACAGCGCCAGATGCACCAAAGATAAATGAAGTCTCTAGTGAAGATACTCAAATTGCTGGAACTTCAGAACCAAATTCAACAGTGACCGTAACATTCCCTGGAGGTGCTACAGTCGATGTAGAAACTGACGAACAAGGTAACTTTATAGTTGATATACCAGAAAATATGGACTTGACAGGTGGAGAAGAAATTCAAGCCAGTGCCCAAGATAAATCCGATAATAAATCAACTCAAGCATCAACAACGGTTGTGGATGCGACAGCACCAGAGGCACCAACGGTGAACGAAGTAACAAGTGAAGACAAGACAATTAGAGGAACAGCAGAACCAGGTTCAACGGTAACTATAACCTTCCCAGACGGTAAGACTGCAGATGGAAAAGCTAATGCGCAAAGTGAGTATTCAATTGCTATACCGGAAAATGTGAAATTAACAGGTGGAGAAGAATTATTAGTAGCTGCTATGGATAGTAATGGAAATATCTCAGATTCTGTCACAACAACAGTTACTGATACGACAGCGCCAGAGGCACCAACGTTGGACGAAGTAACAAGTGACGACACAACGGTGAGCGGAACATCTGAACCAGGATCAACGGTAACAGTGATGTTCCCAGACGGAACAACAGCAACAGGTACAGCTGATGAAGAAGGCAACTACACGATTGAAATTCCATCTAATGTAGACTTAAATGGTGGAGAGGATATCATAGTTACTGCGAAAGATAAAGCGGGTAACCCATCAGATTCTGTCACAACAACAGTTACTGATACGACAGAACCAGAGGCACCAACGGTGAATGAAGTAACAAGTGAAGACACAACGGTAAGCGGAACATCTGAACCAGGATCAACGGTAACAGTGATGTTCCCAGACGGAACAACAGCAACAGGTACAGCTGATGAAGAAGGCAACTACACGATTGAAATTCCATCTAATGTAGACTTAAATGGTGGAGAGGATATCATAGTTACTGCGAAAGATAAAGCGGGTAACCCATCAGAGTCAGCGACAACAACGGTTACTGATACGACAGCACCAGAGGCACCAACGGTGAATGAAGTAACAAGTGAAGGCACAACGGTAAGCGGAACATCTGAACCAGAATCAACGGTAACAGTGATGTTCCCAGGCGGAACAACAGCAACAGGTACAGCTGATGAAGAAGGCAACTACACGATTGAAATTCCAACAGATATTAACTTAGATGGTGGAGAAAACATCATAGTTACTGCGAAAGATAAAGCGGGTAACCCATCAGAGTCAGCGACAACAACGGTTACTGATACGACAGCACCAGAGGCACCAACGGTGAATGAAGTAACAAGTGAAGACAAGACAATCAGAGGAACAGCAGAAGCAGGATCAACAGTAACAGTAACCTTCCCAGATGGCACAACAGTGACTGATACAGCTGATGAAGAAGGTAATTATACGATTGAAATTCCAACTAATGTAGACTTAAATGGTGGAGAGGATATCATAGTTACTGCGAAAGATAAAGCGGGTAACCCATCAGAGTCAGCGACAACAACGGTTACTGATACGACAGCACCAGAGGCACCAACGGTGAATGAAGTAACAAGTGAAGACAAGACAATCAGAGGAACAGCAGAAGCAGGATCAACAGTAACAGTAACCTTTCCAGATGGCACAACAGTGACTGATACAGCTGATGAAGAAGGTAATTATACGATTGAAATTCCAACAAATATTAACTTAAATGGTGGAGAAAACATCATAGTTAAAGCTACAGATCAAAGTGGAAATACTTCTGAAAACACAAATACAGTTGTGCCAGGCGCAGATAAAGTACCAGGTACAGGAGAAGCGCAAGATACAGATGAAACATCAGATAAAGGTGAAGCAACAAGTACAAATGAAGGAGCGATTCCAGAAGAAAAACAAAATACAAGTGAAACATCAGGCGTAAATCAATCTTCAAATACGGGGCAAACTTCTAAGGTAGATCAAAACAGTAATGCGGAATATAATAATTCAGGAAGTGCGACTAGCAATTCTAATAAAAAAGAAAAAGATAACGTAGCTAATAAAAATAATATTAATAAATCCGAATTACCTAAAACAGGGGAGCATGAAGAAAACAATGCTACTCTATTCGGTTCATTATTTGCTGGTATGGGCGCATTATTATTATTTATTAAGCGTCGTAGAAAAAAAGAAGAAGATAAATAACATCAGTTTACAAACAGAAAATTAATATAAGTATGAGTGAGGCCGAGACATAAAAAAATAATGTTTCGGCCTCAAATTTATTATACCCAATAGCTAATTAATGTTATTTTTTTAATAAACTAATAAACTGAGTTAAATTAAATAAATATGTTTATAAATTGTGATTGATGTGTATAAATTTAATAGACTTTATAAAAATAAAATGGGGTTAATATATGTTTGTTATTATTCAATATAGCAAGGGTAATATACTTTTTTATTTACGCAATAGGAAACAAGGACCTATAAATTCAAGAGTAGTAACAATTTCAAAAAAGAATTATAAACAGAGTCTTTTAAGAAATATTTATAATTTACTTTCTCAAACGAATAATAAAGTTAAAGATTTAGATTTTCTATTACTTGAAATGAATGATTTTAAGTCATTAGAAGTGGATGCAGTTTGTGAAGTGAGTAGGTACCTTAAAATGCAACTTCATAAAAATATTATCGTAACTAATAATATAGAAACATTTAAGTATAAGGAGTATTTAAAAAGGAAAGAAAGATAATTAAAGTAATTTGATTTTTACATTATAATCATAAATTATAATCATAAATTTATTTGACTTAGTATAGTAGCCGAATAGTAAATTTTATTCCACTAAGTCTTTATAAAATAGTTGTCCATATAATAGCGTGACTATGAAACCAAAGGGTAGTGATTGGTTCCAATAGTCATATATTTTAGGTATATATTACACATTAATCTAATGTGGTTTCATAGTAATCTTCGCCAAGCATATTTTTAGCGACATAGGTAGATGGGTCTAAATGACGTGTGATAAATTGTGCGACTTCACCTTGTTGGATGTTATACATAAACTCAATTTCTTTTGAAAACAATCTATGCTGTGCTTTTAAATACAACCCTAAGTCTGGTAGGGGTTTTGGTGCTGATTTATCATTGTTGTTTAATGTTTCGATTGCACTAATATACACATTTAAATCTCTGCCGCCTACAATTTTAGTGCCTTGATTATCACTATTTACTATTACAATAGTAGGGAAACCTCTAACACCTAATTGTCTTACTAAGTCAAAATCATCTTGAAGTAGTTCTTGACCTTTTTTACTATTTGCTAAATCTAAAATAGTTGCAGTGTTTATCGTTTCGTTATTTTTATATAAATCCTGTACAATCGATTTAAGTACTTTAGGATTCGAAATATTTTGATTGAATACAAATACTGCTTCCCTGACGAGTCTAATGAATTCAATAGCGGTAGTAGGTGAATCTATTTGCTGGATTGCTTTATATAAACGTGATGCTGGGTATGAAGATTGCACAGGGTCGATTTCCATAATGGTACCATCGATAGGCATACGTGAATACTTTCCTACCTCTTGCCAGTGTGGTGTTACATCGGCAGGTTTATAAATGCCATTAGCTGGGTCGATTGGCCCATCTCCCCATTCCTCTAATAGACCCCCCATTACCATTTGGAAATTAAATAAATGCCCATATTGTACTAAAAGTTTATTTAAAGTAGGTTCGAATGCCCAACAGTGTGAACACATAGGGTCAGTTACGTAATATAAAGTTAAGTTAGGGCTATCTATGTTTAGGTTAATTGCTTCTATTTCACTTTCCTCGTTAGGTTTACAAACGCCTGAATAGATATCACATACCATATTGTTAACCATATTTTTATCCTCCTAAGTTTGATTAAATTGATATACACTTATAATAAGTAGTAATATGAATAATAAGTACCAACAGATTGTAATAAATGTTGAATATCCAACATTTATAAATTAATGTTGGGAGAAAATGAGGGAGTCGAATGCTACAATCAAAATCAGACTTGCGAGTTATTAAAACTAGAAAATCTATTATGCAAGCTTTTATTAAGCTTTCAGATGAAAAAGATTTTAAAAACATAACCATAAAAGATATTACCCAAGAGGCGCTTATCAATAGAGCCACTTTCTATTATCATTTTAGTGACATCTATGATTTATTGGATAAAGCGCTTTCTGAAGAGCTATTAATTAATTTAAATTACGAATATTTTGAACAGTGTCAATTGGACGAAACAACCATTGCTAATATTTTTAAAGCGGTAGCAGAATTCCAATTGTCTTTAAATAGGAAGTGTCACAGAAGTTATCCGGAAACGATAAGTAATATTGTTCAAGCGCATATGGAGAGTATACTTTATAAATTATTGATTGACATTCATTTTGAGGATGATAGTACGCGTCAATTAGCAGCAAGTATGTTAAGTGCGAGTATCTACAGCGCTTCTGAAAAATGGTGTCAAAACTTTAGTGATATTTCTGCTGAAACTTATATTAAACGTGTCACACCTTATATTATTTCTGGTTTTGTATCTTGTGAAGCAACTAAAAATTGAATTGAAATGGGGTTTTTAAAATGGGGATCATTATGATTATATTGCAAATTATATTAGGTATATTTTTTATCATGACAGGTTCTAAAATATTGTCTGGCGCAATGAAAAAAGATTTTGCCCGTCTCGGCTACCCACCTATCTTTAACCAAATTACAGGTATATTCGAATTTGTAGGCGGTCTTGGTATGCTTATAGGCGTTTTATATAACGTGATTGCACTACTATCTAGTGTATTACTAGGTGTGACTATGTTTGTTGGGGCCTTATCGCTGATTTTCTTAGGTAAAGACCCAATTAAAAAAGCAATCCCAGCCATCATATTATTTTTATTAAATTTTGGTATGTTTATCTATTATATTTAGATACGTTATTATTTTTAATATTAAAGCCCCCAGTTAACTTATTTTAAGCTGGGGGTTATTTGTAGTTGATTAAGCTAGACCTTGAATTTTTAATACAATTTCTGCTACGAGCGCAGAACCGATATATGTACTGAGCAAAATAACAATACCAATAACAATGGTTTTCCACCCTAACTTGGCGAAGTCAGCCCAGGAATTCCCTATTGAAACGCCTGCATAGGCAACAACTGGCGTGGCTAATGACAGCAAATCTACTTGTTCAGTCCATTCAACGATGTGAGAAGATCCAGGAACCCCAGGTATAGTAATGATTAAACCTATTATACCAATATAAGCAATACTTGGTATGTTTAAAGGCACGATATCACGTAAAACCAATCCTAATAAGGCGACACCCATTAATGCAAGGATGCCGGGTAATGCCTCCAAAGGCATGACATTATACCCAATCCAATTACTAAAAATTGAAATAATTCCTACTATACATAAGGTGAGAATCCAATTTATAACTTTTGAAGACATCACAGTCACTCCTTATCTTTTGTGAATTTTGATTTAACATGCATAATCAAGCTATAATATTTTCGGGTTAAAGGTAGAGCAATTAAAATACCAATATAAAGTCCCGTCACTGACGTCAGAAGATTACTTACGCCAGAAAATGCGGTAATTGTGTTAGCTTGGTCAGGATACATTTCGACTAAAGGCCCCAGAGCAGCTGCAGTCATTACGCCACTTCCTACTCCTGTAGCCATGGCAAAAGCAATCGGACTAAATGGTAAAATGGAAATCAAAATACCAGAAAAGATACTAAAAAATATCGCCCCAAAAATGGTTCCAAATATGTACATAGACATCACGCCTCGCCACTCTGGGGAAGAGATACCATATTTTTCGGTAATCAGCGCTAAATTGGGTTCTCTACCTATTGAATGAGTCATCCCTATAGACTCACGTCGTAAACCTAATAATATAGCTAATGGTAATGAAATGATAATCGTAGCTAAATTGCCAGCTTCCTGTAATATTAAAGCAGGCCCAGCTGCAATGATTTTAGGTAATGCGGGCCCTGCTTCTACACCAAATTTTGCTATGAGTAGTGCTACTGAAATAAATACCATTGGTTCGGAATTTTTAGCTTGTTTTTTACCGATGATGGGCGTGAAATAAACCCCTAATCCGAGTAACACTGCATAAACAACTGGCAACAAAAGGATTGAAGTTATGCCTAAAGGTATTTTATGCGCACCAATGACTTCGGAAATAATCATAATAATTAATACAATGCCATGTAATCTCCAATCTTTCCAAAGTGTATTTTGTTGTTTCATATCAATCCCTCCTAGTTAAAATATTCCGAAAATTCTAAATACGAATAAAATCTATTCTATACTTAATATTTCAAAATGAAAAGGGTATCAATATGATTTATAAATTTTAGAAATTTGGTAAGTGTAAATATGGAATTTAAGCGTATAATGGACTCACTACAATCGAAAGGTGTGGAGAAGATGCAACATGCTTATCGGCAACTTTTATTAGGGGTGATTTGTTTATTTATAGTAATGGCGATTGGACGTTTTGCATATACACCTATTTTGCCATTTATGCAGCAAACAAGAGGTTTAGATGACCGAAGTGCTGGTTTACTAGCTACGATTAATTATCTAGGTTATTTGATAGGCGCCATTGTTCCTATATGGATTGTTATGTTTAGTAAGGTTACGGATTTGAAAATTTATTTATTTATAAATATTATTTCGACTTTAATGAGGGGACTTTCTGATAATTTTCTACTATGGTGTATTGTGCGTTTGGTTTCTGGAATAACAAGCGGTACAGTTTTTGTTTTAGCATCGAATGTAACGCTTGAAGCTTTAAGAATAGCGAAAAAAGATGGCATCTCAGGTCTGTTATATAGTGGCGTAGGTTTAGGTATTTTTACAAGTAGTATCTTTATTTTCTTATTTACTACAGCGAGCACATGGAAACTTACTTGGATATCACTAGGCATTTTTTCTTTAATGATAGGGATTTTTGTTATATTTGGTATGCGCGAAAATCACAATATCGAAAATAAAAATTTCAAATCAAAAAATATTGAATATACCGAAACAATTAAAGTGAAGAAAAAATTTATTTGGGGGTTTTCAATCGCCTATTTTTGTGAAGGCGCTGGTTATATTATTACAGGGACATTCTTAGTAGCCATCGTTAAATCAATACCTGGATTAACCGATTACGCAGCGTTAAGTTGGATGTTTGTAGGTTTAGGTGCTGTGCCTTCTACGATTTTATGGTCTATGATGGCAAATAAGGTAGGGCATGCGAAAGCAATATATTTTGCATTTGTACTACAAATCATTGCTGTGATACTACCTGTTTTTTCAGGGCATGTAGTGAGCTTAATAATTAGTTCTCTGTTCTTTGGAGCAACATTCCTTGGGTTAACAACATTATTCATGTCTAAAGCACAAACACTTATGTTTCAAGGTAATCATAAAGTGAACTTGGTAGCTTTATTAACAATGATTTACAGTTTAGGACAATTGATTGCGCCAGCACTTTCAGGTATATTAATTGGTGAATCAGGGGATTACAATGCATCGCTAATTTTTGCTGCCTTCATATTATGTGTAGGTTTGTTAAGTAGTATATATAGCTATCAGGGGAACAATGGAAGTTAAATCATTCTGTTGTTTCCAAGTAATTTATTGAAAAAGTTAGAGTGATATATTAGCCTGTTTTAATTTTACTTATAATTTTTGGAACATTATCAAATTTCAAACGAGATAGAATATTATTTTATGTCAAATATGGTTTATGAATGATAACAGAGTTTCTTATCTTATTGTAATATATTGCTAGTGCGATTTGTCTGGATAGGCTTTTCATTAGATATCTTCCTTTTGTGTAAGTTGACATTTTGTGGTAATATCGTCATGGATAAAAATTCGAGATATTAATAGATAAGAAGGTTTAAATATATATGAAAGAAAATTTTTGGCGTGAATTGCCGCGTCCATTTTTTGTTTTAGCACCGATGGAAGATGTTACAGATGTTGTCTTTCGTCATGTTGTTAGTGAAGCGGGCAGACCTGATGTATTCTTCACTGAGTTTACAAATACAGAAAGCTTTTGCCACCCTGAAGGTGTACACAGTGTGCGCGGGCGCTTAACATTTACTGAAGACGAACAACCTATTGTTGCTCATATTTGGGGAGATAAGCCAGATCACTTCCGTGAAATGAGTATCGCGATGGCAGAGATGGGCTTTAAAGGAATAGACTTAAATATGGGGTGTCCAGTGGCGAACGTTGCAACAAAAGGTAAAGGTTCAGGTCTAATTCAGCGACCTGAAATCGCAGCTGAAATTATTCAAGCAGCTAAAGCGGGTGGACTGCCAGTGAGTGTTAAAACGCGACTTGGCTATTCTGAAATTGATGAGTGGAGAGCGTGGTTGAAGCATATTTTCGAGCAAGATATTGCAAACCTGTCCATTCATCTTCGCACGCGTAAAGAGATGAGTAAAGTGGATGCACACTGGGAACTAATTGGAGAGATTAAAAAGCTGCGTGATGAAATAGCCCCGGAAACTTTGTTAACGATTAATGGAGATATCCCAGACAGAAAAACAGGACTTGAACTAGCTGAGAAGTATGGCATTGATGGTGTCATGATTGGTCGAGGTATTTTTCATAATCCATATGCGTTCGAAAAAGAACCAAGAGAACATTCCAGCAAAGAACTTTTAGACTTGTTGAGATTACATCTTGAACTATTTGACAAATATTCAAAAGAAGAATCACGTTTGTTTAAACCATTACGTAGATTCTTTAAAATTTACGTACGGGGCATTAGAGGCGCGAGTGAATTAAGACATCAATTGATGAGCACGAATACGACAGACGAGGCTCGCGCGCTACTCGATAAATTTGAAGCGCAAATGAAACAGACCAGTTAATTTAAGCGTTTAAAACGAAAGTACTGAAACAATAAGGAAACTGAGATTAAGTGATGAACACATATACCTTAACCATAAACTGGATATAAGCAATTGACGTCTAGTATAAAAATTGTATTAAGCTTTTATAACCTTTTTAGGTATCTTTGATAGGGAGCAAGATAAGGAGACCATTTAAAAATGTGATTTCTCTCTTGCTCTCTATTTTTGTCTAATGGTAAGTGAAATAATGAATGCAATTATCATAAAACTCGTAATCATTATTACAACGCCGGGCCATTGTAAGAGGCTGTAAAAATAACCTGCTAATGTGCCACCTACAGAAGACCCCATATAATAAAATAATAAATACAAACTAGAAGCTTGTGCTTTATGATGTTCAGCTCTTCCGGCAACAACAGCACTTGCGATAGCATGACCGCTAAAAAACGCGTATACACTAAATGCGAGACCAAGTATTTTGAATGACAATGGTGGTAATAATGTAATACATATACCAACTATTAATAACAAAATGCTAAATTTCAAAGCGTTTAAAGTGCCTAACTTTGAGCGAAGTTTTGCATTAAGTATGGAAGAAATCATACCTATTAAAAAGAGTAAATAAATAAAACTAATAAGACTATCATGTAATCGATATGGTTCATCTGCTAAAACAAAGCCAATATAATTGAACGCTGCAATATTACATCCTAATAATAAAAAGCCGACCATAAAAGGTTTTAATAGTCTGACATTTTTCAAATGTTGGGCATAGCTTATTAATAATGCTTTTACTGAAAATCGTTGTTTTTCAAAATGCTGTGAGTTTGGTAGTAAAAAAGTAAATACAATAGCAGCAATGACACTAATTATGCCGATAGTGATTAAACCAACTTGATAACCGTAAATACTAGAGATAAATCCTGTGAAAATACGACCAAAAGCGCCTCCGAATGCGTTGCCACTTATATAAATGCCCATCGCTTCAGGTAAATTGTGAGGTGAGATTTCTTCACCAATATAAGCCATAGCTATAGAAGGTAGTCCTGCTAAACATATACCTTGTATCAGCCGTACAATTAAAAAAGTATTGAAATCTGCCAAAAAAGGTTGAATTAAAGCGAGTATGGACACAGAAAGCACTGAAAAAATCATAATAGGTTTTCGTCCAAGAACTTCCGAAATAGCGCCAAAAAACAACATTCCAAACGCAAGGGTTAATGTTGCAGAGGATAAAGCTAAGCTAGCCATAGTTTCGCTTACATTAAAAGATTTTGTAAAATGGGGTATTAAGGGTTGGACGCTATAAAGTATAGAAAATATTGTAAACCCAGAGATAAAAAGCGCAACGATTATTTTAATATAAGTTTTTGACCCTTTTGTTACATAATTATTTGGTAAACCATCCATATTGCATACCCCACTTTTATTTAATAATTCCATATTAGCATGTAATGCACCATATCAAAAAAACACTGTTTTTAAATTTAAAAGCAATTATAAAAGATGATTTGTAATAATTTAGAAAAATAACAAAAATAATTTACAAAAAATAAGTAAAAAGTAAACTGTTGTACTTGTTCGAAAGTAACTGTACTAACTAAAGATTGTGCTTAACTTAAATTTGCGAAAGCGCTATCTATTGTTATATAAGGAATTTTCAAAAAATTTACATCACATCTCAAATAAATTACTAGAAAATTAAAAAACAGTTTCTACTATTCTCTTTATACAGATTCTTTGGTACGATGATGTAAGTAAAATTTTTGGGAGGATTTATTAATTATGAAAAAAATGGTTACAGCCACAATTGCTACGTTATCTTTAGGAGCAATTGGCGTTGCACAAGGAGAAGCACAGGCTTCAGAAAACAATCAATCTAACGCACAATATACAAGTAATCAATCTTATAATGATATTTTTAATTACGGTTATATTGATCAAGATGATAATGGGAACTATCATCACACATTAGATGGTAACTGGGACCAATCTATGTTTGATCAACAGCAATATTACTTTTATTTAATCGATAATGAAGGACAATATCACTATTATTATTTCCCAATGAACGATCAAGGTTCTAATGTTACAAATACTAATGATGTAAATGTTTCAGATGATAATAATTACACTGGCAATCAAAGCCACTCAGAAGTTCAATCTGAAGGTTATGACATAAATGAAGCGCCAGAAAATAACGAAATTGCCAACGATGAAAGAACGAATCAAACTGCTCAAGCAACTCAAAATAATTCAAATGACAGTGTAGATAATACACAAAATCATACATCAGCAGACAATTATGAAAGCAGCTATACACAAAATAATGGTCATAATGATGTGAAACAAAATGCTACATCAAGTAATGATGTTACACCGCAACAACAAGCTGCACCGCAACAACAAGAACAAGCTGCACCGCAACAAAACACATCACAACAACAAGATTCATCGCAACAAAGCACTACAAACGCACCACAACAAAACACTACAAGTCAATCAACGACTTCTAACAGTACGAGCAATAACGAGATGCACTCAGCAAATTGGTTAACTAAGCATCGCCAATTACAACCATACGGTAGCTATCATGGCGGAGGCGCACACTACGGTGTTGACTATGCTATGTCTGAAAATACACCCGTTTATTCATTGGCTGATGGCACTGTAATCCAAAGTGGTTGGAGTAACTATGGTGGTGGTAACCAAGTTACAATCCAAGAGAAAAACAGTGATAACTATCAATGGTATATGCACATGAATTCCTTAAATGTTCAAAAAGGGCAACAGGTGAAAGAAGGACAACAAATTGGCCTTTCAGGTAGCACAGGTAATTCTACTGCACCTCACCTACACTTCCAACGTATGCAAGGTGGCGTCGGTAACGAGTATTCAGTTGACCCAACATCATACGTAAATTCAAAATCATAATATATGACATATCAGTCGCCTTTGAATATCTTTAAAAGGATATCAGAGGCGATTTTTATTAACTATGTTTAGCTTAAAGCAATATGTAATGGCTTCAAATATGACTTAGATTATTTGAATTATGATCAATGACATATCATAATTACACTAAAGTCTAATTGAAAGGGAAGATGATATGTTTACAATATATGGCCATAGAGGCTTACCAAGTAAAGCTCCCGAAAATACGTTAGCAGCATTTGAAGCAGCAGCAAAGGTGTCTGGGCTCAAGTGGGTTGAACTAGATGTTGCTATAACAAAAGATGAAAAGCTCATTATTATTCACGATGATTTTTTAGATAGAACAACGGATATGATTGGTGAAGTCACGCACATGTACTATGATGAAGTCAAACAAGCCTCTGCAGGAAACTGGTTCCATTCGCAATATAAGAATGAAAGATTACCAACTTTCGATGAAATCATTACATTTGCTAATAACCATAAAATGAATTTGAATATTGAATTGAAAGGTGTAACAGGTGACAACGGCAGCGATTTGTCTGAAAGTATGATTAGACAAGTTACTGAAAAATTAAAAAAGCTAAACTCTGATTCAGATGTTCTGTTATCAAGTTTTAATCTTGTTTTAGTAAAATTAGCACAGCAATTCATGCCCCAATATAAACGTGCGGTTATTTTTAAAGCTGCAGCATTTACTGGAGATTGGAGAACGCTTTTAAATTATTGCGGGTCAAATATTGTAAATATAGAAGATGCAAAGCTTACAAAAAATCGTGTACGTTCAATTAAAAATGCTGGTTATGAATTAAATGTATGGACAGTAAATAACAAGATGAGGGCTAATCAATTGTCTAATTGGGGCGTAGACGGGATTTTCACAGATAAAGCGGATGAATTAGTACATTTAAATAGTTAATTCATCGACATATAATAGTATGAGGATACAAAATGGTAGTGTAATTTTGTGTCCTCATTTTATATAAGACTATGTACGATATTGTTGGAAGTATGTTTAATAATTATAATTAAATATTCCCTTTGTGTTTATTATACTATATGAAAAATAAATATTATAGACTACTTCTTTTATTAATTGGCACATATAATAGTAAGACGCTTTAGCGAAATGTGGGGGGGCTATTTTATGGAAAATCAAAAACAAGCATTTGAACAAGATTTATATTTACATGGCACAAAAGCTCAGTTGCAGATAGGTGATTTATTAAATCCTTTGCAAAAATCTAATTACCAAGACCGCATCATGAATTATATTTATTTTACAGGAACATTAGAAGCAGCAAAATGGGGCGCTGAATTGGCTGTAGCATTAGCTAAAGAAGAAGCAGATGCACACATTTATATCATAGAGCCACTAGGAGAATTTGAAGATGATCCCAATGTTACAGACAAGAAGTTTCCTGGCAACCCAACGTGTTCATATCGTTCTAGTGAGCCATTGAAAATTGTTGCAGAATTAGGTTCATGGGAAAGTCATTCTGAAGAAGCAATCAACCAGATGCTAGCAAAAATTGAACAATTGAGAAGTGAAGGTTTAGATATTATAGAAGATTAATAGTTATAAAAAAATTAATTAGAGGGTTAATTTAATGGAAAGTTGGTTTAATTCATAATTAATTACTTCGCAATATATTTATTTGCTGTTTGATAAATAAATGATAGGTAGTATTATCTTAATTCACAAAAATATTTTTTTAAAAAATATATGAATATGATTAATTTTATTTTACTAGGGTATCTGTCAAAAAAAAAGGGGGCAATCGATATGAGTAAAATATTAGATTCTTTAATGAGCGCACTAGATAGTATTATTAGCTTCATACCAAATGTTATAGGCGCAATCATATTCTTAATTATTGCGTGGATTATTGCAGTAATTGTCAAGAAAGTTATTGTGAAAGGGCTAAGTGCATTAGGTTTTGAATCTTGGCTACAAAAGAAGGGTTTAGTAGATAATGAAGGAGGAGAATCACAATCTTCTGGATTAATACAAACATTTGGTAAATTAGGTTACTTCTTAGTGTTCTTGCTATTTTTACCATCTGTATTTGATTCATTAAATATGCAGTCGGTGTCTAAACCTATTAAAGGCATGATGAGTAGTATACTTAACTTTGCACCTAAAATTATTGTTGCAGTTATTATACTAGTAATCGGTATTTTTATTGCAAAAGTCTTAGGTACTTTAGTAAAAAATATTTTATCAAGCCTAAATGTGAGCAAATTTAACCGTTATGTGAATTTTGGTGAAAACAAAGAAAGTATAGATATCCCAGTGGCAACAGGTTGGGTTATCACTGCGTTAATTGGTTTATTTTTCACTGTTCAAGCATTAAATACAGTGAACTTAACGGTATTAAATCAAATTGGCGCGGCTATTATCGGTTATTTACCATTAGTAATATCAGCAGCGATTATTTTAGGATTAGGTTTAATAGGTGGTAACTTAATTGCTAAATTAATTAACAAATCTACAGGAAATGGTATGTTAGCTGAAATTGTAAAATATTTAGTTATTATCGTTTCCGTATTTATGACTTTAGACCAATTAAACTTTGCGCAAAGCATTGTAAACGTAGCGTTCTTATTAATTTTAGGTGCCGTTGCAGTTGCTTTCGCAATCGCTTTTGGCATAGGTGGAAAATCATTTGCTGAAAAACAATTAAATAAATTCTCAGACAAAATTGACTCTGAAAAAGATAAATAGTAAAGTAGATGATTTTTAAAATACGTGAGAAGGGAGAGGGCAGAAATCTCGTTTTTCTATATAGATTTCTTTTCCTTTATGGCAAAGCGTAATAGAGCTAAAGCGCTTGTATAAGCACTACTAGATCCAAGTGCATTAGATTACATGAGTTAAGACTCATGTATAAGTATCAATAACTCAATAAAATTGAGCAGTGAAACTTCAAAAGTAGTTTTTTAAAGCAATAGACTTTGCATTTTCATTACATTCATCTACTGTCAAAATGAAATCTAAGACTGACACATTATTTATGGCTCAGCGCTTTAAAAGTTTGTTATAAACTAATTTCAATCTAGGTAATTATTATCAATTTTATTGAAGGATCTGAGACATTAACCTTATGTTTCAGGTCCTTTTATATTTTTAAGTGAAAGCAAACAATGGATATTAACTTATTAAAATTAATTAATTATAATCTTATTTAACGCAATAATAGTATTAAAATAGTATAGTGATAATATAACTATATAATGTAAAAGGATTAAAAAGTATGTTTTATAAATTAACTAAAGCATTACCGACAGCTATTTGTGGTTTAGTTTTAGGTTTAGTTTCTCTAAGTAATTTGTTATTTAATATGTCTTGGAATATTTTAGCTACAGTATTTTTTATATTGAGTTGTATTGTTTTGTTGCTCTTTATAAAAAAATGTCTTTTATACCCACGTTTAGTTTTGGATGAATTGACTGATCGTAATATCTGCGCCACTTTTCCAGCTTTTACGATGGCTTTAATGACAATTATTTATATTATATATCATCATTTTAAATTTGAATTTGTAGGAATGATATGGTTATGGTGGATAACGATTGTAGTACAATTCATCATTATAATGGGATTTGTTTATTACCATATTATTTTACATAGGAAAGATAAGGTTATACCGAATACGAGTTGGTTTGTAACGTTTGTAGGTATCGGAGTTATATCTGAAACGTCAGGAGATTTTTATCCAATGTTTGGTAAAATGATCGTATATATTGCTACAATATGCTTTATAATATTAGTAGCAATCGTTTTAATAAAAAAAACATGGCGTTTATATAATGAAAATCAATTTCCAATGTCAATCATTATAGCTGCACCTGCTGCACTGTGTTTCAATGGTTATTTACTAAGTGAAACGCATATAGAAACAATAATTGCCATATTTGGTTTTGTGATATCTCAGCTATTGTTTGTAGTTTCTTTAACGTTTATTCCTAAGCTTATAACAATAAATTTTAGATTTTCGTTTTCTGCTTTAACCTTTCCATGGGTAACAACAGCAACTGCTTATTTTAATTTTATGCATCAAGTAAGCATGCCTAAGCAGTTAAAAGCTTTGTTATACATTTTAATGATGTTTGAAATTTTATTTACGTTATTAACAGTCGTTTACGTTGTTTTTGGGTATTTTATGTTTTTAAGAAAAAGAATGATTAAATAGGGATTTTATATAAGGGAGTGGTCGTTATGACTTATCATTTTAATAACGTTGTTAATCGAAGACAGACAAAATCAGTTAAATGGGACACTATGGAATCAGTATATAACATTAAAGACGCCTCAAATGTATTACCAATGTGGATTGCAGATATGGATTTTAAAGCGCCACAACCTGTCATTGAAGCGCTGGAAAGATGTGTTGAACATGGTGTGTTTGGCTATTCTTATTTAGATGAATCGTGTAAAAACGCAATACAATCTTGGCTTGAGAAACGGCATCATTGGTATATTGAAAAAGAATGGGTTATCGCCCATTCAGGGGTTGTTCCTTCCATTGCGTCTATTATTGAAACATTTACAAAGCCAGATGACCGTGTTTTAATAACGCCTCCAGTCTACCCACCGTTTTCAAATTTGCCTTCAGGCATGGATAGAGAATTAGTAGTGTGTTCTTTAATAGAAGAACATGGTAACTACTCTATTGACTTTGAAGATTTTGAGGAAAAATTAAAACAAGGCATAACCATGTTTATATTGTGTAATCCACATAATCCTGGAGGCGTAGTCTGGTCAACAGCTACGTTGGAAAAAATAATTGAATTATGTGTTAAATATGATGTATTGATATTATCAGATGAAATACATTCTGATTTAGTATTTCCTGAATATCAACATATACCGTTAGGCAAGTTAGCATCCGACCAGGCATCTCAAAAAATTATTACTTGCACAGCACCAACGAAAACATTTAACCTAGCGGGTATTCATGCAGCTTTGATTATTTCACCAAATCAAGCTATTCGTCATGCGTTAGAAACTAATTTTACAGCACATGGATTAGGTGTTAATCGCATTAGTCCATTTGGAGCAGCTGCATTAGAAGCAGCTTATACTTATGGTGAAAATTGGCTAGACGAATTATTGCATATCATTTCATCAAACATGGATTACGCTATTGCCGAAATTACAAAAGCGATACCGCAGATAAAAATTAAAAAACCGCAAGCGACTTATTTATTATGGATTGACTATAGACAAACAGGTTTAACTGAATCAGAAATCATGGATAAGCTATTAGAAAAAGGAAAACTTGCACTTGAGCCTGGTACAAAATATGGCGAAGAAGGAAGAGGATTTTTAAGAATGAATGTAGCTTGTGCCCCAAGTACTGTTAAAGATGGCGTTGAACGTTTTATTTCAGCATTGCAATAAAAGGATATAAACAAAAACTGAGAGGTGTTACGATTACATGATACCGCTCAGTTTTTGCTTATGCTATTAAAATGAAATATTTAAAAGGGCCTCATTTATTAACTAATCTATACTATTTTTTGTATTATTATCTTTTTCCCATAGTAAAATATGATTTTTTCCTACCCGCAATTGTTGGATTGGTCCTAGTGTAGCCATATCAATTCTAGAATGATTTAATAAGTCGGAACTTAATGTTAAAGGGCTACCATCAATATCTTCAAAATCAGCATCTACTAGTCTTACTTTAGGAAGAGAGTATGTGGAATGAATATCCCCCTTGAAATTCAGCAATGATTCAGGAATCGTCATATCCAAATAAACGCCCGAGTTGTCCTCTTGAATATTAAGATTTGGATTAAACGCGTTGTCTTGAATAAATGACTGTTCTCTGTCAAAATGTTCAGCTTGATTAAAATAGGCATTATGGTTAATAAATACTGGTTGTTTGATTTTATGAAAAGCTTCGTGGTCTCCTTCTTCTTGTGAAACTAAGTCTATATATTCTTTTAATGATACAGTATAGTCGTTGAAGATACTAGTTCCAATATTTTTAATACCGTTTTTTCCGATAAATATATTATTATAAAAACGATCATCACCACCGTAAACTGGTGCAAATCCTGAAATCAAAGTGCTGTGTGGCACATGATAAGGTGTAGCTCTATCTAACATTAATTTATGAACAATTTCACCACTAATGATATTATTAATATATGCACCACCTTGAGCATGATTATCTAATGCGTAATCAGCTGTTAAAATGTTATTGTCAACCAAATAAGGGCCGCTACTCACTTCTACAAATAAGTCCCTAGTATTATGTGCAAATATATTCTGACTAATTCTAGTACCTTGCGTTTGCCAATCAAACCACATACCTAAAGAACAATGATGAACATAATTATTATATACTTGCGTATCAAGCGCTGCGTGCAATTTTATGCCTGCAATTTCATGACCAAAGAATTCTCGTCTGTTTCCAATATTATAAATATGGTTGTTATAAATAAAACTAAAAGCACTACCTAAATGGCCCACGATTGCGTTTTGACCACAATCATGGATTACAACGTTATTTAACAGCTGATTATGGTAGTTTTATTCATGGTTTGACTGTTTCAAGTGCCTTGATAGGTTGTGTGATTGGCGGGTTATTATCATCCAACTTTTCAAGTAGGCTAGGTAGAAAGAAATCATTACAAATAGCTGCAATATTATTTATTATTTCAGCCATATTATCTGGGTATCCAGAATTTCTATTCTTTGAGCAAGGCAATGCTAGTTTAGGTTTATTATTAATGTTTAATTTTTACCGGATTATAGGCGGTATAGGTGTTGGGTTAGCTTCCGCAATTTCTCCTATGTATATAAGTGAAATTTCTCCATCATCAATAAGAGGAACACTTGTTTCTTGGAACCAATTTGCGATTATTTTCGGTATGTTGGTCGTTTATTTTGTGAACTATGGTATTACATTTGGAGAAACATCCCATTGGATAGACGCTATTGGTTGGCGCTATATGTTTATAACAGAAGCTATTCCAGCAGCGTTATTTTTTATATTATTGTTTATGGTGCCAGAGACACCAAGATATTTAACTTTAATTAATAAAAATGAAGCGGCGTTTGAAGTGCTAAATAAGATATACAATTCTAAACAGCATGCGCAAAATGTATTGAATGATATTTTATCTACTAAGCGCAAAGGTAATGATGTAAAAGCGCCATTATTTAGCTTTGGCAAAACGGTCATCATTTGTGGAATCGTGTTATCAATTTTTCAACAATTTATTGGTATCAATGTGGCACTATATTACGCACCAAGAATTTTTGAAAATTTAGGGGCAGGCGGCAACGCTTCTATGATACAAACAGTAGTCATGGGATTGGTTAATGTTATATTTACCGTAATTGCGATTTTATATGTAGATAAATTTGGACGTAAACCGTTATTGATTATTGGCTCAACAGGTATGGCTATAGGTATGATTGGAATGAGTGTGCTGACAGCCAACGGTACATTTGGTGTGATTACATTAGTATTTATGGTGATTTATACTGCATCATTTATGATGAGTTGGGGACCTATCATTTGGGTATTGTTATCAGAAATATTTCCTAATAGAATTAGAAGTGCTGCTATGGCCATTGCAGTTGCAGTACAATGGTTAGCCAACTTTACAATCACTTCTACATATCCATTCATGATGGATATCAGTGGGACAATGACATATAGTTTTTACGCATTAATGAGTATTTTATCCGGTCTCTTTATTTGGAAATTTATCCCCGAAACGAAGGGTAAAACATTAGAAGAAATAGAATCGATTTGGCAAAAATAAATGTAAGGATAGCGAACTAGAAGACCCTGAGACAGTCATTTGTAATCTCAGGGTCTTCTATAATTTTTACAACCATTTACTAAATGAATATAGGTTGTTAAATAAGGTTTTAAACGCTGTTTATCTATATTGGCGTTGATATCATAATATCAAAAAGAGGTCTATTTCTCATCTTCTGTTTCCACTTCTTGATAATTCACTGCATCGTAATTTGTTTCCAGTTTGCGCAACTCATCGCGTGTTTCTTTTTTTAAACCTTCACCATAATCCATCATTTTTACAATATCTTTAAACGCTGCATAAGGGATGGCTAATTCATCTATGTCATCTAAAGTGACATGCAAATCAATGTCTTCTGGTCTATGATCTTTTAATTTTGTAACAAAGTCCGGTTCTGTGACAAAAGGTGAGGACATACCAACCATATCTGCATTTTGTAGGGCGTCTAATGCACTTTCAGGAGAATTAATCCCACCGCTAGCAATAAGAGGGACACGTCCATTAATATATTTATAAACGACTGCATTAACATACTTACCTTTATGCTTACCCTCTGAGCGCACTTTGTTTTGGTAAATTTGGCGACCCCAACTGGCAATTGCTAAGTATTGAATATCGGCAGTTTTTAACACCCAGTCTAAATGACGATTAAATTCACTAACAGTATAACCTACCTTACTACCACGCGTTTCTTCTGGTGTCGCACGGTAACCTAAGATAAACTGAGGTGGTGCTTCTCGATCAATAACAGCTTGAACCGCTTTTAATATTTCCAATTCAAAACGGGATCTATTCTCTAAAGTTTGACTGCCATAGGTATCAGTTCTTAAATTAGAAAAAGTAGAGAAAAAGGTTTGTATTAATAAACGTTGTGCAGCTGAAATTTCAACGCCATCAAATCCTGCTTTAATCGCTCGAGAAGTCGCATCGGCATATTGTTGTATTACTGATTTAATTTTGTCTTTAGACATAGATAATACTTCATGTTTGATTGGTGTGTTTAACGTCATAGCGCTTGGACCATAGACTTGTCCAAAGTTTAAAATGGCTTGGTTTGAAAAACGACCAGCATGCGTAAGTTGTAGTATAGCTTTATTGCCACTTTGTTTCATCGCATTAGCTAATGTGGTTAACCCTGGAATACAACGATCATCAGTAATACTAAATCCATATTCAAATAATTGTCCGTAGGGTTCAATGTAGGCAGCTCCAGTAACTTGAAGTGGCGCAGAATGTGCGCGACGGCGCGCATACTTAATGTCTTGTTCTGTAATATGGCCATCTTGTGTGGAAGAATTGGTCGTCATTGGAGATAAAACAAAACGGTTATTTAAAATAACCCCGTTCGGTAATGTCAATGGTTCAAATAATGCATCATAATTAGTGTTCATAACTAAAACCTCTATCTTCGTTGTAATAATTAATTTTAAAGTAACACTTAATGAGATTAGGGTCAAAATAATTAAAAAAGTAGAGAATTTTTCAAGCAAAATCTAACAAAAATTCTCTATATGGGTTATCCTATTAGATGAGGATAATGTATTGGATTTATCTTAACTGAAAGTGGTTAGATACTCAAATATACTTACTTAAAGAATGAACGTTAACAAAGCGTATCGTATGATGTATGATTAGTGGAGGTGGTATTTCAAGTGGTCCAATTTAATGTGTTAGATTACGCTATCATTGATGAAGGCAAAACTGCTGAAGATGCCTTACAAGATACTATTCGCTTAGCACAGTTAGCTGACAAACTCGGTTATAAGCGTTTTTGGATGACAGAACATCATAACGTTCCAGCATTTGCATGTAGTAGTCCAGAATTGTTAATGATGCAAATATTGAATAAAACAAAAAAAATTCGTTTGGGTTCTGGTGGGGTCATGTTACCTCATTATAGTCCATATAAAGTAGCTGAGAATTTTCGTATGTTAGAAGCATTACATCCCGGCCGAGTTGATTTAGGGATAGGCAATAATGCAGGTACATCATATGTGAAAGAAGCTATGAACGAAACCAAAGCACGCTTTTTAGACTACGGGCAGTCTATTGAAGACGTCCGTCAGTATTTAACAGAACAGCAAACTAAACAACGACATGACCATGTTGTAGCGCAACCAAGCACAAGTACCATTCCTCAGATGTGGTTACTAAGCACGAGTGTGGCATCTGCTAAAAAAGCAGGTGCACAAGGCATGGGGTACACGTTAGGTACATTTTTGCTACCTAGCGCTAACGCTATAGATAGAGCGAAAGATAGCGTCGATATCTATCGTGATGCATTTCAACCCTCTTCATTGAATATGGATGCAACTGTGATGGTCACTGTTTTTATTGCTTTAGCTGATACAGAAGAAGAAGCTAAAGCTTTAGGTAAAAGCCTAGACATTTGGCTATTAGGTAAACAACAATTTGCTGAGTTTGAACACATGCCTACAATTGATACAGCAAACGCGTATCACCTAACAGAGCGGGATAAGCGCCAAATAACTCAAGGCCGTGCGCGTATGATTGTTGGTACCAAAGATACTGTAAAACTACGATTAGATAGTATGATACAAAAATTTGACGCTGATGAAGTGATGGTGGTGCCTTTAATACCAGGTATCGAAGCGCGTTGTCGAGCAATTGAATTACTTGCAGAAATATATTTATAATGATTTATGAAAGGAAGTTATGATTATGAAAAAATTAGCGAATTATTTATGGGTAGAAAGAGTAGGAGAGCAATATGTTTATAGTATGACACCAGAATTACAAGATGACATTGGTACAGTTGGTTATGTTGAATTTATGGGTAATGATGATATTGAAGTAGACGATGAAATTGTTAGTATCGAGGCTTCTAAAACAGTGCTAGACGTTCAATCTCCTTTAGCAGGCAAAATTGTAGAACGTAACACCAAAGCTGAAGACGAACCGACAATTTTAAATTCAGAAAAGCCAGAAGAAAATTGGTTAATTAAATTAGAAAATGTTGACGAAGCAGCATTTAATACACTTCCAGAGGCATAATATATGCAACAACAAGAACGTTTATCGTATTTAATTGAATACTTATGGCGTGAAGCTTATGGTGAAGCTACATTAGACCTGCCAGAGAGTGACACAGCCCAATGGGAAATGTATAGGGGACTTGCAAATATAAGACCGCCTCAACCTATCTCTGAGATGTATTTAAATGTTCAAGATGCGTTTTTACAAACGTATAATAATCATTTTATGACTACTATGGACACATTATCGCCATCTATAGGCGATGATGTGTTTTTATGGCAAGGTGATATTACCCAATTAAAAGTAGATGCTATCGTGAATGCAGCTAATAGTCGGTTATTAGGCTGTTTTGAGCCTAATCACAATTGTATTGATAACATTATCCATACAAAAGCAGGTGTACAGTTACGTTTAGCGTGTCATGAACTTATGGAACAACAAGGTAAAAAAGAAGGTATAGGCAAAGCTAAAATAACTTCAGGATATAATCTCCCTGCTCAACATGTTATTCATACAGTAGGACCACAAATCCATAAATTACCAGTCTCAAACATGAATAAGGATTTGTTGGCACGTTCTTACCGTAGTTGTTTAGAAATTGCAGAACAACATCATTTAGATAGTATTGCGTTTTGTTGCATCTCTACAGGGGTGTTTGGCTTTCCGCAAGTAGAAGCGGCAAAGATTGCTATTGATACTGTATTGGCATATAAAAAAGAGCATAACATCGATATGAATATTATTTTTAATGTGTATACTGATACAGATGCTCAATTATACAAGGAGGAACTAAAACGTTATGACTGAATCAACATGGCGTGCCATATCAACCAATCATAATAGTCAATCTGATGTTTTAGCAGAAGCTATCAATGAAGCAGATGCAGTGGTTGTTGGTATCGGCGCAGGTATGTCGGCATCAGATGGTTTTACTTATATTGGCAAAAGATTTACTCAAAATTTTCCAGACTTTATAGAAAAGTACGGTTTTTTTGATATGTTACAAGCAAGCCTCCATACATTTGAAAGTTGGCAAGAATATTGGGCCTTTCAAAGTCGGTTCGTTGTATTGAATTACTTAGACCAACCAGTAGGTGCTTCGTATATCGCATTAAAAGAAATACTAAAAGACAAAGCACATCATATTATTACAACAAATGCAGATAATGCATTTGCAGTAGCTAATTATGATTTAAATAAGGTGTTTCATATTCAAGGAGAATATATTCTTTGGCAATGTAGCCAACATTGTCACGCAGAAACGTATAGAGATGATGCAGCTATCCGTCAAATGGTTAAAGCACAATCTAATATGGAAGTACCACGCGAACTTATGCCGCATTGTCCAAAGTGTGATGCACCAATGGAAATAAATAAGCGAAAAGCACAAGTAGGGATGGTTGAAGATGCAGATTTTGAAGCACAACTCAAGCGTTATAATCAATTCCTCGAAAACCATAAAGAAGGCAAAGTGTTATATTTAGAAATCGGTATTGGGTACACAACACCGCAATTTGTGAAACATCCATTTCAGCGAATGACACGCCATAATCCCGATGCACTATTTATGACGTTGAATAAAAAAGCGTATCGTATACCGCAAAACATACGTGAAAGAACAGTACATTTAACTGATGATATTTCGACATTAATTACAGAAGCAAATAATAAATTAACTAAGTAGGAGAAAGTTATGTATTTAATTGAACCAATTCGAAATGGCGAATATATTACGGATGGCGCTGTTAGTACAGCAATGCAGGTCTATGTTAGTCAAAATATATTTTTAGACGATGATATTTTATTGCCTTATTATTGCGACCCCAAAGTAGAGATAGGTCGTTTTCAGAATACAGCAGTAGAAATTAATCAAGATTATGTAGATGCGCATGACATACAAGTTATGCGTCGAGAGACAGGTGGCGGTGCGGTTTATGTAGATCGCGGTGCGGTAAATATGTGTTGTCTATTACAAAATGATAATTCGATTTACGGCGATTTCCAAAAATTCTATGAGCCAGCAATTAATGCACTACATCATCTTGGAGCTACTGAAGTCGTCCAAAGTGGGCGTAATGATTTAGAAATTAATGGCAAGAAAGTTTCGGGAGCTGCGATGACCTTAATACAAGGCCGTATCTATGGAGGCTATTCTCTCTTATTAGATGTCGATTATGAACCTATGGTCAAAGTATTAAAGCCCAACCGTAAAAAAATTGAATCAAAAGGTATTAAATCCGTAAGATCAAGAGTTGGAAATATACGAGATTACTTGGCGGCAGCATATCAAGATGTTACCATACACGAATTTAAAGATTTGATGGTTGAACAATTATTAGAATTAGACGATATCAATAATGCTAAACGTTATGAATTAACAGAAAAAGATTGGCAAGCTATTGATGAAACGGTCGCTTCAAAATATAAAAACTGGGAATGGAATTACGGGCGTTCCCCACGTTATGAATATAATAGAGATGCAAAATTAGCAGCCGGCACAGTTGATATTACACTTTCAGTTGAAAAAGGCCGCATTGCTGCATGCCGTATTTATGGTGATTTCTTTGGTCAAGGTAATATTAAAGAAGTAGAGCAACAACTCATTGGTGTACGAGTCATTAAAGCAGATTTACTCGAGGCTTTAAGTGCAATCGATGTTGCTTACTATTTTGGTAAAACTTCTGCTGAAGAACTTGTAGATTTGATATTAAGTTAAAATATTAAGCGATGTTGAAGTGGGCATGACATTTTTTTGAATAAATAGATTACATCCTGCTTTTTATTAAACTAAAAATTTGAGCAGTGACTGATTTAGAAATTGTTTTATGGGTAAACAAATATTAAGCTATTATTTATTGCTTAAGGAGGTTTAATATTGGATAAACAACAAGTTATAGAGGCTTTAAATAAACATGGTCGAATTATTATTGAAACAATAGAGCATGACCGTATAAAGGTGAGCAAGGTTGAAGATAACGACGATAAACAATATATACACGTATTAGAGCCTAAAGAACAAACTATAGAGGTTGCTAAAATAACTGACGTTCAAGAAAATAATTTTAACCAGTTATAAATCTTCTGAGCAGAGAGATTAAGAAGTGTCCCTAGAATGGGATGCTTTTTTATTTAATTTTTATAAAAAATTGAGAAATGTTATAAGTGATGCACAAACTTTAATTATATAAACTATTAATATAAAATAGAGAAATATCAGTCATTATTTAGACACATATGATATAACAATTAAAATGACAATGAAAAGAGGATGGTTATGAACATTGGTATAGTTGGAGCAGGTAAAATTGTCAAAGAAGCACTGCCAGTTATGTCAGAAATACCCGAAATAAAAATAAAAAGTATAGTTACAACTGGTCGTAACCCGGGCAATGTCGCTCAATTAAAAGAACGATTTGAAATAAAGTCTGTTTTTGAAGACTATCAAGCATTTTTAAAAGATGAAAGTATAGATACGATTTATTTAGCTGTACCGAATCACCTTCATTTTGATTATGCGCGTAAAGCGATAGTAGAAGGTAAACATGTGATTTGTGAAAAACCATTTACATTAACTAAATCAGAGTTAATCGCTTTAAAAGATTTAGCGGCAGAGCGTGGCGTGATTATCATTGAGGCAATTACGAATTTATATTTAAGTAATTATGACGTGTTAAAACAATCTATCTCAGAAATTGGGAATTGTAAGATTGCTCAATTTAACTATTCACAGTACTCTTCAAGATATGATGATTTTAAAAAAGGTATGATTCAGCCTGCATTTGACCCAAAACAAGGTGGGGGCGCATTAATGGATATCAATGTTTATAATATTCACTTAGCATTGGCTTTATTTGGTGAGCCCAGTAAAGTAGCATATTATGCAAATGTAGAAAATAATATTGATACATCCGGAATTTTACAACTAGATTATGATGGCATGAAAGTTGTCTGTATCGGAGCTAAAGATTCTAATTCAGATAATCAATCTTATATCCAAGGAGATCAAGCAACTATCCATATTAAAGGACCAACGAATGAATTAAAGGCATTTGAGCTAAAATACCATACGGGCGGCACACAGTATTATCAAGTCAATCTACATAACCACCGGATGTATGAGGAATTTGTGAAAATTGAGCAAGTTATCCGTAATCAAAATACTGAATTTGCTTTAAAACAATTAGAACATAGTATTTGCGTGGTAGATGTTTTAGAGAAGGCGTTATCAAGCGCTAACATTAATATAGGTCCATCTATTAAGTGAAATTTAAAAAATCAGTATATAAATAGCTGAGCAAGGCAATGAATTCTTTTAAAAAATTGAATTTTTGTCTTGCTCTTTTTTATGGTTCCCCCTCGTGACACACAATAGTAATTCGCCTTGCTTAAAATATTAAAATAATATATCGTAGGTAGTGTGAAATATAATAATATTAAAAAATCTTTTTTTAGTAAAATATTTGGGGATGAGGTTGTAAGTCGATGCGCGTATGGAAATTCCTAACAATTATATTGGCAATGGCACTAGTAATGTCTGCTTGTAACAATGATAATGATTCGAACAATGAGAAAAATAGCAGTAAAGATAAGAAAACAAGCCAATCAAGCAAAGATACATATAGTAAAATCGATTATCCGAAAGATGGTGTAAAAGGCATATATGTTGCGCCAGGCGCAACAAGTAATGAACAATTTGATGAACTGGTTAAATTCATAAACGATACGGAATTGAATGCGATGGTTATCGATGTCAAAGATGACGAAGGTAATATTACGATGGATTTGAAAAGCGATAATAAATTAATTCGTAGTAATACCTTAGACCGAATAGATGCCAAAAAAATCATCAAAGAAATGGAAAAAAATGATATCTATCCAATTGCGCGTATTGTTACATTCAAAGATTCAAAACTATCAAATCAAAGACCTGACTGGTCATTTAAAACATCTGAAGGTAACGTATGGGAAAATGAAGGGGGAGACAGTTTCACAAATCCATTTAATGTTAATGTATGGGACTATAATCTAAATGTAGCAAAAGAAGCCGCCAAGGCAGGATTTAAAGAAATACAATTTGATTACGTCCGTTTTCCAGAAGGATTCGAAAATAAAGATCAATCATTACAATATTCGAGTGGTAAATACGAAGAGAGTGGATTGAATAAGGTTGAACAACGGGTAGATACGATTACAGAATTTTTAAAATCAGCACGTAAAGATTTGAAATCATATGATGTTCAAACGTCTGCAGATGTATTTGGGTACGCAGCTACAGTTAAAGAAACACCAGGTATTGGACAAAGCTTTCCCAAGATTGCTAAAAACGTCGATGTTATTTCATCGATGATTTATCCATCACATTGGAACCCTGGTGATTTTGGATTAGAAAATCCAGATACAGAACCATATAAAACTATAGATCGCTATTTAGATAAAGAAAAAGAAGCACTTAAAGGGATAGATAGCCAAAAAGTTAAATCTCGTCCATGGCTTCAAGATTTTACAGCTTCTTACTTAGGGGAGGGGCGTTATAAAGTATATGATAAAGATGAGGTAACAGCACAAATCCAAGCGCTAAAAGATCATGGTATTGATGAATTTTTATTATGGGATGCATCAGGTAATTATACAAAAGGTGCGGATTATAGCCCGGAAAAATATTCGAATCCAAATGCTAAACAGCCTGATCATAAAAAAGATAAATAATGATATTAAAAACCCCACTCAATGTATAATCTGTGCTCTAAAAGTTAAACTGAAAATGTAACTTTTAGAGTCTCAGTATAGTAATTGGTTCAGTGGGGTCTTTTTCTAATGAAATTTCAACCAATTTGTATGTGTTTTTGAATTTCTTGGTTGATATGGTCATATACTTGTACAAAAGGTGTGTTTGATTGAATAGCAGCGTTTCGTACATCTTCAAATTCGGGTTTTGCTTTAATGATTTTATCGTTTAACATAGCAGTTTTTACTAAAATAGCACCATAGCTAGTATGAACCGTTTCGAATTGTCTATGAAGCACTTTACGATTAACTGTATAACTTCTGACGCCTAGAGAAGTTGTGTTTTTAAGGACATAGTCTTCAAAAAATGACGCGTTTTCAATTTTGCTAATGATAGTAAGCTTTGTTGCGGGTCTACTTTTTTTCATAGTAATCGGAGTAAAGTAGGCATCTAACGCGCCATCTTCAAATACTTGTTCAAGAAAATAACTTAACATTTCTGCAGACATATCGTCTATTTGACATTCAATGACTTGTACTTGTGTTGGTGTGTTATCTTTTGTTTTAAATTGAATTGCCCTTAAGATATTTGGAAAGTCGAAATTTTTTGTTCCACAACCATAACCAATATGATCTATTGTGATAGAAGGTAAAGGGCCAATTTTAGACGCTAATGCTTTAATAAAAGCTGCGCCTGTTGGTGTGGTTAATTCACTATCAATATCGAACGAAGCAAGTGGGATACCTTTCAAAATTTCAGCAGTCGCCGGCGCCGGAACCGTATATAGTCCATGAGCGATGTTTACTTTACCGCCTCCCGTTGGTATAGGAGAAGCGTATATTTCATCAATATTTAAATTTTCTAAAGCAAGACATCCACCAATAATATCAATAATAGAATCCATAGCGCCAACTTCATGAAAATGGACATCTTCTACTGACATGCCATGAATTTTAGCTTCTGCTTGAGCAATGGTATTAAATATTTTTTGGCTACGCATTTTGACTCTATTTGGTAAATGGCTATTTTGTATTATTTTAAAAATATCAGAAGCAGTTCTATGATGATGCGCTTCATTAAATTCTATATTTAAGTATTTGGCTTGAATGCCTTTTTTATTCTGATTTGAAAATTGCATTTGAAACTCATTTAACGGTAAACGTTGTAAATGAGTTTCAATATAAGCGACGTCTGCGCCTAAATCTACAAGTGAAGATAAAAGCATATCACCAGCAATACCAGCGTGGCAGTCTAAATAAATTGCATTTGTCATATAAAATCACTCCATCTTTGAATGGTGTTCTAGCATATTGATAATCATGGCAGCGTTATACCCTCCACCAAAGCCATTGTCAATGTTAAGGACGCTTGTACCAGGCGCACAAGAATTAACCATAGAAAGTAGCGTCGTGACCCCGTCTAAATTAGCACCATATCCAATACTGGTTGGTACTGCGTACACAGGATGATCAACTAAACCAGCAACGACACTCGACAACGCACCCTCCATGCCGGCAACTACTACAGAAACATTGCAGGCGCGTATATCCTCAATATGGGCGAAAAGTCGATGTATACCTGAAACGCCAACATCGTAAAATCGTTTTACTGATATCCCCATCACTTCTGCTGTCACGGCGGCTTCTTCAGCAACAGGGAGATCAGAAGTACCAGCGCAAATAATGGCTGTTTGCCGTTCGGTTTTGTGTATATAATTTAAGCGTGTACACACAATATTTGCTGTTGCATGGTATTCTAACTGAGGATATTTTGTAATAATAGTATTCGCTTTTTCACTATTTATTCTAGTAATTAATACCGTTTCCTCGTGTAATAATAGTGAGTGAATAATCTTAATCAAATGTTTTTCAGTTTTGCCTTCCCCAAATATGACTTCGGGAAAACCTTGCCGTTTGCTTCGATGCAAATCAATCTTTGCAAAACCTAATTCATCATATTGATTTAATTCAGCTTTAGCATCAGAAACGGATAATTGATTTGTCTTTACAGCTTGCAGTAATGATTCAATGGAATCATAATGATCTGTCATAATTAAGCCACCTTTATGTTATTAAATCAGTCATGGGTATGCATAACTTCGTTCATACTACCTGTACGATAACCTTCTAAATCGATTGTTACATAATCAAATCCAAGTTCTTTAAGATATAGAGTAATTTGATTTCTGTGTTGGATAATGGTAGGAATATCAGTTTCATCAACTTCAATACGTGCTATATTATGATGATAACGTACTCTAACGTGATTTATATCCAAGCTAAGAATGTATTTTTCAGCTTCATTCACTTTGCTTACTTTATTAAAACTTAAAGGTTCTCCATAAGGAATACGAGAAGCTAAGCTGCAAAGTGCTGGTTTGTTCCAAACAGGAAGATCGTGTAATTTGCTCAATTCTCGTACTTCATCTTTATAAAGATCGGCTTCTTGTAAAACACTTCTCACCCCAAATTCAGTTCTTGCTTTAAGTCCAGGTCTGAAATCTGAAATGTCATCCATAATCATGCCATCTAGAACATAATGAAACGCATTATTTTTTCTTAATTCTTCAAGTTTTGCATACAATAAATATTTACTGTAATACCAACTGTCAGGTGTATTTTCAACAATGTGTGGTTCTTTTAATTCTGCAATTTCAGTTTCTATAATATGTGCATTTAGTATGTGTCCTAATTGTATAGCTTGATTAAATTCTTCATTTCTAAACAATTCAGATTTAACAATAACTGCTTTGACATTACTGCTGCCTAATACATCAATTGCTTTTTTTAAGACAAGGCTACTATCTACACCGCCCGAAAAAGCGACTATCACTTGCTTCATTTCTTTTAAGATATTTTCAAGTCTTTCTTCTTTATTTTGTATTTGAGTCATCATTTAAATTGCCTCCTTAATAATTACTTTTAAAACTTAAATATTACGATTCTACGTAAGGTATGGTTAGTGGGCCGAGTGGCATAACACCAATCGTCATATCTTTTCCATATTTTTCTTCTAAAGATTTTAATGTTTTTTCTACATTTGAAACTGGATGTAACATAGCATCTTTTGCTTGTTGGTCGGTTAATTTGGAGTATAAATAAACATGTGCAAAAGTTTGAATTACGGCTTGTTTTTGTACTTGCCATTGGTCTAACATAGCAAAGTTAGGGTCGTTGATCATTTCAACAAGTGCTTTAGGTGTGTCTGCCATTTTAAGTATTTCTGCATAATTACCATGATTTGGAAAACCATCGCTACATTCAGATAACATGATGATACTGCCACCCTTTTTAACCACTTTATGAGCGGCACTCATGCCTTTGACTGTTTGATATAGGTTTTGATCTAGCGGGTAACCTGAATTAGAAGCGATGACCACATCAAAACGATGATCACATCTAAACATAGCGTGCTTTTTAGCATAGGCACATCCTTTATCATGTGCTTTATATAATTCACCAGCAAATACTTCTGTAATTTCCTTTTCTTTATTCAACGTGACATTTAACATAAAATCAGGTTTGCACATTGCGTTAATTTCTCTCGTCATATCTTGTACTGGATTATCTGTCATATTGCCCCATGTTGAGCGGATATCGCCAATCATTTTAGCATTGTGAAACGTCATAATTGTGTCTATGCCAGCAATACCAGGCATGATACCTTTTGGACCACCTGAAAAGCCGGCGAAAAAATGTGGTTCAATAAAGCCAGTTACAATTTTGAAATCAGAATCAACATAGTCTTTATTTAAATAAACATCACACCCGTATTTACTTTGGCCTACTTTTTTTAAAGTTTCTTTGTCATTACAATGGTTATGAACAATCCTAACATGATTAACAATATCCTCGCCGAGCATTTGTATTAATTCATCTCTAGTTTGGTCACGATGCGTACCAGTGCCATTAATAATAACAATATTTTCTAAAGGCACATGATCTAATGCTTCAATAATTAATGGTACGAGTACATGATTTGGAGTGGGGCGAGTGATATCGCTAATTACGATTGAAACCGTTTGGTTTGGTTGGACTAAATCACTCAGTGGTTCTGAATCAATAGGATGCTGCAATGCACTGCGTATCGCATCTATGTCGTTTTCAAGTGCAGGAATAGGGGTGGGTTCAATTAATACGCTATTGTCTGGTAATTCAACGTTAAGATTTGATTTGCCATATAATATTTCGGTTTTCAAATTTATTCATCCTCCTTATATGAAGCGCTTACATAAACGCGTGAACTGCGCTGTTCATTCGCATTAATAGATGATTTGTGAGTAAAATATTCATTTGTGCCATAAACACCTTTGTTTTTTTGATATTTATCTACCATAATAACAGCTATTGGACACAATATCGCTGTTGTTATGGCCGAAATTGAAATTTGTGCCGTAGCGAGTGGTGCTATTTTTTCTATCATGGCAAATTCATTTTGACTTAAATTGCCATTTGCTAAAGCAGTTGAAGCGGCTGCAACGACTGCTGCAGGTGTAGACACAGCATTACCCGCTGTAGAAGATTCAGAAATAGGGGCAATGACGCTTTTTTCTTTGAATAATTTAAAGGCAATGACGCCTGTAAATGCAGTACAAATAAAAGTTAATAATGCTAGTGTTAATTCGCCTGATAACACTGAAAAATTAAAGAATTCAGCTAAATTCATACCCGCGCCTAAAGAAAAAGCAAAAAAGGGAATAAGTATGGTTTCGCCTGGGCGTAAAAATTCTGAAATTTTAGGATCAAGATTTCCTAAAATCATTCCTATACTTAATGGTAACAAAACAGAAATAAATGAGATAATAGGAAATGTTGTACCAATAAACCCTAGTGAAATCAGCGTTAATAATGGACCGTCATTAATAGCAAGTATAGACAAACCGCCTACATCAGAACGATTGCCATATGTACTAGTTAAAGCAGCATACATGCCACTATTACTATTTGTCATTGCTGCAATAATGGCTATTGTAGATAATCCAAATAAACCATTCCAAGGGTCAAATAGCAAACCTAATAAAAGACCCACTGCTAGACCCGAAAAATATTTAGTTGTTGTTAATAGCATACCTTTTTTTAATGCTTTGCCGCCAATTTTTAAGTTCATTTGACTTCCTACACAAAAAATAAATAGAGCTATTAAGACAAGTGCGCTATCTTTAAATAATTCTTGTGAAAATCCACCAATTTGCAGCATTTCATAGTAGCCTTCTTCAGTTTTGGGGGCGCCTAAGGATTTTAACAAATTCATTATTGGCTTGAGATGCAATTGATCAATCGTATTGATAAAAGCCCCCAGTAATAATGGCACGACCATCAGCCCGCCAGGTATTTTTTCTATTGTATCCTTAATTCTCATAACAAACATCCCCTTAATATGTTAATGGTTATGGAAAAATGTACTTACAATATTCTTTGTTGTTTGTTTTATTAATTTTTCCGAATTTGAAAAGATTTCTGCTAATGACATAGGCCCATTACTTAAACTAAAAGCACTGATTACGCCAGTATTTTTTAAGTCTGTTATATCTATTTCTACAGCTCCCCCTATAAAAATAACAGGCACGTTATATTTTTGAGCACATTTTGCGATACCAATAGGTGCTTTTCCATAAAACGTTTGATAATCAATTTTTCCTTCCCCTGTAATAACTAGGTCAGCGCGCTTTACATATTTTTCAAATTGAATGTGTTCTATAACAACTTGAATACCATCTTTAAAATAACTAGGAAAAAATGCTTTGAATGCGCCCCCAAGACCACCTGCTGCACCAGCTCCTTTCAAGTCATGAAGTTTTATCCCAGTTGTATTTTCAACATGATTTGCCCAGTGATTAAGATTAAGGTCTAATTGCTTTATATCTTCTGGTGATGCACCTTTTTGTTTTCCAAAAATGAAAGATGCACCGTTTTGACCTACCAAAGGGTTTTGAACATCCGAAGCAATGATAAATTTACAATTAGCAATTCTAGAATCAAAATGTGTTAAATCAATATGATTTAAATTTTTTAATGCGCCACCGCCTAACGTTAATGAATGGTTTTTATTATCTGTTAATTCAGCGCCTAACGCTTGTAGCATACCTGCGCCCGCATCATTGGTTGCAGATCCACCTATAGCTAGGATAAATTTTTTATACCCTTTATTTAATGCATGTAGAATTAATTCGCCAGTTCCATATGTTGTCGTTACCAGTGGATTTAGTGCATCTTCACATAAATGTTTTAACCCGGAAGCTTCTGCCATCTCTATTACACAAGTATCGTTATTTATAACGCCGTATTGCGCAAGCACTTTTTCCCCTAAAGGTCCAGTAACATCAATCGAAGTAAGTACACCATTAGTTGCATTAATTAAGGCTTCTAATGTACCTTCGCCGCCATCTCCAACCGGTAAATCATGAATGATGGCTTTAGGAAATATGTCTAAAATACTTTCTTTCATATAGTTTGTTACTTCACTGGCTTTCATACTACCTTTAAATGAATCTGGTGCTAAAATAATTTCCATGATTATGTTGCTCCTTTTTAGAAAGCGTTTTCTATTACGTGTTCTTTTAGTGTATCGATTTCATTTTCTAGAAAATAGGGTTAAACTATACAAAATTAATATTCTAATTTTGTATAAAAATTATAAGGGAGTGAGAAAATGAATGTATTAACTGAAGAAATGGCTTCTTTCATAGTTAAAGAAACAGCTAAAAGAACTAGCAGTAATATTAATATTATGGATTACAATGGCGTGATTATTGCTTCCTTTGATCAAAAGCGTGTTGGTATTATACATGAAGGCGCTAGGCAAGTGTTGAAACAAAAAGAAACAGTAGTAATTACCCAAGAAGACAGTGTCTGCTTAAAAGGGACGCAAGCAGGTGTTAATTTGCCGATTATTTTTCAAGATAATATTGTGGGTGTCATAGGTATAACAGGCAATCCAGATCAATTAATGCATGTAGCAGATTTAGTTAAAATGTCTACAGAATTATTGTTGTATCAGAATTATTTTACATATGAATTGGAAGGGCAAATACGGACTCAAGAATTACTGATTGAAGAATTGTTAAAAAGTGAAGCTTCAAAATCATTTATACAATATTTGATAAAACACCTAAACATGAATTTATTGACTTTTAAAAAGTGCGTTATTATCGATATAGAAAAACAGATGTTTTCTAGAAATAGTATCGTTCGTTCACTCACTCGTAGTATAGATGGTCGCTCATTTACAATTGCATTCACAAATTACAATCGAATTGTCATTCTAGCTATGGATCAATCTACTTCAGAATTAGATAAAAAAATCAGTAATATATATCAAGTGTTTCAGGATCTTGAATTGAAAGTTTACATGGCTTCGAGTCTGATATTTAAAAATTTAAAAGATTTTAAAAATGCTTATGAAGAGTGCGAATTGGTATTTATGTTAAATGAAAACGGAGAAGCGATGACTTCATTTGAAGATATTGAAGAAAAAACATTGTTATACCAAATAGACGAAAATATAAGGCAGCGCTATAAAAAGAGAGTTTTAGGGGAGATGGATCAACTGAGTATAGATACGTTAAAAAGCTTCTTTTATAATGATTTAAATATTACAAAGACAGCAAAATATTTATACATTCATAGAAATACGCTGTTATACAGACTAGAAAAGTGTAAAAAAGAAACAGGTTTAAACCCTAAAAAGTACTCTGATGCGGTTAAGTTACAAATTGCTATGTGGTGTTGAGTAAATCATGTAAATGGATTAAGAGAAGGGGATTTAGCGAAATATGAGTAATAAAATAAAAATATTAACAACCATTGATAAAATTGAAGAAGTGACGCGGCTGTATTTTGTTAAAACGATAAAAAGCGCTTTACAAAAAACTGCCTCAACAATATAATTAAATTAAGTTATCACTTTTAAATACTATAAATTTTAAAAACGAATGTTTTTGAATGTGAAAAAATTTGTGATTAATCATAAAATCTATGAAAAAATGGCGCCATTTTGAATAATTAAGTGATAACACATACACTAATGGATTCTTAGTGAATTTTAAGATATTGGAAGTGAACCTTATGTAAAACAAGAAGAGCATCTATAATTTTAAAATGCTAAAGCATAACGCCGAAAATGTATACGCTATGATGTAGTATGTCATTCCGTTTGAGTATTATTTTGATAACATATTGAAATGTAGCTTTTAAAAAACCGCCCAATGATTATATATTAACCAGTTACCTACTTAAAAATAGTTTGTTATGCTATTTATGCCAGTTTAAATTATATTTTAAACTACTAACTACAAAAGTATTATAGTTCTTAACGCAAAACGCTCTATTTATCCTACTTATTTATTATTTTCCACTAATTAAACCAGTTTATATCAACAGTAATAATTGAATAGAATTAAGTGTGTTTCAATTTTATTAACTAAAGTGCTAATTGTAGTATGGTAGTTGATATGAAGACTACCTATGATATATCACTTATTTTATAAATCATAGTTGCATAGTGACATAATTGATATCTTAAATTTAAATATGGCAATAAACTGGAAAATTTAAAGTTCTAAGCAATACAGCGTCATGGTATTGCTTAGGCTTTTTTTATTTAATCTGAATTCAATCACTTTGGGGTTTTAAAGCAAAATAAGTATATAATAGTAATTTTTTAGTTGTTTTTTAGATTTTAATATGACATACTCAATAATAATTAGTATGACACATTAAAAGATTGAGGTGCTTTTGTATGTCAAAATATATTTATGCATTTGATGAAGGCAAAAAAGCAATGAAAGATTTATTAGGTGGTAAAGGTGCGAATTTAGCAGAAATGAAACGCTTAGGTTTACCTGTTCCCGATGGTTTTACACTGACGACGCAAGCATGTATTGAATATTTGAACCATGGTTCTAAACTTTCAGAAGAGGTTATGGAATCATTACATGAACAATTAGAAGCATTTTCCAAACGCACTAAAAAATCATTTTCTTCCGAAGAAGCGTTATTGTTAGTATCTGTAAGAAGTGGCGCGAAAATTTCTATGCCTGGTATGATGGACACAATATTAAATTTAGGGCTTAATGATAATAATGTTAAAATATTAGCAGAAAAGACGAACGATGAACGTTTCGCATATGATTGTTATCGTAGGTTGTTACAAATGTTTGGTGAAGTTGTATACGATATCCCGATGGCATTATTTGATACATATTTTAATCAATATAAATCGCGATATCATTATCAGAACGATGCAGATATTCCAGCTGAAGGATTGCGAGAAATTTGTGAGTATTATAAAAACGTATATTTAGAAGAGGCTTATAAACCATTTCCACAAGAACCTATTGTGCAATTGACTGAGGCTATTGAAGCAGTGTTTAAATCTTGGGATAACGACCGAGCGCGTGTATATCGTCAGTTAAATGAGATACCATATGGTATTGGTACAGCTGTCAATATTCAAGAGATGGTTTTTGGAAACAGTGGCAATCAAAGTGGTACTGGTGTGGCTTTTACACGCAATCCAGTTACTGGGGAAGCGAAATTGTTTGGTGAATATTTATTAAATGCACAAGGCGAAGACGTTGTGGCAGGTATACGCACACCAAAAATATTGAGACTTTAAAAGTGCAGATGCCTCACGTTCACCAACAATTTTTAAAGGTTGCTCAACAATTAGAAATGCACTATAAAGATATGCAGGATATTGAATTTACAATTGAAAATGAGCAACTCTATATTTTGCAAACCCGAAATGGTAAACGTACTGCTAATGCAGCGATTCATATTGCGGTAGATTTAGTAGAAGAAGGGATTATTTCAAAAAAAGAATCTGTTATGAATGTTGAAGTAAAATCAATAGACCAATTACTGCATCCTAATTTTGATGATAATGCATTAGAAGCGGCTACTATTATTTCTAAGATGGGACTACCAGCGAGCCCTGGCGCAGCAAGCGGTCAAATCGTATTTTCGGCTGAAACTGCAAAATTAAAAGCTGAACAAGGAGCGCATGTTATATTGATGAGGCCTGAAACTTCTCCTGAAGATATTGAAGGTATGATTGCAAGTAAAGCAATTGTTACGACACATGGTGGCATGACGTCTCATGCAGCAGTTGTCGCAAGAGGGATGGGGAAATGTTGCGTGACAGGATGTTCGGATATTGAGATTAATATCATAGATAAAAAAGTAACATATCCAAATGGTACATTAAATGAAGGTGATATTATTTCAGTCGATGGTGCTAAAGGTGACATTTATTTGGATGAAGTTAAAACAACGAAGGCTGAAAGAAGCAAAGACTTTGAAACGTTTATGCAATGGTCAGAAGAAGTGGCAAGGTTAGACGTACGTATGAACGCAGAAACGCCCCAAGATATTCAAGCGGGTTACCAATTTGGAGCGAAAGGTATCGGTTTAGTCCGTACTGAGCATATGTTCTTTGGGGCAGAACGTTTAATTGAAATGAGACGGTTTATCTTATCTTATACACAAGAAAATAGGATTAATGCTTTAAATAAGATTAAGCAATATCAAAAAGAAGACTTTGAAACAATATTAAAACTGTCGGGCGAACGTCCAACTATCATTCGTTTGCTGGACCCGCCACTACATGAATTTTTACCTAAATCAACAGAGGAAAAACACAGTGTTGCGCGTCAGCTTAATGTATCTGTTTCAGAATTGGAACACTATATAGCAAGTTTAAATGAAGTGAATCCTATGTTAGGTCATCGTGGTTGTCGTTTAGCTATAACTTATCCAGAACTTTATATCATGCAAGCAGAAGCTATTGTCGAGAGTGCTTTGAAACTGAAACAACAAGGCATTGATTGCCAACCTGAAATTATGATTCCGCTTGTTTCTTCTGTGTCAGAGTTTACAACATTAAAAGCACAAATCATAGATAAAATAGAAAGATTAGAAATTGAAATGGATGAAAGCGCGCATTACTTGCTTGGCACTATGATTGAAACACCGAGGGCGTGTCTAATTGCTGAAGATTTAGCAAAAGAATGTGACTTCTTTAGTTTTGGGACAAATGATTTAACGCAATTAACATTCGGTTTCTCACGTGATGATGCTGGTAAATTTATAAATGCATATTCAGAACAAGGTATATTAGATATAGACCCATTCCAAACATTAGATTTAGAGGGTGTAGGGCAATTAATTCAACGGACGACAGAACAGGCGAAATCTGTAAATCCGACGATTAAAATAGGTGTGTGGAGAGTTAGGCGGAGACCATAGATCCATACAATATTTTAACCAATTAGAATTAGATTATGTTTCTTGCTCACCGTTTAGAGTGCCCGGTGCCTTACTATCTACGGCACAAAGTGAAGTCAAAGGTGGTAGATTACGTGTCCAATGATTTTGAGCAATTACAACTAAGCCTATTTGTTGTATCCGACTCAATCGGAGAAACTGCACAACGTATGATTAACGCAACATTAACGCAGTTTCCGGATATAGTTCATGTTGAGATAAAAAAGTTTCCTTTTATCAAAAATCACGATGAATTACTTAATGTGCTTTCATTAGCCAAAAAACGCGGCGCAGTGGTTGTAACGACTTTAGTGAATCCAGAATTTAATAAAAGAGGCCGGCAATATGCACTTGAACAACAAATTCCATATGTTGATTACATGTCGGATTTAATCGGTATTATTCAGCGACGAACGAATTGTTCACCAATTTTAGAAAGTGGTGCATTACGCAAATTAGACGAAAATTATTTTAAAAGAATTGAAGCCATAGAATATGCTGTTAAGTATGATGACGGAAAACATTTTACTGACATAGAAGAAGCGGACGCTTTAATCATAGGTGTTTCTCGTACTTCAAAGACACCACTTAGTATGTATTTAGCAAATAAAGGATATAAGATAGCAAATATCCCTTTGGTACCAGAAGTGGATATACCAGATGAGGTTTTTAGACATAAAGAACTCAAAATATTTGGTTTAACAGCCAAACCTAATTATATTTTAAATATTCGGAATGAGCGCGTGAAGATATTGGGATTACACGGGCCAACTGATTATAATAGTATTGACCGCATCAAGGAAGAATTGATGTACGCCGAAGAAATGTTTGCCAAGTTGAATGCAATTGTAGTTAACACTGAACATAAATCTATAGAGGAATCAGCATTCTATATAGAAAGATTTTTATAGCGTGCAGAGATGAACGAATAGAAAGTCGTATTTAAGACTGCCCGCATGACTATAATATAAAAAGTCATGCGGGTCATTTTATGTTAGCTTTTAATCTTTATACGTACGTGTAATCTTGGCTTTGGATATCATATATATTATCCATCCAGCAATAGCAGCAATCGTAGCAAAAATTAACAATTGATAAGTTAACTCTGAATTTTCAGGGAGAGATTGATGTATGACAAACGGGATTAAGTAATTATTTATATTGAAGACAATAAACATAGCAAATGCAAATATGAAACTTCCTTTACGTGCTTTTTTAATATATCGTTGGTATCCCTTTTTAGAATCGACTTCAAAACGATCTATTTTTTTATTGCGAAGTGAAGAAGTAAACACAATCGAAGCTGCGGTTTATGCAATCATTGCAAGTATACTAACGACTGGAATTTGTTTTAGATACATAGAAACAAAGATGTCCAATGTGGAAATAATCAAAGTGCCCCAAAATATCCATACATATAGTTTGGCATATATATTTAATAACACTTTCCGTTCATATTCATCTGTATATCTATAATTTGGAATTAAGCGGAGTATTTTTTCGTTAGTCAATATCAGCGTCCTCCTCTTTTTTTATTAATTTTACACGTGAGTCTTTTGCAACGGTAAAAATAGCCCACATTAAAAATGGTAAATAAGTACTTATATTGAATAAATAACTAAAATTCAAGGGATTACCTGCCAGGATAGGTGCAACGATAGTTGCGGTAACTGGCATATAAATTAAAGCAATAACTAAGAAAATAATTCTTTTATTCCGTGTTTCTTTGAGCAATTGATGATATGTATATTGATCATGTACTTCGATTTCTACGGGGTCAGCGCTGAATTGGTTCATGCTCACTCTACAAAATAAAATAATAATTAATAGTACACCGCCAATGGTGAACGGAGATAAAAATGCGCGTTCAATATCTAGAAAAATAGATAAATATACTAAAGCTAATAGTGTATATAAAGCAATGATAGCAATTTTTGCCATTAACTTATCTATTTCATGCCGCTGGTACTCATCTGGTATACCAATTAAACCAGCAAAATTTTGATAAATCCATTTGTCTTTTTTATTCATTCGTTTCTTCCTCCCAAAATAAATCGTTTAACGTGACATTTAACACTTTCGCAATATGTATACATAAGTTTAATGAAGGATTGTACTTGTTATTTTCAACCATATTAATCGTCTGTCGTGAGACACCTGATGAACGTGCTAAAGAAAGTTGAGATATTTTTTGTTGGATTCGATAATGTTTTACTTTGTTCAATTTACGGACTCACTGCCTTTTTTATAGTTAGAATGATGTGATTATGTCAAATATATATGACATAATTTTTGCGGTAAAGGCAATATAAAATGAAAAATATATTTATAGTTATTTTATTAACTTTATTATTGAATATGAATTGATCTATACAAAAATAGAGAACAAAACAGAATTCATATTTTGTGAAATGAATTCTGTCCCGCTCCCTATCTGTTGGCAATAGTTCATTGAATTGGCCTATATTAGTATTAAATAATTATCTATACACACTAGAAGTGGCGACAGGAGGTGAAAAGGTATGTTTAGAGAGATCAATGTTTGTTATTCTCGTTTATATTTATGGATGGTTTCGAATACAGTTTGTATATATCAATTTCAATAACTATGGCGTTTGATAATGAATTGTGGCAGTAAATGTAACAACGTCTTTGGTTGGATTACAGTAGCTATGAGCTACATCACTGTTAAAACGAAAAGCTTGGTTATTGCTAATTGTATAAGTGGTTCCATCGACTTCAATTTTTAAACTGCCTGTGTTAACAATGATAAATTCTTCTGATTGCACATGGTGTGCATCGGAGTCCATTTTGCCACCAGGTTGAATTTCCATTTTAAACATTTCAAAGTGATTCTTATCATTATATGGAAAATAAGGATAGATTTTAATGTTGTCATCCATAATAGGTACGATGTCTGACTCGTCTACAAAATCTACACACTCTTTTTTTGTTGATGTAAGTTCAGAAAGAGAGAGGTGTAACCCGTTGGCAATTTTCCATAACGTAGTAATGGTTGGATTGGACACGCCTTTTTCAATTTGGCTCAGCATATTTTTGCTAACACCAGTTAAATTAGACATTTTATCTAAACTAAGTTGATGTTTACTACGATAATCAGCAATATTGTTGGCAATGATATTTTGAATATTATACAAGTGAATCGCTCCTATTTACATTATAACGTACATATTGTACCATATATAATGTTATTTATGAAAATAGTTAAGTAAGGTGGACAAAATGGAAAATAATAGAAAAGTAAAACCGATTAATTGGTTATTATTTATAGGCATATTGCTTGTAGGCGCGAATCTTAGGGCGCCTATTACTTCGATTGGTGTTGCGTTACCTGATATTAAACACGACTTAGCCATGTCTAATAGTGCGGTTAGCGTGATTACAGTAGTACCATTGATTGCATTTGCAATTGTTTCATTATTTGCTGCGAAAACAAGTAATCGCTTTGGATTAGAGAAAACGATTTTTGTAGCTTTATGGTTGATACTGATTGGTGTTATTGTACGTTCAGTCATAGGTATTTCATGGCTGTATATAGGTACGGTTCTTATCGGTATTGGTATTGGTTTTGGCAATGTACTTGCGCCCGCTGTTATTAAAGCGAAGTTCCCCTTACATATAGGTATTATGACGGGTTACTATACAGTGGTTATGAATGTATTTGGAGGGCTATCTTCCTATGGAACAGCGCCACTTGTCAAAGCATTTAATTACAACATTGCTATTAGCGTGATAGGTGTGATTACGCTGATAACAATCATTATATGGATGTTTCAATTAAATACTAAGCAAGATACAACAGCCTCCGTACCACAAGAGAGTGTTAATGTTTGGAAGTCTCCGTTATCATGGCAAATCACCATGCTTATGGGCGGGCAATCACTGATTTTTTATTCGTTAATCAATTGGTTACCTGCGTACTTATCTCAAAATGGTATGTCGATTAATGAAGCAGGCATGTATTTATCTATAATGCAAATAGCAATTATACCTTTAACGTTTATTACTCCAATTTTTGCTACTAAAATGAAGTCGCAATTCCTATTAACATTTTTGACTGGGGTTTGTTTTGTGATTGGCGTCTCGATTATGTTGTTTAAACCAGAATTTGCTCTCATTTCAACAGTATTAATCGGTGTTGCTAGTGGTATAGCATTTGGCCTAGTAAACACATTCTTTAGTTTGAGAACTGAACATAGCCAAACATCAGCTAAGTTGTCAGGTATGGCGCAATCAGTAGGTTATATATTTGCTGCTGTTGGCCCATTATTGTTTGGTGTATTACATGATGCAACAGGCAAATGGATGGCATCATTAAGTATTTTATTAATCACTTCATTGTTAATCACATTATTTGGATCACAAGCTGGTCGTAATCGTACGATAGAGAAAACGATGGAAGAATAGACAATCTATTTTAAATATTGTACGATATTTTGTAACGTACTTTAGCTTGGTATTTAATACATTTAAAATAGTTGAGCTTAATAAATTGTGCTGCATTTTAATATACAAAATCACAAAAAGTACTTAGTATTCATTAATAATTAATAAACATGATGAGGTGTCTGTATGCAATTAATATTTGATCCAAGTGTAAGCCCAATTTATAGAGGAATACTTGCATTTTTCTTTGTCGTTAATATAGCGTTAGCTTTTGTTATTGTTTTTTTAGACCGAGATAGAAGAGACGCTACTGCAACATGGGCTTGGCTTTTTTTACTCTTTGTCGTGCCCATTTTAGGTTTTATCATCTATATCTTTTTTGGGCGAGGTGTACGAAAAAAACGTGAACAAGGTTTTCACAATAACCAGATAGATGATATAAAAAAACGTATGAAAACACAATTGTTAGATTCTACCAATAAGATAAACAATTCCGATTCTCCATTAATAAAAAAGCACGCAGATATTGTAAATACATTATTAACAAAAGAACCTACATTTTTAAGTTATAATAATAATGTTGACATTTATACTGATGGCCATCAGTTGTTCGATCAAATGAAAGAAGATTTACGTAACGCAAAACATTATATTCATTTAGAATATTATGTTTTGAAATTAGATGGTTTAGGTTCTGAAATCGTTGATATTTTGCAGCAAAAAGCTGAAGAAGGTTTAGAAGTTAAAATATTGTATGATGCAGTCGGCTCTAAATCAGTACATAAATCTAAATTCAAAAAATTTCAAGAAGCTGGTGGGCAAGTTGAAGCTTTCTTCCAAGCTAAGATTCCTTTAGTGAATTTTAGAGTTAATAATAGAAATCACCGTAAAATTTTAGTCATCGATGGTATGACCGGTTATGTAGGTGGATTTAATATTGGTGACGAATATTTGGGATTAGACGAGAACTTTGGTTACTGGCGTGATACGCACTTAAGAGTTAAGGGCGATGGCGTAGACGCTTTACAATTAAGTTTCATACATGATTGGAATTCTCAATCCCACCGTGAACAACTCGAATATACTGACAAGTATTTCCCGGATAACGCAAATCAAGGCGGAGATGTTCCACTGCAAATCGCACTCAGTGCGCCTAGCGATAATTGGCATCAAATAGAGTTTGGTTATATGAAAATGATTATGAATGCAAAAAAATCTATTTATATGCACAGTCCTTATTTTATACCGGATAAAGGTTATGTTAACGCCTTACGTATAGCTGCAAAAGCTGGTGTCGACGTTCGGTTAATCATACCTAATAAACCGGACCATATCTTCGTATATTGGGCAACGATTACAAGTGTTGCTCAATTGATTAGAGACGGCGTCAAAGTCTATACCTATGAGAATGGTTTTATTCATTCTAAGATGATGATTATCGATGACGAAGTAGCTAGTGTAGGATCATCAAACATGGATGTGCGTAGTTTTGAATTAAATTTTGAAATTAATGCCTTTATGTATGATGAAAAGATTGTGAAAGAACTGAAAGCTGCATTTATGGAAGATTTGAAAGTATCAGAAGAACTCACAGAAGCACGTTACGAACAACGTTCAACTTGGATTAAATTTAAGCAATCTATTGCAAAACTAGCATCTCCAATTTTATAAAAAATTGAAAGCAATCAGATATATTGCACTCCCACGACATAAAAATTAAATTGCCTTACGACTGAAACATAGTTAATCGTATTGTTTTGAAGGTGCGCAACCGATATTTTATTGGTGTGGTGAGCGATAAAACTCAGCATTTCAATCATTTATCATTCTAACGAGAATGGGTATTAGAAATCAAATTAGCATTTTTGATTTCTATCCCGTTCTCGTTTTTATTATAATAATGTAAGCGATGTAAGAGGAAAAATTTATAAATTAGAATGAAAACAAGGGGGGATTGGATGCAACGTGAGGCAGGTCAATATATTTATCGACAATTATATAGTCAATTAAAAGAAGATATACTTGCATTCAAATATGAGAGCCGTGAGAAATTACCTTCAAAAAGGGATATGGCTAAATATTTAAACATCAGCGTGAATAGTGTGAAAGCTGCGTATGAACAATTGCTAGCAGAAGGTTACATTTATACTGAAGAGCGAAAAGGATATTTTATTGAACCTTTAGACAAGTTGATTGTGGATCCAAATGCACAAATCGCTTTGGAAGTTCAAGAGCTTCCCACTGAAGATAGTTTTGAGTACTCTTTTTCACATATGAGTACGGATATTGCAGCATTTCCAGTCGATTTATGGACTAAATTGATTAAACGTGTATTTCAAAATTATGATAATTATTTATCTTCGATACCTCATATTAAAGGCCCAGTTGAGCTAAGGCAGTCGATTGCTAAATTAGTATCTTATCAAAGGGGCATACAATGTCATCCAGAACAAATCGTTATTGGTTCTGGTACGAATACTTTATTAACAAAACTCATGCAGCTATTACCTAAGGGTATAAAAATTGCAGTAGAAAACCCGGGTTATTCAAGATTTAGGTCTTTGATTAAACAAACACACGCACATTTAGAACCAATTTCTTTAGATAATAAAGGTATATCGATTAATAAAATCAAACAAGTTCAACCCGGCGCTGTTATAGTGACACCATCACATCAATTTCCTATGGGGACAATTATGCCTGTTTCACGTCGTATTAATCTTTTGAATTGGGCTAGTGAAACACATAGTTATATCATTGAAGACGATTATGATAGTGAATTTAAATATGAAACAGATAATATACCTTCATTGTTTAGTTTTGACAAAAATGAACGTGTGATTTATTTAGGTACTTTTTCTAAAACTTTAATGCCTGGATTACGGATGAGTTATATGATTTTACCAATTAAATTAGTGAAACAATTTGAGATGTTGAACTTAAATATGATACCTGATTTCTCAATGATTAATGCACTGACATTAAATTTAATGATCAAAGAAGGACATTATGAAAAATATGTAAAAAAGATGCATCATTTATATGAAAAGAAAAGGGAATACCTTATAGCACAACTAACAAATGTGTTTAAAAATAATATTAAAGTTAAAGATACACGCGCGGGTTTGCATTTCATCGTGGAAATCAACACCACATATTCTTATGCTGAAATTGAATCTCGTGCCAAAGAAAAAAGATTGGAACTTTATACGTTAAACCGATTTTCTGTAGAACCGCTTGAAAATAATAAGACGAATAAAACGCTTATTATAGGTTTTTCAAAAATCAAACAGGCACAGATACCCCAAGCTGTACGACGCTTAAAGGAAGTGCTCTGGGAATAAACTGGTACCATTAAAGTGATATAACTGGTTCTTTACACTATACCAATAATCCCTTAAATTTTTAGGAAACTGTAAATCTTGAATTAAGTTAACAAGGAGGGATGATTGATGATAAATCAATTTGAACATTATAAAAAACAAAGGGAACAATATGTAGCGCGTGGTGTAGTCAATGGCAACTTACATGTTGCAGAGCATGCACAGAGTGCTACCATCACGGATGTAGAAGGTAATCAGTTTATTGATTTTGCAGGTGCAATTGGTACATTAAATGTAGGTCATACACATCCTAAAATAACGAAACATTTAAAAGAACAATTAGATAAGTTTATACATCCTGGCTTCAATGTCATTATGTATGAAAGTTACTTAAATTTAGCGCAAAAGTTAACTGAAATTACACCAGGTGATTTTGCTAAAAAAACAATCTTGCTTAATTCAGGTGCAGAAGCTGTAGAAAATGCGGTCAAAATTGCTAGAAAGTATACTGGAAGACAAGCGGTCGTATCATTTGTGAGAGGGTTTCATGGCCGTACTAATTTGACGATGTCTATGACGAGTAAAGTAAAGCCTTACAAATTAGGATTTGGACCTTTCGCCTCAGCTGTTTACCAAGCACCATACCCTAATATTTCTGAAAAATCTGAAGAATTATCGAAAGCAGCTTATGTCGATCAAATAATACAAAAATTACATGACTTTTTTATTGAAACAGTAGATCCAAGTGAAGTTGCCTGTATTGTAATGGAACCAGTACAAGGCGAAGGTGGCTTTATTATACCTGATAAAAAATTCGTGACAGCTGTTAAAAATATATGTGAAGCTAACGGAATTATTTTTGTTGCAGATGAAATTCAAACAGGTTTTGCAAGAACTGGTAAAACGTTTGCGATTGAACATTTTGGTATTGAGCCAGATTTAATAACAGTATCTAAATCTTTAGCAGCAGGCTTTCCATTGAGCGGTGTGGTTGGGAGAGCAGAAATGATAGATAGTGCAGCACCTGGAGAACTAGGCGGCACCTATGCTGGAAATCCTTTAGCGTGTGAAGCAGCTTTAAAAGTCATTGAAATTATAGAAGAAGAAGATTTAAATAGTAAAGCCGAAAAACTAGGCGAGCAACTTGAAGATTACTTATATCAAATAGCAAAGCAGCATCCATATATAGCTCGTATTCGAAGACTTGGGGCTATGGTTGCTTGTGAAATTATTGATGAACAGAAGGGTGAACCTGATAAAGCATTAACCGGAAAAATTATTCAAACGGCAAATGAACAAGGTTTGCTATTATTATCTGCTGGCATTAAAGGGAATGTTATTCGTTTCTTAGCACCTTTAGTCATTTCAGAAGATGAATTGCAACAAGGTTTATCCATTTTAACCAATACATTAAATGTAGTGGGTACTACCCAAACGCATATGAACGGTTAAAAATTTATTTTTAAATATAGGGTATAGATAAGTCATACCTCATAATATAAATCATCGAAAAGGAGAAATCGTAATGACACAATTAGAAGTATTTAATCCGTCTACAAATGAAGTTATAGAACGTTTGGATTACACGAACCATGATGAAATCAATTCACAAATTAAACACGCGAATGACGCATTCCAAGATTGGAAATTAGTTGACGCACACGAACGTTCAGCAAAGTTGTATCAATGGGCTAACCTGATTGATGAACATCAAGATGATCTTGCGAAATTAATTACGTTAGAAGGAGGCAAACCTTTAGATGAAGCAAAAGGTGAAGTAACTTATGCTAATGCTTACGTTAAATGGTATGCAGAAGAAGCAAAGAGAGTATATGGTCGAACAATACCTGCCAATACGCCATCCAAAAAAATAGTGATAGATAAATTTCCAGTTGGCGTAGTCGGTGCAATTACGCCTTGGAATTTTCCAGCAGCAATGATAACGCGTAAGATGGCACCTGCATTGGCAGCAGGCTGTACGATAATATGTAAACCTGCAGTGAAAACCCCATTAACAACGATTAAACTGGTTGAACTTGCACATAAAGCTGGCATACCTAAAGATGCTATATCGTATATTATTGCTTCAGGTAAAGATGCTGGGGATATTTTCACATCACATGAAAGTATCCATAAATTAACCTTTACTGGTTCAACAGCGGTTGGTAAATCACTGATAGAACAATCAGCCAAAAGTGTGAAGAATGTAACGATGGAATTAGGAGGCTTAGCACCTTTAATTGTTCATAAAGATGCTGATATTGAAGCGGCAGTACAAGGGACAATTGATTCTAAATTTAGAAATGCTGGACAAACTTGTATTTGTGCTAATCGTATCTTTGTGCATCGAGATATTGCAGAACAATATACAGCACAATTGATTGATAAAGTGCATGCACTAATAGTAGGTGACGGTTTACAAGATGATGTTAAAGTTGGTCCTTTAATTGATAATAATGCAGTCAAAAAGGTACTGACACATATTACGGATGCCCAAGAGAAAGGTGGTAAGCTATCACGTACGCTTGATGAGATACAATCATTAAAAGGTAATTTCTTAAAGCCAGTGGTCATTTCTAACGCAAATTTAGGTATGAAAGTAATGCATGAAGAAACATTCGGGCCAGTTGCACCTGTTATGGTTTATGATGATCTAGATGAAGCGATAAAAATGGCTAATGACACTGAATTCGGATTGGCGTCTTATTTCTTTACAAATGATTATCGAACTGGCTTAAAATTATATAACGAATTAGAATATGGCGTTATTGGATGGAATGACGGCGGACCTTCAGCAGCGCATGCGCCATTTGGTGGTTTGAAAGAAAGTGGTTATGGTAGAGAAGGTGGGACAGAAGGCATAGAACCGTATTTAGAAACAAAATATTTATCAATTGGCATTTAAGATGACGACAAAGTAGTGCTGTTAATAAACAAAGGAAGACATAGAAGTTTAAAATAATAAATGAGTGATAATGAGATTAAGTGGTCAAACTATTGACCACAATCTCATAGGTTCACTTTTAAATTGATGAATGTTATGGGGTATGTTAAATGAAGTCTCAATTTAATAAGACGATGAATATTGTTGATGTCTTATTTCTTGCAATCGGTGCCATGCTTGGATGGGGATGGGTCGTATTATCAGGAGAATGGGTATCAACAGCTGGTTTTGTAGGTAGTATTGTAGCATTTTTACTTGGTGGTTTCTTAGTAATTGTAATCGGACTTACATATGCAGAATTAGCTGCAGCAATTCCAGAAACGGGTGGAGGATTTGTTTTTGTTAAAAAAGCATTTTCCCCAGGTATTGCGTTTATATCTGGTTGGTCTGTATTATTCGGCTATGTTTCTGTAATTACATTTGAAGCGGTCGCTTTACCCACCGTTATTGACTACGTTATTCCATTTCAACATCAAGGATTAATGTGGAACGTAGCCGGTTGGGATGTGTATCTCACTTGGGTTATTATTGGTTCACTTGGTAGTGTGGTATTAACTTCACTCAATTATTTCGGTGTTAAACCTGCAGCGATCATACAGACTGTTTTTACAATTTTTATAGTAGGTGTAGGCTTGTTACTCGTCTTCGGGGCAGGTTTTAACGGCAAATTTAATCATTTACAACCTTTTGAAAATGGTGTAGGCGGTACGATGTCAGTGTTGATGATGATCCCTTTCCTATTTGTAGGGTTTGATGTGATTCCACAAATTGCAGAAGAAGTTAAAGCGCCAGCGAAGAAAATAGGCGGCATCCTAATATTGTCGATTATTGCCTCTGTTATTTTTTATTTACTAATTGTTTTTGGTGTAGCGACAGGTTTATCGCCTCAAGCTTTAAATGCCAGCAATTTAGCAACAGCGGATGCAATGGTCAATTTGTTTGGTCATAGTGGGTTTGGTGTCTTACTTGTGCTAGGCGGCGTAGCTGGTATTATCACAAGTTGGAATGCGTTTATTATTGGCGGTAGTAGAATATTATATGCCATGGCTAAAAATCAAATGATTCCAAAGTGGTTTGCATTTATACATCCAAAGTATAAGACACCGACACATGGTATTTTGTTTCTTGGTATACTAGCATTTGTTGCGCCACTATTAGGTAGAGCAGCGCTTGTGTGGATTGTCAATGCTGGCGGTATAGGTGTAGTATTAGGTTATTTACTAGTGGCTATTTCATTTATGAAATTACGCAAGGTTCAACCTGAGTTACCCAGACCATACCGTATTAAAAATGGGAAGATTGTTGGCAGCATAGCTATTATTCTAAGTGTTTTGTTTATAGCTATATATTTACCGGGCATGCCATCCTCATTAGCTTGGCCTTCAGAATGGCTCATTGTATTAGCTTGGTATGTAATAGCAGCAATTTTATATATAACACAGACAAAAAAATCTGATATGGATGTGCCTATTAATGCGCATATTAATAAAGAATAACGTAAAATAAAGCGATGGTATAACCATCTATTTTTAATATTTCTCTATGACTCGATTCGTAAAAGCACATTAAGAAAAAATACAAGCGTGATATCAAGATATTTATCATTTAATAATCAACTGCTAATAGCAAATCAAAGCCTGAGACATGTTATATGCCCCAGGCTTTGATTTTTATTGTTAGTTTGCAATGTGAATAAGTTGATCTCCTGCTTTAATCCATTGCTTTTTCAAACAGAATTTATAGAGGAGAAAACTGATGATTGCGGGCAATATGATATGAAAGACGAATATTAATACCCAAGTACGTAATGAACCACCCATTGTGTTGATAGTCATAATTTGACCGATTAATCCACTTGTACCCATACCAGCGCCTGCAGCATTATTTGTCATTGGGAATAACGTCGTCATAATAGGTGCAACAAGGGCACTTGTGACAGTAGGTGGTAGTAGAATCATTGGGTGTTTAATGATGTTAGGAACTTGTAACATACTCGTACCAATACCCACTGAAAGCGTGCCGCCCCATCCGTTATCTTTAAATCCGGTGACTGCAAAACCGACCATTTGTGCAGCACATCCTATGGTCGCAGCACCTGCAGCTAAACCGCTTAAATCTAGCATTAGCGCTAACGCAGCACTAGAAATTGGTGCGGTTAAAGCTAAACCAAAAATCACTGAAACCAAGATGCCCATAATTAAAGGTTGTTGCTCTGTTGAAACGATAATAATATTTCCTAATCCAGTCATAAATTGGTTCAACGCAGGACCGAATGCTTTTGCAATAAAACCACCAATTAATAAAGTTAAAAGAGGAGATAAAATAATATCGATTTTTGTTTTTCCAGCGTATAATTTGCTCAGCTCTACCACGACGACTGTGGCAATATAAGCGCCTACAGGGCCTCCTTCAAATGTTGTATAACCCAATGTCCCTACAATGACACAAGAAAATACAATCAGCGGTTTTGCGCCTAAACCGTAAGCAATCGCCACACCTATAGCAGCCCCAGTGACAGACATTGCTACTTTACCTATTTCAGATAAAAATGACAAATCTAATTGTAGTAACAGTGTTTGTCCCCCTAGTGTTTCTAGGATTAATCCAATAATTAAAGAACCAAATAAACCTAAAGCCATATAGCTTAAAGCTTCAATAATCCATCTGTGTAAATAAGTTTTCATATATTAAACCCCTTAAAAATGTGTTGATATGTTGTAAATTAATATTATTATATAGTTTGTTTGTTCTTGTGGCTAGACGGTTTCAATATTTATAGTGAATTTATATAAGTAAATTTATGAAAATTTCAAATAAATGGATATATTGAAGGGTAGATTTAAATAAAAGGAGTGGGAACGATGTATGACATTTACACTATAGGTCATTCTAATTATAGTCAAAATCAATTTATCACAATGCTTAATGCATATAACATAGAAGAAGTTATAGATATAAGAGCATTTAGGACGAGTAAACGACATACACAATATAATGAGAAGATGTTAAAACAATGGTTAGGTGAGGCAAAAGTAGAATATTGTGTAATGCCTAACCTTGGGGGCAGAAGAACATCTTCAGATACTATAGGGAGAAAAATTAATGAAGCATGGAAAAATGAATCTTTTCATAATTATGCAGACTATAGTTTGACAGAGACATTTCAAGAAGGCATAAAAGCATTACAGCAATTAGCAAGTCATCGACGGGTAGCGATTATGTGTGCTGAGTCACATCCAGCACGCTGTCATAGGTTAATTATTAGTAATTGGCTTGGCGCGCATAATTGGAAAGTATATCATATTATGTTGCATCATCAACAAAATGTATATGACGAACAGCATGAGTTAGGAAAATGGGGCGCAATGCCGATTATTGAAACAGATGGCCAAGTAGTTTACCCAATGTTAAACGAAAAATGATAGCACGTAAAAATGAATCACGTTTATAATATATGGGCGACATTTGCGTCATAAAAGTGCACGTGCTAAAAGTATAACAATTGTTTTGACATATACACGTCTAAAGCAGCAACATTTTAAATAGAAAAATCCCCCTTCAACATGAACTTTGATGTTCGAGGGGGATTTCATAATTAATGACTATGCTTTTATATTAAATACGTCTATTTCACCCCAGATGATTTCCCGGGAAATATAAACATATTAGCGTGTTAATATATTTATATTAAACTTTGTTTACTGATGCATCGTAGATTGATTCGATTGTTTCGCCTAAGATTCTATCGAATTCTTCATCTGATTGATTAACATTTAAGTCATTGATTAACGCACGAGAGAAACTGGCAATTAAGCCTTTGTTTTGTTTCAATACTTCATTAGCATGTTCTCTACTATAGCCCCCTGATAATGCAACTACACGAACCACATTAGGGTGCTCAATCAATTCTTGGTATTGGTTTGCTTTAGTTGGGATTGTTAATTTCAACATAACTAATTGATCATCATTTAATTTATTTAATTCAGCTAAAATAGCACTTGTTAAATATGATTCGATTTCAGCTTTATTTTCGGCGTTAATATTTACTTCTGGTTCAATGATTGGAACTAATCCAGCTGAAATAATTTGTTTTGCAACTTCAAATTGTTGTTGAACAACTTGATCAATACCAGCTTTATTAAATTCTAAAATATTCGAACGCATTTTTGTGCCAAAGATTTTATGGTCGTTTGCACGACTTAGTAAATCGTCTAAATCTGGCATTGGTTTCATTAATTGTACACCGTCTTTTTCTTCAGCTAAGCCTTTATCTACTTTTAATAAAGGAACAATGCCTTTATCAGCTAAATAATCACCAGTATGTTTACCTTCTACTTCGCGATCCATCGTTTGTTCGAAAAGAATTGCACCTACAATTTTATCCGAGCTGAATGCAGGTGAAGAAACGATGCGAGTACGCATGTCATGAACGAGTTTAAACATTTCATCTTCGCTGTTATATTGGTCTTCAGTAACGCCATAGTCACTTAACGCTTTAGGCGTACTGCCACCACTTTGGTCTAATGCAGCGATGAATCCTTTACCGTTTTTCATCTTTTCTAATTGTTCTTTATTCATTCTTACCACTCCTTTAGCTATTATACATATATAGTATGATAAAAATTAAGGTACAACGCAAGTTCTAGGCTTTGAGTGACTTAAAATATTAAAAAATCTATATCATTAGCAATATTTTGGCACTTAAGATATTCAATTATTTCGTAATTGCTATTAAAAATATGGGGGTCGGATTATAAAAATCATCTTCTGATTTATAAATACGTTTGTAGATATCTGTATCTAGATGAATAGATTGCGTATGGATTTGTTGAAGTATGTCTAAATCATATTGTGGTCTTTCATAGTGATTGATCGAAATACTCTGCTTTATATCTTCGCTTTCTTGTAACATCTCATCACCTAGTGTATTGTGTGCATGATCGCTTGGCAGATCACTATAATCTACAAATGAGTCTTTGCCATAGTTTCCGTCAATATTGATTAGTTTGCCTTTCGGTTTTAAAACACGTAGCCATTCTTGGTAGGCGGCTTTCGTGTCAGGTAGTAACCAAGTGACATTTCTAGCTATAACTAAATCAAAATGTGCATCATCAAATTTTAAGTTTTCAGCATCCATGACTTGAAAATGAATTTGCTGATCAAAAAGTGAGGCGTTTTGTTTTGCTGATTGAATCATATCAGGGGAGAGATCAATGCCAGTTACTTGTGCGCCTTGTTGACGGCATAAAATAGCTAAAAAGCCTGCACCTGTTCCAATATCTAAAATTTTCATGCCAGACTTGATTTTAATAATTTGATTGATTTCATCTAGCCATCTTTGAGCATGTTCACTTTTTAATTCTGCTTGTTTATCGTCACTAAAAGAAGTAGCACGTTTATCCCAATAATTTATTATTTTATTTTTATCCATGATTAATACCTCATTTGTTAGAAATATAGTACATATCGATTATAAAATAATTTAACTAAAATGTAAGGGGGGATGTAGCAAATTTTATTATCACTTAAGTCATTATACACGAGACCACCCGTACTGATTAGAAGTTTTGTCACTAGTCATAGACATATAAAACAGCGCAATGATACTTAAAATAAAGAGTACGATACCTCAAATACCAAAAATAAGTTGTATAATATTGAAAAAACCCCATTACTAAACGTAATATACAATTGTACTTTCGATATTATGTACAAGATTGCAAATACAGTTGGAAAAGCCATTGTTGTTCCAATATCATGCATACCTCTCGTAGTTAACGCAAAATCTGGGATAAATAATGATAACGGTGAAGAAAGTTTCAATTACGTCACTGATTTTCGTAGATACCTTAAGCATATAGTTTACGCCTAAAGTTAATATGAGAGTGATGAGTATATTGACTAAAAAGGGAAACCAAAATTATTTTCTTCTAGCACGTCCGTTAAAATCAAACGCATTTTTCCAATATCATTTATAGTAATGCTACACGTTATCCACTCCTCAACGCGCAATGATTAATTCACACAATATGATTGTAATAAAATAAGAGAATTATGTAACTGGAAAAACATTCCCGGAAACTTGAAAAATAAGAGTTTTTCAAAAAATATAAAATTAATATTAATACAAAAATAAAGTATAAAAATACATAAAATAAATTTGTTTTTTTCGTTAAATTCGTTAAATTTAAACTTAACACCGTGATTGTAGCAAATACCAAAGCTACGCTAATAATAATTATTATATAAATATTCATCTTTTGGCTCTCGTGTTTTTGAATGTAATTTGCATTATTATTTAAAGTTCGTTAGGCTCATGTTTGTGAATTAATATATCGTTTCGCTAACGATAAAAAAATAAGTTAGCGATTTTTTTCATAATATTTACTATAAGGGGTGTCAAATTTTGAAAAATAATAGAGTTATGGATTGGACGACCTTTATAGGGTCATCCGTAATTTTACTTATTGCAGTAATTCCAATGATGGTTTTTCCTAAAGCCAGTCAAGACATTATCACAACAATGAATGATGCGGTTTCAAGTACGATAGGCTCGGTGTATCTCATCATAGGTTTAGCTACTTTAATATTTGTATTATACATAGCATTTGGTAAATACGGTAATGTTACGTTAGGTAAAGCAACGGATAAGCCTGAATTTAATAATTTTAGTTGGGCGGCGATGTTATTTTGCGCTGGTATTGCTTCTGATATTTTGTATTGGGGTATTATAGAATGGGCTTTCTATTACCAGGATCCGCCTCATGGTGCTGAAGGGATGACTGATACAGCTTTAAACTATGCTACAATGTATGGCATGTTTCATTGGGGCCCCATAGCTTGGGCAACATTTGTGTTACCAGCATTATGTATTGGTTATCTTATATTTGTGAAGAAAAAACCAATCTATAAAATAAGTCAGACGCTACGACCAATTTTAAAAAGTCAGACAGATGGTTTTATTGGTCAAGTCGTTGATATCATATTCATCTTTGGTTTGTTAGGCGGCGCTGCGACTTCTTTAGCGCTGGGTGTCCCAATGATCGCAGCAGGTATTGAGCGATTGACAGGTATAGATGGGGATAACATGATAATGCGTGGTGCCATTCTGTTAATGATCACAGCGATATTTGCTTATAGTTCTTATTCAGGATTGAAAAAAGGAATTAAAGTTCTAAGTGATTGGAATGTGATATTGTCATTTGTTTTACTTGGTTTTGTATTTATAGTCGGTCCTACTGTCTTTATAATGGAAACCTCGATTACAGGCTTAGGCAATATGGTGAAAAACTTTTTCCAAATGGCGACATGGATTGAACCATTTGGCGGAGTCGGCGGACGTGAAGAAACGAAGTTCCCACAACAATGGACAATATTCTATTGGTCATGGTGGATCGTGTACGCGCCGTTTATTGGGTTATTTATTGCCCGTATTTCTAAAGGCCGTACGCTTAAAGAACTGGTGTTAGGTACATTGATATATGGCACGTTAGGCTGTGCGTTGTTCTTTGGTATTTTTGGGAACTATGCTGTTTATTTACAAATCAGCGGTGCATTTGACGTTATTCAATATTTAAATTCACATAGTACAGAAGCAACAATTATTGAAGTGTTACATCAATTGCCGTTTCCAAATGTAATTATTACGTTATTTTTAATTTCTGCAATTTTGTTCCTGGCAACTACATTTGATTCGGGGTCATATATATTGGCATCAGCTTCACAGAAAAAAGTAATTGGAGAACCATTAAAAGCAAATCGTTTATATTGGGCATTTGCTTTATGTTTATTACCGTTCGCTTTAATGTTAGTAGGTGGGGAACGTGCCTTAGAAGTGCTGAAGACAGCCTCCTTATTGGCGAGTGTACCTGTGCTTGTGGTCTTTATTATGATGATGATTGCCTTCTTAAGGACGTTATCCGAAGATCGGTTGAAGTTAGAAAACAGAGCTGAAAAATATAAAGAAGTTGAAAGACGTTCGTTGAGGATTACTCAAGTTAGAGAGAAAAAAGAAGACGATAATTTATAAACGTAAAATAAAAATATTGAAGATGCATGCTCCTTTCAAAATGGACACTTAAAAGTGAAAATATTGAAGGGAGTATTTTTTATGCTTTATAAATATAAAACAGTCCGGGACATAAAATGCCTCGGCCTTTATTAGCAGATAAACAGTAGTTGTAATCCGCTGCATAGTCCTGGGAGTGCTTATATAAGCATATAAGCATGTATATTTTTGATAGAAAAAGACAACGCAACCACTTGTGAAAAATGTAAATGCTATACCGCTCCGGAAACTTAATTATTCTTTTCTTTCTGGCATTGGAAAATATTTGAAAATTTCTCCGGATTCTAACGCATCACTTAATTGCTCTAGCCATTCATAATAAGGCAAAGTATCAAGTAATTGTTGTTTAACTTCTTTTGCTTCAGCTATTGTAGCTTCATCTGCTTTATCATTATCAATAATTTTATCAAGAATTGCTACTGCATCGTGCACGCCTTCTGAATTGATAACAATTTCTCTACGCCACTTGCGTGAAAAGAAATTTCTGAAAAAATTAAAGAAATCTTTTTCAGCGATAAAGTGTTGTTTTCTGCTACCACGTGTAAACTGTTGTTTGACGATATCGTATTCTTGAAGTCGTTTAACACCAGCACTCATACTTGGTTTACTCATTTGTAACTGTTCTCTCATTTCATCAAGTGTCATGCTATCTTCAAAGAGCATTGTCCCAAATAAGTTCCCTACACTTCTGTTTATGCCATAAAGGTCCATTGTTTCGCCAATAGCGTTAATAACAATATCTTTCGCTTCTTCTAGTTGGTAATCAGGATTATTCGAATGTACCAATTGTCCACCTCCGTCCAAATACTTGTTGAGTTCAATAATTAAATAAATAGGGATTGATTATAGTGTACATAGCATTTAAAGAAGATGCATATATAAACCCCTATCATTTTTAAACTCGTTTGACACTTTTTCAATTACTATGATAACATAAAGTTCATAAAATTCGTTAAATAAAAATTTAACAAACTTAACGGAGGTAATTTTAATGGAACTTGTAAATCATTTGTCCCGTCGTCAATATATAGATGGAGAATGGGTAGACAGCTCAAGTAAAGAAACGAGAAAAATCATAAACCCATATAACCAAGAAGTTATTTTTGAAGTAGCAGAAGGCACTGCAGAAGATAGTGAACGTGCTATTTTAGCTGCAAGACGCGCTTTTGAAGAGGGTACATGGTCTCAAGAAACAAGCGAAAATAGAGGTAAAAAAGTAAATGCTATTGCTGGATTAATTGAAACACATCGTGAAGAGCTAGCAAGACTTGAGACATTAGACACAGGTAAAACACTAGAAGAATCTTATGCAGATATGGACGACATCGCAAATGTATTTAACTATTTTGCAGGATTAGCAGACAAAGATGGCGGAGAAATCATTGATTCTCCGATTCCAAATACTGAGAGTAAAGTTATCAAAGAACCAGTAGGCGTTGTAACTCAAATTACACCTTGGAACTATCCTTTACTACAAGCATCTTGGAAAATTGCTCCAGCACTTGCAACTGGTTGTTCCCTAGTAATGAAGCCAAGTGAAATTACGCCGTTAACGACAATTCGTGTATTTGAATTAATGGAAGAAGTCGGTTTTCCTAAAGGCGTAATTAACTTAGTTTTAGGTAAAGGCTCTGAAGTTGGAGAGCCATTATCTTCACATAAAGATGTAGACTTAGTATCATTCACAGGTGGTATTAAAACAGGTAAACATATAATGAAACAAGCTGCAGATCATGTGACCAATGTGGCACTAGAATTAGGTGGAAAAAATCCAAATGTTATTTTTGAAGATGCTGATTTTGAACTTGCAGTTGATCAAGCTTTAAATGGTGGATTTTTCCATGCAGGACAAGTGTGTTCGGCAGGTGCGAGAATTATAGTTCATAACGATATCAAAAATCAATTTGAATCGGCGTTAATTGAAAGAATTAAAAATATTAAATTAGGAGACGGTTTTAACCCTGAAACAGAAATGGGGCCCGTTATCTCTGCTGAACACAGAGAAAAAATAGAAAAATATATGGAAGTTGCTAAATCAGAAAACGCTACAATTGCTATCGGTGGTAAACGACCAGAGCGCGAAGATTTAAAAGCTGGTTTTTTCTTTGAACCAACTGTAATTACTGATTGTGATACATCAATGCGTATCGTCCAAGAAGAGGTGTTTGGTCCTGTTGTAACAATCGAAGGCTTTGACACAGAAGCAGAAGCGATTGAACTCGCGAATGATTCTATTTATGGCTTAGCTGGTGGCGTATTCACTCAAGATATTAGTAAAGCTGAACGTGTTGTGAATCAATTGAAGATGGGAACTGTGTGGATCAATGATTTCCATCCATACTTTGCACAAGCGCCATGGGGCGGTTATAAGCAATCCGGTATCGGTAGAGAATTAGGTAAAGAAGGACTAGCTGAATATCAAGTCGAGAAACATATTCTTCGTAATACAAATCCAGAACCAGTCAATTGGTTTGGTAAAGCATAATAAAAGACGATTATAAATTAAAATAATATTTAAGCATTAGGAGGCTATATTAAAGATGAAAAAGTCATACGATTATATCATTATTGGTGGCGGCAGTGCCGGTTCCGTATTAGGAGGCAGATTAAGTGAAGATGCATCTAATAGTGTGTTAGTACTTGAAGCGGGTCGTAGTGACTATCCTTGGGATTTGTTAATACAAATGCCAGCCGCGTTGATGTACCCAGCAGGCAATAAACTTTATGATTGGATTTACGAAACGAATGAAGAACCACATATGGATGGTAGAAAAGTAGGACACGCACGTGGTAAAGTACTGGGTGGATCAAGTTCTATTAACGGTATGATTTATCAAAGAGGTAATCCAATGGACTATGAAAAATGGGCTAAACCAGAAGGCATGGAAAGTTGGGATTATGCACATTGTTTACCATACTTCAAACGTTTAGAAACTACATTTGGTGCGACTAAAGATGATCCGTACCGCGGTCACCATGGTCCAATTAAATTGAGACGTGGACCTGCTTCCAACCCATTATTCCAAGCATTCTTTAACGCTGGCGTAGAAGCTGGGTATAATAAAACGCCAGACGTAAATGGTTTCCGTCAAGAAGGTTTCGGACCGTTTGACAGCCAAGTACATAACGGACGCCGCGTGTCTGCATCTAGAGCATATTTACATCCTGCAATGAAACGTAAAAATTTAGAAGTACAAACACGTGCATTCGTTACGAAATTAAATTTTGATGGGAACAAAGTAACAGGCGTTACATTTAAGAAAAATGGAAAAGAGCATACAGTAAACGCTAAAGAAGTGATCTTATCAGGTGGTGCAATTAACTCACCTCAATTATTACAATTGTCTGGTATTGGTGACTCAGAACACTTGCGTTCAGTTGGCGTAGAACCACGTTTGCATTTACCAGGTGTAGGTGAAAATTTTGAAGACCATTTAGAAGTTTATGTGCAACATGCATGTAAAGAACCAGTTTCTATGCAACCAAGTTTAAATAAATTAAAAATGCCGTTGATTGGATTGCAATGGATTCTGGGACGTAAAGGTGCAGCTGCATCAAACCACTTTGAAGGTGGCGGTTTCGTTCGTTCAAACGACGAAGTAGATTATCCAAACTTAATGTTCCACTTCTTACCAATTGCAGTAAGATACGATGGTACGAAAGCACCAACTGCTCATGGTTATCAAGTGCATGTCGGACCTATGTACTCTAACTCTCGTGGGCATCTCAAGATTAAATCTAAAGATCCATTTGAAAAACCAGACTTTGTGTTTAACTACTTATCAACTGAAGAAGATAAGCGTGAATGGGTAGAAGCAATAAGAGTAGCTAGAAACATCTTATCGCAAAAAGCATTAGATCCTTTCAATGGTGGAGAAATTTCACCAGGACCAGAAGTACAAACAGATGAGGAAATTATAGAATGGGTTAAACGTGATGGAGAAACTGCATTACATCCATCATGTAGTTGTAGAATGGGGCCTAAATCTGATGAAATGTCAGTCGTAGACCCAGAAACATTTAAAGTTCATGGCATGGAAAACTTACGTGTTGTAGATGCTTCAGTGATGCCACGAACAACTAATGGTAATATTCATTCACCTGTCTTAATGATGGCTGAAAAAGCAGCAGATATCATTAGAGGTAAACAACCATTAGAACCAGAATATCTTGATTTCTATCGTCATGGTGTACACGATAAAGATGCAGGCACAATAAAATAATTAACACGTTAAGATAAAGGTGTAAAACAACGTAAGCCCTCATTAATTTATTATAAATTAATGAGGGCTTAAGATATATACTAATTATTTATTTTTTGAATTTAGGCCATCGGATATCACTTCTAAATTATAGCGTAAATAACTTAAATAAGTATCTGCATCTTCGCCTTTTTTGCCAATTTCATCAGAGTAGATTGGCTTAGGATAGATTTTAACATTACTCTCTGTAGAAACAGTTTCCATAGGCCGTTTATCTACATTAGATTCGATAAATAGTACAGGAGGTTTGTTTCTGTGAATAAATTGAACTAAATTCTTAATTTGTTCTGGAGAACCATTTTCTTCTGTATCTATGGCCCAAATATAACCTTCTTTTAAATTATAGCGTGAGGTTAAATATTGGAACGCCTGCTCACTCGTCACGAATACCTTATTATCCTTGGGGATGCTGTTTAATTTTTTATCGTAATCACGTTCAATCTCATGTAGCGATTTTAAATAACGTGCCTCATTTTTTTTGAAATATGCTTCATGCTCAGGATTTTTTTGTATTAAAGAGGAAGTAATAGCCTTTACCATTTTTTCTCCAACATAAGGATCGATGAAAGCGTGTGGGTTAACTTCTTTATTATCCTCATCTCCAATATACATAGGTTTTACATCTTTGGATACGGCCACAGCGTTACGTTTTTGATAGTCTGTTGTATCTAAAACCTTAGCTAACCAACCTTTGTCCCCGCCTTCTAAATTTAGCCCGTTATACAAAATTAAATCTGAGCGTGCAATATCTTTCATGTCGTCTGGTTTTGGCTCATAATCGTGCGGATCAGTACCTATAGGCACAAGATTTGTGACTTTTACATGTTTGCCACCAATTGACTTAGTCATATCCTCAATCATAGAAAAACTAGTAATGACTTCAATTTGATCTTTGTCGGTTTGTGTAGGGGGATGATTAGACTTTAATGTAATATCATCTTCTCTACTACAACCTACGAAAATAACAGATAATATTAAAGTGAGTATGAGTAGAACTAATTTTTTCATTCGTTTTCACCTCGCAATCGATCGTTTACTTTTAATGGATTTCCATAAGAGACCTGATTTAGGTGCTAAAAAGAATGTCACTATAAAAATCGTTGTAATAACTAATACAATGACCACGCCAGAAGGTAAATTGTAAGAAAAGCTTAAGAATAAGCCGATAACTGCAGAAATTGCCCCAATAAATGCAGAAACAAATATCATCGTGGATAATCTATTGGATAATAGATAAGCTGTTGCTGCAGGCGTGATTAGTAGAGAAACTACCAAGATAACACCGACTGTTTGTAATGAAGCTACTGTTACTAATGTTAATAAAATCATAATTGTATAATGTATAAATTTTACAGGCAAACCTGAAGCGGCAGCCATAGTAGAGTCAAAAGTAGATAATAAAAGCTCTTTATAGAAGACAATGACAATAATGAGTACAATAGCTGCAACAATCATTGTTAAAGTTCTATCTTCGCCTTTAACGGTTAAGACGTTACCAAAAAGAATTTCCGTTAAGTCAATAGAAGATTGCGCCTTGGTAACGAGTAATACACCTAACGCTAAAAAGAATGAAAATACAATGCCGATTGCAGAGTCATTTTTAATATTACTATTTTGATTTACAAATCCGATACCAAGTGCAGCTAAAATACCGAATAATGCAGCGCCATAAAAGAAATTGACGCCTAACATATAAGAAATGGCTACACCTGGTAATACTGCGTGAGAAATAGCATCTCCCATAAGTGCTAACCCTCTGAGTACGATAAAGCAACCGATGACGCCACAGACGATACCGATAATAATAGAAGTAATGAGTGCACGTTGTAGGAAACTAAATTCCATAACATCACTCACGAATTGCTGAATCATTGTCTGCACCTCCTTGTTCTGATGACACTAATATTTCCGAACCAAATGCACGTTTAATATGCTCTCCAGTAAATACATCGGAAGTAGCACCATAAGCAATTAACGATTTATTAAGCAGAATTAACCCATCAAAATATTTATTCACTTTAGATAAATCATGATGAACGATTAATATTGTTCTGCCTTGTCTGGCCATTTCTTTTAACAATTTAATGATAATATTTTCGCTTGTAATATCGATACCTACGAAAGGTTCATCCAAAAAGACCAAGTCAGCGTCTTGGATAATTGTTCTTGCAATTAAAATACGTTGAAATTGTCCACCTGATAAATCACTGATTTGTCTATTGCGGTAATCATACATATTAACCTTTTTTAAAGCTTCTTCAGCTTTTTGTTTTGCGTGTTTACCCGGTCTTTGTAAAGGGTTAAGTGTGGGGAAAATACCTAAAATAACACAATCAATGACTTTCATAGGGAAAGTCGTATCAATATTACTTTTTTGCTCAACGTAAGATAAATTTTTACGTTGTGTTTTGATTGGTTTATCATTATATAATGTATAACCAGAATGAGGTAATAAATCTAACATAGCTTTGATTAACGTTGATTTACCTGCACCATTGGGTCCTATAATGCCATAAATATTACCTGGTGGGACTTCTAAACTAATCTCTTTTAAAGCTTCAATTGTATTATTATAAGTTACTGTAATATTTTTTGTTTCTAACATTTTGTTCCCTCCAACTATTCTAATGTAACAAAATAATATTATTAGGTAAACCTAAAAATATTATTTACATTACCTTTTTTAAATGTTTAAAGCATGCTTTGTTGTTTTTTTGAATTATAAAATAATTATATATAAACCATTGTCAAAAGAGTTATTATTTGATTAACTGGACTATAAAGATTTTTAAGGGGAGATTGAATTGAAGCACTTGCTTAAACAACTAAATGAAAGTAAAAAAGGCGTAGATATAAGTTTGATCATATGCTTTATTATTTTGGGGGTTATAGGTGTTATTATGGTATACAGTGCCAGCATGGTGCCAGCAGCTAAAGGGGCGTTAACTGGTGGCCAAGCGATTTCAAGCGATTACTTTATGAAAAAACAATTTACTTTTTTAGTTTTAGGTATTTTAATCATTGTTATTTCATTATTTATTAATATCAATATATTAAAGCACACTAAAGTACAAATGTTGATTGTATTTGGCACGTTGGTGCTGTTATGTTTAACTGTGTTAATTGGTAAAGAAGTTAATGGATCAAAAAATTGGATAAACTTAGGCTTTTTTAGTGTTCAATCTTCAGAATTTTTAAAGTTAACTTCTATTTTTTATCTTTCTTATATCATTAATCAACGTTTAACGAGTCGACAGCATCATAAATTAAGTTACCTCTTTGCGCCTTTATTTTTACTGGGTATTGGCTTAGTATTAGTTTTACTTCAAGGCGACTTGGGAGGTACTGTATTAACGGTAGGTATTATTGCTTGTATACTTATCTATTCAGGTATAACAAATAAAGTTAAGTTGCAAGTTATGGGGTTTACTTTAATCCCTATGGTTTTTTATTTGATTTATACTTTAATGATAGATTCAGAAAATACATACAGATTAAAACGGATTAACGTTATGATAAACCCTTTTAAGTATGAGAGTGACGATGGTTACCAGTTGACAAGTGCCCTTATGTCTATTGGTAATGGGGGATTTAGTGGTAATGGGCTAGGTAATGGTGTGGCTAAGTTAGGGTATTTGCCTGAACCGCATACAGACTTTATTTTCACAGTAATTGCTGAAGAACTTGGTTTAATAGGCGTATTATTTATTTTAATTATTTACGGTTTTATTTTATTTAAAGGTCTTATATATGCGAATAAAACACGTAATCATTTTTATAAATTAATATGTGTAGGGATTGTGAGCTACTTATTTATCCAAGTGTTTGTTAATTTAGCAGGTATATCAGGCTTAATTCCGTTAACAGGGGTAACGCTCCCATTGTTAAGTTATGGTGGATCCTCGATGCTGAGTGTCAGTATTGCATTTGGTACATTGCTTGCTGTGACGAAAAAGATAAATGAAGAAAATAAAATGAATTCTGATAAAGGTTATTAAATAATCAAAATTTATGAATGTTGTAATATATAATAACGCCGATCGCAAAGAATTAATGCGACCGGCGTTATTATATGTTTTGTGATTTACTTGTCATGTGTTATTAAATCAGCTATGGCTTTCGATGCTTTACCGTTTTCAATTGAACAGAAATTATCATGGAATTGATTTATTTTTGCTTTATAATCTGTTTCAATTTGATCTAAGCGTTGTAAATCTTCTGCTAATTGATAGGCGTCTTGGTAAATAGGGCCAGGTAAATCTTTATGATAGTCTAGGTAGAATCCTCTTAAATCTTTAGCATATTTATCTAAGTCATAAGCAAAGAAAATTTGAGGTCTTTTGAGAACGCCATAATCAAACATAACAGAAGAATAATCTGTTATTAGACAATCAGAGATTAAATATAATTCTGAGATATCGCTATAATCTGATACATCAATTGCAAAATCTTCAAATCCTCTTAAGTCTAAAGCATTAGCAATTAAATAGTGCATTCTTAATAAAATGACATAGTCATCACCAATTTTTTGTTGCAAATTACTTAAATCAATTTTTAAATCAAATAGATATTTACCTTTTTTAACAAATTCATCATCACGCCAGGTAGGTGCATACATAATGACTTTTTTATCTTTAGGTAGATTTAAATTTTCTTTGATTTCTTGAATATAATCTTGATCATTAGCGCGATTGACTAATACATCATTTCTAGGGTATCCAATTTCAAGTATTTTTTCTGGAGGCATCCAGAAAGCTGTTTCAAATATTTTAGATGAGTACGCGTTTGGCGAAATAAGGTAATCCCAGCGACTTGTTTCTTCTTTGAAGTTTCGTTTGTAATTCTCTGTAGTGGTTCCAGGCATACGGATAACTTTCATATCGTTAGCTAAACGTTTTAGCGGTGTTCCGTGCCAAGTTTGGATGTAAACTTGATTAGCTTTTTTATTTAAGTATAATGGTAATCTTGCGTTCGTCACCCAGTATTTAGCGTTAGCATAAGCTTCGTAATATGCTTTGGAGCCTTTTTTGACTTTTGTAGCAGGACCAGGTAAATAAACTTGGTTAGGTTTGCTAAACACCCAAATAAATTCATAGTTTGGGTGGTATTTCATCATATATTCATAGATATATTTTGGACTATCACTATAGTTCTTACCACCGAAAGCTTCGAACACGATTGTATTGGGTTTGACTTTATTTTCATTGTCAGTAAGTAGATACAATGAACGATTTTTATTTTTACGACGTAAAATAACATTTTTAGCTAAGCGTGCATTCTTTCTTAACTTATTAATTTTAAATGCTGGTTTTTTCTTGTTAAACATCAACATTAAGGATTCTAAAATAAATAATGGTTTTTCACTTTTGAAAATAGTAGTCATTAATTGTTTAGTTACTTTTGGTAATAACTCACTATTAGCTTCATATCTTTCTGGTGTTTTCTTTAGTGAAGGTTCAAATGAATCCTTATATAAATTTTTCATTTTATTTTTGATGAATTTTTTATTTTCTTTTAATGGTGCACGTTTCACCGAATCAGAAAAACTATATACATAGTCGTTGAAAATAATGTTAAAGCTTTGTGTAGATAACGTTGGTTTTTCAAATGGGTCGTAAATTTCGCCTTTGATATAGAAAGGAAACCTACTGACTCTTACAAATCCATTAGCATATTTAATAAATTCTAAGATGAATGACCAGTCAATAAATATATTTAAATCTTCGTTGAATTTAATGTCGTGGCCGCGCATGATTGCTGTCTTGAAAACAATATTACATGCTGAATGCTTACGTAAAAATTGATTTGATTTTGATTTTGTATTTAAATATTCTACTTTCACTAAGTTTTGATCTACGTATTGTGGAACATCTAAAGTGAAAGAATGGATAGGCGCGATTAAAGCATCATATTGGTTTAATTTTTTCATATAAAATGCAAGCGCATAAGACGCAAGATAATCATCCGAATCTACAAATATAAAATACGGTGACGTTACTTCTTGTAGCGCAATATTTCTCGCATGTGCGTGACCATAGTTTTGTTTTAAATCAATTACTTTAATGGGAAGATCCCAATTTTTAATAGTATCGTTTGCAATTTTTTTTGAATTATCAGTTGAGCCATCATTAACTAATATTAATTCAAAATCTTGGAATCTTTGATTTTTTAGACTATTCAAGCAATTTTCAATATAATCTTCTGAGTTATAATAAGTTACAATGACCGATATAGATTTCATTACTTTACCTCTTTTTCAATTATCTCTATTTATTATTTAAAGTAAAATATAATGTTCATATTCTTAAATAATAGGATATTTTATAATTTAATTATTATTCTATTTGAGAATCAAAGCGGATTTACCTATTTTACTACAATATAAAGATATATTCAAAATATCAACCATTGATTTTTTATGATCGTATTTTGTGATGTATATATTATATATAGATAATTAGTTTTTATAACAAATTCAATTATAACATTTATGTAAAATGATGACTTTATAGAGTTCGTTAATCAGAAAAATTTTTGAGTAAATAAAAAATAAAACCTTAAACAAATGATTTGTATATTTAATTAAATTGAGTATAATTTGATTTTGTGAAAAAAGTTAAGGAGAGATATAAAAATGAAAAGTAATGATTTTGAAGATATTGTATTAAATAGAAAGTCAGTAAAAGTATTTGACGAAAATGTAAAAATTCCTCAAACAGAAATGGAAGAGATGATACAAAAGGCAACCAAAGCCCCTTCATCTGTAAATATGCAACCTTGGAGATTTTTAGTTGTCGAAAGTGAAGAAGGCAAAGATAAATTAAGACCACTTGTTCGATTTAACACACGTCAAAATGACACATCATCTGCTATGGTTATTATATTAGGAGATATGAAAAACTATGAGTATGGTGAAGAAATATACAGTAATGCAGTTTTAAATGGCTATATGCCAGAAAATGTAAAAATTGAAATGCTAGGGAAAATATTACCGTTATATCAAAGTTTAAACCGTACAGAAATGAACGATATTATTAAAATAGATAGTAGTTTGGCAGCTATGCAATTGATGCTTGTTGCAAGATCACATGGTTATGATACGAATCCAATAGGCGGATTTGAAAAAGATCAAATTGCTGAGACTTTTGGTTTAGACGCTACGCGTTTTGAACCAGTAATGATTGTTGCGATTGGGAAAGCAAAAAATCCTGGGCATGATTCTTATAGATTATCGGCAGATACGGTTACAAAATACGTTTAAAATGGATGTATTTAAATTGATAAATATGAATGTAAATTAAGATAAATAGTGGTCATTGTTTGTTAATGGTAGTTAGATTTCATGCGATATATAAACATTTATGAGTAAAATAAAAAATCTCCTATTTTCGAAATTGGGCTCCCTTTTGGCTAAAAATACAAAAACACCTTCGTGTATTCATATTAAAATGAGTTTATACGGAGGTGTTTTTATAGTTGATTAAGTTATAAAAAGTTTATATATGTATTTATAGGTTAAATTGATAGTGAAAAATATAAAATTAAGATTATGTTAAATAGAAAGGATTGTTTTATAAGTGCTGAAATACAAGTTTTTACTTACTTTATTATTTTTACTTTTTATAGTTGGTAGTATATTTTGTGTGCTTAATATAAAGCATTTAAATCACAATATTTCTTTTTATGCAGTAGGGGATAATTTAATTCATCCAGAAGTTTACAATGATGCATTAAAAGCTGATGGAAGCTTTGATTTTAAACCGATGTACTGCCCCATTAAAAGCGATGTTGAATCTGCGGATATTGCTTTTATTAATCAAGAATCTCCGATTGGCGGAGACAGTAAAGGATTATCTGGTTTTAAGCGTTTCAATACACCGGAGGCGATAGCAAGAGATATATCAAACACTGGTTTTGATTTAGTAAATGGGTCTAATAACCATACATTAGACCAAGGTTCAAGTGGTCTTATAAATGAGATTAACCTTTGGGAAAAATTTGAGGACATAGCGTATTTTGGTACGTATGATTCACAAAATAATCGTAATACAATTCAAACGATACATAAAAATAATGTAGATGTTGCTTTATTAAGTTATACATATGGCACGAATGATATCCAACCTAAACAACCGTATTATATTAATTATTTTGATGAAAAACAAATTAAGCAAGATGTGGTTAAAGCTAAAAAACAAAGTGATGTAGTGATTGTTTCGGCACATTGGGGTAACGAAGGTAAACACCAACCTAACCAAATGCAACAAAAATATGCCAAAATATTTGCTGATGCTGGTGTGGATGTAGTGATTGGAACACATCCGCATGTAATTCAACCTGTAAAATGGATAAAGGGTAAAAATAATCATAAAACCTTAGTTGCTTATTCTCTGGGAAATTTTTTGAATGGACAATCAACAGGTGATGAAAATAATATACTCGGTGGTAATATAGCGTTTAATATTAAAAAAACACCTAAAGGCATAGAAATCAATAATGTAAAATGGAAGTCGCTTGTGACTCATTATGAAATGCAGCAGTCATTCTATAAAGATGACAGGCATAATTTTAAAATGTACTCATTAAATCAATATAATGATGCATTAGCACGCAAACACGGTTTAAATCAAAATGATAAGGGAGAGGTAACAACAAAGCGTTTAAAAACAATTACACAAGACAACATTAACGATGCATTTCTAACTGAGCAGAGCTACTAAACAATTACTAAAGTAAGTCATGTTAAAGCCAAATGTATAAATGGTTACATTAGAAATAATTTTAAAATAAACAAGAAGAAACACAGTCAGTTTACAATCTTTGACTGTGTTTCTTCTTGTTTATTTTACTTTTTTAGCTAACTTTGTGATGTAATTAAAGAAATCGTTATGTTCAACATGGTTCACGACAGAAAGTAACCGCCCGTTTTGTTCATCGATATAGGTACGACCTTGACTAGGACCTTCCGTATAAACAGAGGCTTTAACATCATATTGCTTTACAAGGTTTGGTTTACCTACATAAGCGGTAGTCAAAACATCCCATAAAAAATAAGTAGAATTTGTTTGGAAATGTGTGAGAGGTGGAACAGCTGCATAACTTACACCTAAAAAATCTACGCCTGTATAATGACGTTCGTTTGCCCACATTTGTCTGATATCCCACGTCATTGGGACCTGATTCGTGCTTTCTAAAGCGACCATATCAATTTTCATTTCTGTATCAAAAACAGTTTTAACTGCTTCAGGATCCCAGAACGCGTTCCATTCAGCTGTACCATCATGTTCTGGTTCTTCAACATTTCCTTTTTCTAAGAATGTGCCACCCATCCAAACAAGACGTTCAATGTTATGGACAATTTTTGGATCCACAGTAATGGCTTTAGCTAAATCAGTAAGTGGGCCAGTAAATAATAATGTTACTTTTTCTTTGCTCATGTTCACTTTTTCTATAATATCTTCGTAAGCTGAATCCGCTAATAGTTGAGATTGTTGAGGTACTTGTTCATTTAAAATAGGTAGGGCATCCATAAAAAGGGCATGCATACGCCAGTCTTTAGGGAATGGGTTCTTACCACGTTCTTTCGAAGCTGCTATGTGAATAGGCGTTTTTGAAAAACGATTCACTATTTTTTGAGAAGCGCTTGTAGCTGGTTCGATATAACTATCGGCACCAATTGCGCTGACACCAATTAAATCGATATCCTCCATATGTATTAATAAGAAAAGCGAAATTAAATCATCTACGCCACCATCATGATTGAAATAAACCTTCTTCATAATATTTAGTCCTCCAATTTTGATTATTTAAAATGATTATACCAAATAAGTATCAAATACATATCTTTGTTTATCAACGCATAGATTATTAAATTGATTAAATATATAAAATGAAATTTTAAATATACATCATTCAAGTGTTTATAAATTAATGTATAGGTTATTTTATATTTATGAAAGTAAATAAGGGGTGTTATTTTTGTGAAGTTTAAAAAAGAAAAAGTGAATCATATAGATTCAGGTCAAGCTAAAAAAGGGGTTGTAGCTACGGGGATTGGTAATGCAATCGAATGGTTTGATTTTGGTCTATACGCGCAATTAGCAGTGATTATAAGTGCAAATTTCTTTGGTAATCTACCACAAGAAATGCAGATTGTTTCAACATTTGCTGTATTTGCGTTTGCATTTATTGTAAGACCTATCGGTGGCATATTTTTTAGTCACTTAGGAGATAAATATGGTCGGAAAATTGTTTTATCGACAACTATTTTATTAATGGCAGCTTCAACATTGATGCTTGGTTTATTACCGACCCAAGAACAAATTGGTATTTGGGCGCCTATATTATTGTTAGTTGTACGAATGATTCAATCATTTTCAACAGGTGGGGAATACGCAGGCGCAATGACGTATATTGCTGAGACTTCGCCAGATAAAACACGTGGCAAATTAGGCAGTGGACTTGAGGTAGGTACACTTGCTGGAAATATTTTAGCCGCCATATTAGCAGGTACGATGTATAGCTTGTTGAACGATCAACAAATGGCTGAATGGGGTTGGAGAATTCCATTTATCATTGCAGCGCCATTAGGTATTGTGGGTATTATCCTTCGTTCATCACTTGATGAAAGTCCTGCATATGAGTCTACGTTAGAAGAACAAGAAGAATTAGAATATTCATATTTAGATATATTTAAATATTATTGGAAAGATGTAGTGGTTTGCTTTACAGGTGTGGCTTTCTTAAATGTAGCTAATTATATGGTGTTATCTTATATGCCATCTTTCTTAAATGCAACGATTAATTTAGGTGGAACGATGGGCTCTATACTCAGTACGATTACGATGTTACTTATGATACCAGCTGTTTTTTTCTTCGGTTGGTACAGTGATAAAATTGGTAATAAGCGTACCATTATATTTGGTTTAGTTGGATTTAGTTTATTCTCCGTACTCGCGTTTTGGTTAATGAGTATACCGATGTTGCCGTTCGTGGTGATTGGGTTATTTATCATTGCACTATTTATGTCAACATTTGAAGGCGTTATGCCTTCAGTATTACCGAGTATGTTCCATACTAAAGTGAGATTACGTACGTTGTCTCTTGTTTATAATATCGGCGCTGCTATTTTTGGCGGTTTAACGCCATTTATACTTTCTACATTGGTAGAAACGACCGGACAACAAATTGCACCATCGTATTATTTAATGTTCATTAATGTAGTTGGACTTATTATTTTCTTAACTATGTTTAAATCCACATCAAATAAATCTCTAAGAGGATCATATCCAAACGTTGAAACACAAGAAGATTTTGAAGACGTCATTCAAAATCCAAAGGACGCATTATGGTGGGAGCAAGAAGTTAAGCATGAATATCAAGGACCAACATACAACGATTAGAAAATATATCATATAAATGAATGAGGCTGAGACATTGTTATGTCCAGCCTCATATTTTTATGTAAGGCGCACAATTTATTTAATGTAATAGTATATTGAAGTAAGTGAATATGACTATAAATTAAAATTTAAGTTAGTTTAAAAAATAAAAGAAAAATCAAATAAATAATTTATTATTAAGTCATTTGTGGTATTATAAAAACAATAAAACTTAAGGGGAGGCTGAAGGGTATGTCTAAGTCAGTAAAGATAATTATTGTAGTCGTTATTGGGGTATTATTAATTGCAGGTATAGGGGGCGCTGCTTTTTACTATTTTGCCAAAAACACACCTAAGAACACATATTTATTAAGTGAAAAAGAAACAGCGAATCAATTTCAAACATACGCAAAGGATCGTTTTGAAAATGAGTTCGAATTTCAAGATAAAATGAAAGATGAGTCATATTTAATTGATTTAAAAGCAAATGCAGATGTGCCAAAACGTTTATTGGAGTCATCAGGTATTCCTCGATCCGTTGCAGATGCTTCTGAATTAGGATTAACAGTGGGACATGATCCTAAAAAAGAAAAATCAGTTTTAGCGTTAAATCCAACGATTGCAGACAATGAAATTGGGAAGTTTCAATGGGCTGCAGATAAAGATAACCAATATTATGCATCGCCGTTATTTGATAATGTGTATAAAGCAAAAAATGATGAGCTCATTGATGTTTATGAAAAAATAACAGGTGATACATCAAGTGCTACAAATCGTGATAGCGTCATCACAAATGATACATTAAATTTGAATTCATTATTATCAGGCACACAAATTTCGCAAGAAGATATTGATGAACTGAGTAGTAAATATACAGATATTATTATAGATAAATTAGATGATGATCATTTTGAAAAAGAAAAAAAGACAATTGATGTAAATGGTGACGATACAGATGTTAATAAAGTGACATTAAACATCAATCGTAGTGAGACAAAATCCATTCTGAAATCAGTTTTAGAAAAAGCTAAGAAAGATAAAGACATTAAAAAAATTGCAGAAGATCAATTCAAAGTTGAAGATTATGAAGATAGTGTGGATGATGCGTTACAAGAAGTAAAAGATACGGATAAAGATGATTTCCCGAGTATTAAATCAGTAATTTGGGAAGAAGACAATCAAATTCTTAAACGTGAACTCACAGCTAAAGATAATAATAACCAAGAAGTGAAATTAGAAGGTGAGAGTCAAATTGATGATGATAAGTTAGTTGTAGATTATAAGGTTATTGCAGATGATACTGAATTGTCATTAAAAGGTAAATCTACAAAAGACGAGGATAAATATAAAGATAGTTATACTGTGGGCACTGACGAAAGTTATAAGAAATCAGAAATTAAATTAACAAATAACGAAACTCAAGATGGAGATAAACGCACAGATAAAGGCAAGGTTGTTGTTGATGCGAATTACCAAACGACTGAATTTGAATATAACAATCAGTTAGAAACTGATGTGAAGAATAATACACAAAAACAAGATTTTAAACTTACTACAGATATCGAATATGAACCAGTAACATTTAATATTAAAGGTGAAACAAAGCTTAAAGATGATATTAAATTTGACCAATCAGATGCTGAAGATTTAAATAGTATGTCTGATAATGATTTTGAAAAGTTACAGAAAGAAATTTCGAAAAACGCAGAGGATATCGTTAAAGATTTAGCTAAAGACTTTGAAAAATAATTGAGAAGGGAGTGGTTAAATGAAAACATTACAATTGTTTCGCATTTACCACTCTTTTTTATTGAAAAAATGGCATTTACTACTATATATATTGCTTATTCTTATAGGGTTGCTTGCCACTTTGTTAGTGGTTCAGCAATTTAATCAAGGTGACGAAAAATTTAGAATTGGCGTTGTCGATAGAGATCAATCTCCTGAAACACAACTTATCCTTCAGTCACTGGGTGATGGCGCTAACTTTGGAAAAGATATTAGTATTAAAAAATATAATAAAAAGGAAGCCCAAAAAAAATTAGAAGCTAAAAATTTAGAAGGTTATTATATTTTTGAAAAGGGCATGACGCATGCTTTTTATAAAAATGGAAGTTTACCTATTTCAGTATATACATATGATAAACAGTCAACCCAAAGCCTGGTTATCAATCAGTTAACGGACTCAGTATATCACAGGTTAATGTTATCGATGGGCGGAGGGTTAACATATACAACATTGGCAACACATAAAGATAAAGAAGCTACATTAATGATGTTGACAGACTTGTTATTTACAGGATTAAATCGTACTGGTGCCTTTGATTATGAGCCAATCCATGTATATGATAGTGCAAGTTATTACGTAGTAACTACTTACTTAGCTTCCATTTATATTTTAGCTTTGTCGCTGTTCACAATTTTAAAAATGAATCAAACGACTGCATTGAGATCAAGATTGTGCATGTATCATTTTTCTTTTGAAAAATTAACGTTAATACGAAGCTTATTTACGCTATTTTATACAAGCTTATGGGCAGTTGTCGGCGTTTTATGGGTGCTTAAAGTATTACCTAATCAATTTGAGAGTTATAATTGGTTAACCATTATAATTCAGCTGATCTATTATGTATTAATGATTATCATTTGGTTAACTATTATTGATTTGATTGCTTTTAAATGGATGAACTATGTATTAAAAAGTATATTGAGCATATTAATCCTTGTACTATCTGGTCTTACGATACCAACGATTTATTTTAAACATTCAATATTGGGAATATTTGATTCCTCGCCATTGAGTTTTGTGACGAACCAAATGCTAGAAATTGTGTTGAATAATTATATTTTGGATATGTCAATCACCTTTTATGGCAGTATACTTTTATCTATCCTCATCTTAATATGGATAGTTGTTGGGAGGTATCGTTTATGATTCAACCCTATTTTTTCATAGTTGTAAAAAAACAATGGAAACAGCATTTAATGTTTTTATGCGTCTTATTGTTCACTTTATTATCGATTTGGAGTGTATACAAAGTATTGAATAAATCGCTTCAAATTCCAGTGGCAATACAAGATATGGATCAATCATCGGTTTCTAAAGCATTAGTCCAAAATATTACACGCAATGAATTTATTACAACAATTAAAGTGCCAACTGATGAAACATACTTAGATGAATATATAGATAGAAAAGAAGCAACCGTCAGTTTGAAAATTCCTGAAAATTTTAGCCAGCGGCTACAAGAAAATAATCTAAAAGAAACTATTGTATTATATGGAAGAGATGATTTTATTGGTAACATTACATTAGAAATCATAAGTAGGTCACTATACGAACAACAAATTCCGAATATCATCAAAAGTCATCTAGAGTATAAAGGTGATGACGTTACTTTAAATAAAGTAAATAATACATTGAATAAAAAGACACCTCAATCTCAAATCGCACATTACTTTGTAAAAGACCATTCAGAAACTTCTATTTCATTAAGTATTATTTTTGCGATCGTGTTGTGTGTTAGTAGTATACAAATTGTGTTACATCAGAGGTTAAAACAAAATGGTCCGCTCATCCGATTGTTTATATACCAATACAGTCAATTGAAATTGTATGCTACATATATTATTACACATACAGTTTTATTATTAGCGGTACTAGTCATAAGCGCTATATTGTTTAACCAATCGTTATCATGGGGATTTTATTCGAAATCATTTTTAATTATTTTGCTATTTGAAGCGGGGGTTACTTACTTATTATTCAAAGTAAACACATTGAGTCATAGATTATTTTTGACGTTGATATATGGACTTGTCATAAGTTTCATTTATATCGTCATACAGATTTAGGAGGGATGGGATGATAACATTAAAAGGTGTGCAGAAGAAATATCGGAATAAAACCATTTTCCAGTCTCTTAATATGACATTTGAAGATAAACAGTTAACTGTCTTATTAGGTGAAAATGGCGCTGGTAAATCAACGCTATTGAACATTATTTCAGGGCTAGAACAATCCGACCAAGGTGAAATTACCTACTTTGGTCAAAAGTTATCTAAAAAACAATTGCAAGAGAATATAGGATATGTACCTCAAGCTATTGCATTATTTGAACATATGACAGTCAATGAAAATATTAACTGTTTCAAAGCATTATGTAAACGATCGATATCTGACGATTTAATTATGAAATATATAAAACAATTAAATTTAAAAGATTTACATGTTACAGTTTCAAATTTATCTGGGGGCACTCAACGTAAAGTAAATGTACTGATTGGTTTGTTAAGCCAACCTCAAATACTCATCTTAGATGAACCTACTGTAGGTATAGATTTAAAATCTAGGTATGATATTCATCGCTTGTTAAACCAAATGAAGCATGAATGCTTGATTATATTGACCACGCATCATTTAGACGAGGTAGAAGCATTGGCAGATTGTATTAAAGTTATAGGTTCTGATCCTTTCTACAAAGACGTATTACAAGATAAACAATGGCGATATGAAAGCTATGAACAATAAATATCCATATTTAAGTGAAAAGTATATTGGTTATCGCAGATGGATATCCTTTCTAAAAGTGAGATTTTAACTTTGAAAGAGGTCAATACGTCAATAACGATATACTTTTTACTTACCATAAAATAACAACGTTGTTATTTTGAAGAAAAAAAGATATAATATACACCTATGAATTCGTTTTCATTTTTGAAAAAGTATGTTTGGAGGATTTAAGTTGTCATTTTTGAGTGAAAATTTACCGTTAATATCGCTTGTGTTAGGTGTAGCTTTATTATTATTTTTAAATATAAAATTAAAAATCAATAGTATTTTCTCTTTGATTTTTGCAGCAATTGCTGTGGGTTTAATCAATGGTATGAAACCCATGGCTATATTAGACACAATAAAAGAAGGGCTAGGGTCAACACTCGGCAGCCTTGCGCTTATTATTGGTTTTGGCGCGATTTTAGGCAAACTAATGGTCGATTCAGGCGCGGCCCAACGCATAGCTTCTACATTGATAGATAAATTTGGTTCTAAGCATGTACATTGGGCACTTATTATTATAGGTGCTGTTTTTGGTATTTCTGTGTTTTATGAAGTAGCATTTATGATTTTGGCACCTTTAGTTATAAGTATTGCCGTAGAAGCCAAAATGCCATTTATGAAATTAGCGATTACTATGGTAGCCGCTACTACTTTATCTCATAGCCTGTTTCCACCACAAGCAGGGCCGACTGCACTTGTAGATGCGTACCAAGCTGATATGGGTATGGTCTATATTTTAGGGATGATTGTTTTTATACCAGGTGTAATGATTGCAGGTATACTCTTACCAAAAATCATGAAAAAATTGGACTACCCCGTACCGCCTTTGTTGAAAAAAAGTAAGGAATTTAGTGAAGAAGAAATGCCTAACTTCGGTTTGAGTTTGTTAATACCATTAATTCCTGCTATTTTAATTTCAATTTCAACAATATTGAACATGTTTGTAACTGAAGATACTTTGTTACACGAAATTGTATCATTTATTGGGAGCGCAGAAATTAGCCTTATTATAGCCATTATTGCATCTGTCATTGTCTTTGGGTTAAGAAAAGGCAAAAAGATGGATGAAATGATGAAGTCATTTGAAAATGGATTAAAAGGTGTAGCAACAATCATATTTATTGTAGGTGCGGGTGGTGCTTTCAAAGAAATCATTTTAAAAGCAAATGTCGGTGACTATATTGCAGGTATTATGCAAAATACGGCTATATCACCACTTATTATGGCTTGGTTAATTACAGCGTTAATACGTATTGCGACAGGGCAAGGTGTTGTTTCAGCAATAACTGCAGCAGGCATTGTTGGCCCTCTGATTCCTACCTTTAATGTAAACCCAGTACTAATGGTTTTAGCAACTGCTGCCGGTAGTAATACTATCACGCATGTAAATGATGCTTCATTCTGGTTGTTTAAAGAATACTTTAATATATCGATCAAAGATACCTTTAAAACATGGGGGCTTTTATTGTTAACAACGTCTGTTGTAGGTTTAATCGTTGTGTTGATTATGGATTTATTTATATAAAAATGATGTTGAAAAGTAGAGGGACAATGTACTAGTTCCTCCTATGATAAACGATGCTAATGCAAATAGGTTTGCATGCTTTTCGTAGGCATACATGTGTAAGAGGATGAGACATAGATAATGTTTCATCCTTAAATATTGGCAGTAGATGACTGAAATGATAATACGCTTATATCAAGCTTTTAAAGTGGCATTTTTTAATTGATTAGGTTGATGGCGCTCACGCAAACGTTTTATCTTTTCCATGCTTTTTTCTAGTCATCATTGCCGGGGCGGGCAGAAATCATTTTATAAAAATATGATTTTTGTTCCGCTCCTTTCTTTTATTTTATAAAGATAGGCCATACTGTGTCTTATGAAGATAGAATTAACTATTTGGAACTAAGTGCACCACATTGGAGTAAGTTTAAAGTACCGTAACTTTATCTTTAAAATGATTTAATTTAGCTGTTTCAATAAGACCATCGCTAATAAAATAATCTAAAGTAGCTATGTCACAAATTTTTACTGTAACGATTTTATCTATTTTTGAACTATCTGCAGTTAAATAAGTATGTTTGGAAATATCTAAAATTTTTCTACGCGTTTCAACTTCTTCTAAATTATAATCGGTAACCCCTTTGTCTAGGGATACCCCGCTGCAACAAATGAACGATTTATCGATATTTAATTGGTCAAAATTAAATAAAAAATCAAAACTGGTGATAGAATGTTCAGACTGTCGCACTTTCCCTCCGATACTTATAATTGTATGACCTTGATTTAATGCTTGTAACATAACAGGTATTGAGTTTGTAATAATTGTTAAGTTTTTCAGTTTATAAAGGTGTTTAGCGATTTGTAAAGTGGTAGACCCGCTATCTAAGAATATACAATCTCCCTCCGATATTTCTGCAATTGCTTTTAAAGCAATTGTATTTTTTTTATTTATATTTAAGTCTAAACGTTGTTCAATAATAGATTCACCATTGGACGACTGTTTAAGACGAATGCCGCCATACTCTTTCGTGATTAAGTCATCTTTGACTAATTGTTGAATATCTCTTCTTAATGTTTCCATAGAAATTTGTAATGCATCTTTAAGTGATTTTAATTTTAAAAATTCATCTTTTTCAAGCTTTTCAAGGATTTTTTTTCTTCTTTCTGTAGGTAACAACAAGATTCCCCTCCTTATATAATTGAAAATTAGTAAATAGTTTGTAATAATATGTTCAAAAGTTATTCATTTTTTACAATTAATTAATACTGAATCAATAAACATATTCTATACTTTTAGTATAACAAATAGGAGGTGTTAGCTGTGCTGCAATTGCGAAATATTAGCAAAAGCTATAACGATAATAACGTACTTAAAGATATTAACCTATCTATTGAAAAAGGAGAAATAGTTAGTTTATTGGGACCCAGTGGGTGTGGAAAGACGACGTTGTTAAATGTGATTCTAGGGTTAACAGAGGTGACACAAGGCCAAATTCTATACAATAATAGAGAGATACAACGTAAACCAATGCAAAAACGAAACTTCAATATTGTCTTTCAAGATTTTTGTTTATTTCCTCATTTGAGTGCCTATGAAAATATAGTCTATGGTTTAAAAAATATAAAAAAGTGTATTCATGATAAAAGGGTAACCGATTTAATTGAACTATTAGCGCTAAGGCCTCATTTAAATAAGAAAGTTCATGAATTGTCTGGTGGTCAAAAGCAACGTGTATCCATTGCACGTACGATTGTAATGGAGCCTGAAATCTTATTGATGGATGAGCCTTTAAGTGCACTAGATAGCGTGATAAAAGAATCCATTAAAGATATGATCCAAAGGATTTCTAAGACACTCTCTCTTACTACTATTATTGTTACACATGACCCAGAAGAGGCATTAACAATGGCAGATAAAGTAGTCGTGATTGAGAACGGGGAAGTTGCACAATTTGGTACACCAAATGATATTCTTAATCATCCTAAGAGCGAATTTGTTGAAAGATTTATATTAAAACAATTGAAAATTAAAAGAGATCATATATATCGTTTATTTGGTGATCGCCATGGCGCATAAGTTATGGTCACAACGCATTACCTTTAGTTTAATTTTACTTTTTTTCATTGTATTTTTATTTTTACCCATCATTTATTTATTAGGACGTTCATTTTTTTAGAAGGCCAATTGACACTGTATCATTACAAAAACATTTTCACTAATCTCGAAATAGTCGATGCACTTTTTAATAGTCTGAAGATATCTTCAAGTGCAGCTATCGTTACTACGATGATTGCATTCTTTATGTCTTACGCCATCCATATGACACATTCACCAAAATGGATACAGTCATATATTAAGCGTATGACGTTAATGCCAATGCTTGTCCCTACAATTACATATGGTTTTATTTTAATGTATTTATTTGGAAATGAAGGCATTTTAGCAAATATATTGGGTGAACTTCCGTTTACAATTTATGGCAAAAATGGTTTGTTCATTGGCTATATCATTTATACGTTGCCTGCTGCCTATCTTATCATTTCTAATGCTTTTAATTATGTTGATCATCGCTTTTATTACATTTCATCACTGATGAAAGATGGCAAGATAAGAAGGTTTTACCATACGCTATTAAGACCATTACTAGTACCAATTGGTAATGCTTTTGTTTTATCATTTATTTTAAGTTTCACTGATTTTGGCATACCCGCTTCAATTGGAGCAAATTATAGTGTGATATCAACGACACTTTATCAAATGATATTAGGATCTATTCCCAAATTTGCTGAAGGTGCTGTGATTGCAATGCTTATGCTTATACCTGCAATGCTAGGATTTATATTTCTAACAGCAATTGAAAGATGGAATGTCCAACAACAAGCTATAAATCATACCAGTTTACCTCAAAGAAAATGGCATGATAGGGGGATTAATTTATTTGCCGTTTTAATTGCAACCATTATTTTATTGATTTTCTTAGTTATGTTTGTCGTTCCTTTTACTGAAGACTATCCATATCAATTAGCGTTTACGTTGAAACATATTATAAATGTGATCAAGGATGAAATTTTATTAGATGTTTATATACAATCTCTATTTGTAGCGGTAGCAACTGCATTTTTGGGCAGCATCATTAGTTTCACGGGTGCATTAATCACTGTGAGAACAAAAGTAAAAGGTAGGCAGATGTTAAATATGATTTCTCTAATCACTAACACTGTGCCAGGTATGATATTAGGACTTTCTTATTTATTGTTTTTTCAAAATAGCTCAATTAAAGGCACGTTATTGATTGTAGTTTTTAGTATTATTGTTCATTACTATACAACCCCCTATGTGATGGCGAAAAGTGCGTTAGAAAAGTTAAATCATTCGTGGGACATAACGAGTACACTTTTACAAGATCAATGGCATGAGACGATATTTAAAATCATTTTACCGAATATGAAAATAACAATCGTTGAAATAATGAATTATTACTTTATCAATGCAATGGTTACGATTAGTGGTGTTATATTTTTAGTTTCCACTTCAACCCAACTCGTATCGACTGAAATAAATCAGTTACAACATTTTAATCGCTTTACGGATATATTTATTTTGTCGATTTTAATTTTCCTTACCAATGTATGTATACGAAGTATAAGTAGCGGTTGGCTACATTATCTAGAAAAGAAAGGATGAGCCTAATGAAAAGTAAGTGGAAAATCATTGTGCTTGGTCTAATCACTGTCATTATCCTATATTTTTCCTTTTTTGGACTTGGTTCATCTACAGATAAAGTAGTCATTTCAACGAATGCAGACGAAGAGGCTATTACTGTCATGGAAAAAGCTTTAGACCGTAATGGTTTTAAAGGAGAATATATCGTCCAACCGCAATCGACTGCTGAATTAGGTGGGAAAATGATGGCGGAAGGAAAAAATATAGAAGCAGATATTATTACGCAAGCAACCTATTATTTGGAAAGTGCACAGAGAGAAAATAACATGTTTACTGATGTTGAAGGTACAAATAAAAAGACAACAGATACTTACCCAGATTATATTACACCACTGTTAGGTAATATGGGTTCTTTATTTGTTAATACAGAGGTTATCAAGGAAAAAGGATTAGAAACACCGGAATCTATCCATTCATTAACAAATACGCAATATAAAAATCAAGTAGCAATGCCGAACGTCATTGACTCTTCCACAGGATGGTTGGTGATACAAAGTATCTTAAATGAATATGGCAATAAAGAGGGGCAGAAGATACTAACACAACTCTTGAACAATGTCGGTCCTCATTTAGAAAGTTCAGGGTCTGGGCCGCTTAAAAAAGTTGAATCTGGAGAGGCAGCTATCGGTGTAGGGTTACGTTCACAAGCTATTGATGCCGAGAAAAAAGGCAAACCCATTCGTTATATTGATCCGACAGAAGGTAACTTTTCGTTAGTAGAAGGTGCAGCAGTTGTTAATAAAGGAGGTGAAAAGCAACAGAAAGCTGAGAAAATGATTCGTGTTATACAAAAATACGGGCGTAAAGATTTATTAGAACAATACCCAGTGCCTCTTTATAAAGGGGAGAAAGTCGAAAAACAGCAACAACCTACTTACCCCAAAAAGTGGAATGGTAGATTAACGATAGATTTATTAGGGGAACATCAAGAAATATTCCAAGAAGCTAAAAAGGAAGCGCAAAACTAACAATGTATAGGAGTGATTAAATGGAACAATTAAAATTATTAACGCCAGGACCTTTGACAACGAGTGATACAGTGAAACGTGAAATGCTAATAGACCGTTGCACATGGGATGATGACTATAAAAATTTAACACAAAGTATTCAACAACGCTTATTAGATATTGCAAAAGTAGACGCTCAAAATTATACATCTATTTTACAACAAGGGAGTGGAAGTTTTGTCGTAGAAAGTATTATTCAAACGGCGTTGTCCCCAACAGATCATATACTGATTATAAGTAATGGTGCGTATGGGAAGAGAATGATAGAAATGGCATATGCTACAGGAAAGAACGTAACTGAGTTAAACCTACCATACAATGAGGCGCCTTCCGTTGGAAAAGTCAAACAGCTTTTAGAAAAAGATGCAACACTAACGCATATTGCTGTGGTGCATTGCGAAACTACGACAGGTATTTTGAACCCTATAGAAGCAATTTGTGAGCTGGCACGAAAGTTTGATAAGAAAATAATTATAGATGCTATGAGTAGTTTTGGCGGTATCCCAATTGAGGTTGAAGAGTTAGACATAGATTTTTTAGTTAGTAGTGCAAATAAATGCATACAAGGTGTGCCTGGCTTTGGATTTGTTATTGCTAAAAGACAAAGTTTAGAACAAACGAAAGGAAATGCAAGAAGTGTATCTCTTGATTTATATGAACAGTGGTCTGTAATGAAAGACAGTGGTAAATGGCGTTATACATCTCCAACACATGTAGTGGCAGCATTTTATCAAGCAATTATAGAATTAGAAAATGAAGGCGGCGTTCATGTTCGTAATGAAAGATATGCTTCTAATAATCAATTCGTTATTCAATCTATGAAACGTTTGGGGTTTGAACCGTATATAGACAATCAATATCAATCACCAATCATTACTACTTTTTTATACCCAAATCAAAATTTTGATTTTGATTGCTTTTATGAATATATGAAAAAACATCATTTTGTATTATATCCTGGGAAATTAATGGAAACGCCTTCCTTTAGGATTGGAAACATTGGAGATTTACATCGTCAAGATTTTGAAAATATGATTCAGCATATAGAAAATTATAAATTAAAGGAGTAAATATTTATGACTAAAATAAAAGGTATTATTATGGATTGGGCGGGGACGACGATAGATTTTGGGTGTTTTGCGCCAGTAAATGTATTTGTTGATATTTTTAAAAAAGCGGGAATTGAGGTTACGATTGAAGAAGCTAGAGAGCCCATGGGAATGTTAAAGCGTGACCATATCAAAGCGATGACTGAAATGCCACGTATTCATCAAGCTTGGAGAGATGAATTTGATAATGTGCCGACAGAAAAAGATATCGACCAATTATATGCTCATTTTGAAAATGCGTTGATGAAGCAACTTAAATCATTTACGCATCTTATACCAGACGTGAATGATACTATAAGTGCACTGCAAGCAGAAGGTTACCTTATTGGTTCTACTACAGGGTATACTAAAGAAATGATGGAAGTCGTTGCTCCTGAAGCTAAACGTAAAGGATATGCACCTCATAATATAGTTACAGCAGAACAAGTAGATGGTTATGGTAGACCATATCCATACATGATTTTCAAAAATATTCAACAACTTAAATTATCCTCTGTTAAAGAAGTGATTAAATTAGGTGATACGGCTTCTGATATTAAAGAAGCTATCAACGCAGGGGTGACAGCTGTAGGTGTTATTAAAGGGAGTTCCGTTGTTGGATTGAATGAACAACAATGGAATGATTTAACAGAACATGAACGAAACACCTATATTGAAGAAGCAACGCATATATTTAAGCAAAATAATGCAGACTATATAATAAAAGATATCACACAATTACCACAATTATTAAAACAACTTAATGCTTGATCATGTTAATTAAAATAAAAACACAATTTCATACCTTCTATATATGCAAATTGTATACAATTAGTTACTTGTATCTATTGAAAAATCAGAAAATTTCAATAGATACATTTTTTATTGTATTAACAGTTTTTAAAGCATATTACATAAGATTTTTTTGAAATAAACCTTTGACTTATTACATATAAAAGTGTATTATTTATGAATATTAATTCAAAAATAAGAATAATAATAAGAGGTTGGTGGATTTAGTGAATAATCTATTTGATTTAACAGACCATTACAGTTCGAATAACTATAGCCCTTTGAAATTAGCATTAGCTAAAGGTAAAGGCGCTCAAGTTTGGGATGTGGAAGGCAAGCGTTATATTGATTGCATAGCTGGATTTTCAGTGGTTAATCAAGGACATTGTCATCCTAAAATTATTGAAGCTTTCCAAGCGCAAAGTGAACAGATTACAATGGTGTCTCGTGCATTATATAGTGACAACTTAGGTCAATGGGAAGAAAAAATTTGTAAGTTAGCTAATAAAGACAAAGTGTTACCTATGAACACTGGTACTGAAGCAGTTGAAACAGCAATTAAGATCGCGCGTAAATGGGGTTCGGATGTTAAAGGTATTAAAGAAAATGAAAGTGAAATCATTGCTATGAATGGTAACTTTCATGGTCGTACATTAGGTGCTTTATCTCTGTCTGCACAAGATAGTTATAAAGATGGATTTGGCCCATTATTAGGTAATGTGAATTATATAGATTTTGGAGATATTGAATATTTAAAAACATTGATTAATGATCATACCTCCGCTATTATTTTAGAACCCATACAAGGTGAGGGTGGTGTCAATATACCACCAGACTATTTTATACAGGAAGTCCGTAATTTATGTGATCAACATAATATTTTATTAGTTGCAGATGAAATTCAGGTTGGCCTGGGCAGAACTGGCAAAATGTTTGCTATGGAATGGGAAGACGTAGAACCAGATATTTATTTATTAGGTAAATCATTGGGTGGCGGACTTTATCCTATTTCAGCAATACTAGCAAATGAAGCTGTTATGAACGTATTAACGCCAGGCACACACGGTTCTACATTTGGGGGAAACCCACTTGCATGCGCTGTTTCAATGGCTGCATTAGATGTGTTGATTGATGAAAATTTAATTGAACGTTCAGCTAAATTAGGGCAATTATTGCTTAATCAATTACAGCTTATCGATAGCCCAATTATTTATGATGTCAGGGGGAGAGGATTGTTTATTGGTATTGAATTGACAGAACAAGCACAACCCTATTGTTTAGAAATGATTGAAAAAGGTGTGCTATGCAAAGAAACACAAGGCAATATTATTAGAATTGCACCGCCTTTAGTAATTAATGAAGCGGAAATCAATAAAGTGATTGAAGTAATTAGTGAAGTACTTGAAAAGAATAAAATAACATCTTAAAAATTCCGAATTTTCAGAAAGGAAGAGTGAAATGATAGAAATTGGGATAGTTGGAGGAAGCGGTTATGGTGCGGTTGAACTGATTCGATTATTACAGCATCATCCAAATGTAACGATTAAATATGTATTTTCACATTCTAAAAACGATGAACCGATAAGTGAGACGTTCCCTCATTTAAGTCATTTAATATTAAATTATACTGCATTAGATGAAAAGGGTGTGTCTTGTGATGTTGTGTTTTTTGCTACACCATCCAATGTAAGTAAACATTTAGCACCAGATTTAGTGGATAAAGGTGTTAAAGTGATTGATTTATCGGGAGATTTTAGGCTATCAAATCGACATATGTATAAAACATTTTACGGAGAGGAAGCCGCTCCGCAACAGCAACTAGATGCAGCCAGTTATAGTATTGCAGAATGGAGCGAAGTGGATTGGCAACATACAAAGCTAATAGCTAATCCGGGTTGTTTCCCTACTTCAATTTTATTAGCTTTGCATCCGCTCGTTGTTCAAGAAGTTATTGATACTGAGTCGATTATTATTGATTCGAAAACAGGCGTTTCAGGTGCAGGGCGTTCATTAGCACAACATGTACATTATGCTGAGATGAATGAAAATTTCAGCGCATATGCTATAGGAAAACATAAACATAAACCTGAAATTGAACAATATATCTCAACGTTATCAGGGAAAGATATCAATGTTACATTCACACCACATCTTGTGCCGATGACGCGTGGTATTCTCTCAACGATTTATGTAAAGTTAAATGAGTACACAACGACAGAGGAACTACAAGCTATTTATAAACAATATTATGATGACAAACCATTTGTGAGGGTTAGGGATATAGGCATATATCCTAAGACAAAAGAAGTTTATGGTAGTAATTTCTGCGATATTGGCATATATGTAGATGAAATAAATCAAATGGCTATTATTGTTTCCGTTATTGATAATTTAGTTAAAGGCGCAAGCGGTCAAGCAATTCAGAATTTAAATCTACTTTATGGATTGGATGAAACAACTGGTTTGAACCAACTCCCAGTTTATCCTTAATAAAATGAAAGGAGAGATGAGATGAAAGAGATTGAAACGATAGATATGCTTAATCAACTTAATATAGATTTACAAGGGGATGTAGGCTCGCCATTAGGATTTATTGCTGGTGGGCTTCACGTAGGGTTAAGAAGAAAGAAAAGAGATTTTGGATGGATTTATTCTACGACAGAAGCTTCGGCTGCAGGTGTTTATACACTTAACCGTTTTAAAGCGGCACCACTTATAGTGACTGAAGAAACCATATATATGAATCAATCATTACAAGCGATTGTGGTTAACTCAGCTAATGCAAATTCATGTACTGGAGCAAGAGGTTTGCAAGATGCGAAAGATACTCAAGCATGGGCAGCTGAACAATTAAATATAGAACCATATAAAATTGGTGTTGCCTCTACAGGCGTTATTGGCTCGTTTTTACCTATGGAAAAAATTCAATACGGAACTCAGCATATTTTAAACGAAAAATATAATCAGAGCCAATTTTTCAACCAATCTATTTTAACGACTGATACAACAACCAAACACTTATCAGTACAAGTTGAAATTGATGGTAAGACGGTCACGATAGGCGGAACTGCAAAAGGTTCAGGTATGGTGCATCCTAATATGGCAACAATGCTTGGTTTTATCACCACAGATGCGAACGTCGACGCACGTACTTTAGATAACTGTTTAAAACAAGCAACAGATCAATCGTTTAATATGATTACAGTTGATGGAGATACAAGCACTAATGATATGGTACTTTGCATGGCGAACGGCCAAGTTGATCATCAGTCATTAGATGAAAATCATCCTGAATGGCATAAATTTATATATGCCTTCAATTTTGTAAGTCAATATCTTGCCAAATCGATTGCCAAAGACGGCGAAGGGGCTACGAAATTGGTAACAGCTAAAGTCATAGGCGCATATCATGATAAAGAGGCGAAAAAGATTGCTAAAAGTATTGTATCTTCTAATTTAGTGAAAACAGCAATTCATGGAGAAGATGCAAACTTTGGTAGAATTGTCACGGCTATAGGATATGCTTCCAAACATGTAGAACCAAGCGAGACAAATGTTTCTTTATGTCAATTACCAGTGTTAGAGCATGGTATGCATTTACCATTCGATGAGCAGTTGTTAAAAGCGCGTTTAACAGAAGATAATATTGTCATAGAAGTTTCTGTTGGAGATGGCGATGGTGAAGCAGCAGCTTATGGTTGCGATTTATCATATGAATATGTACGTATCAATGCATCGTACAGAACGTAAGGGGTGTATCAAATGAGTTATATTATTATAAAAATAGGTGGCAGCACTCTAACAAATTTACATGAATCTACAATTGAGGATATTGTTCAATTAAAAAAACAAGGTTATAAGCCATTAATTGTTCATGGTGGTGGGCCTTTCATCAACCAGTCATTAAAATTACAAGGCGTAACATCGGAATTTAAAGATGGTTTAAGAGTGACTACTGATGACGTACTTTCAGTAACAAGTCAAACTTTAATAGGCCAAGTCAACCCGAGTTTAGTTAATAAAATTAATCGATTTGATATTAAAAGCATTGGCATAAATGGTATGGATGCTCAATTATTCGATATTGTGCCACTAGATCCCCAATATGGTTTTGTTGGTGAACCTGCTAATATAGATGTTTCTGTTATAGAGTCATTAACTGATTCTTTTGTTCCAGTCATTGCTTCTATAGGCGTGCTTAAACAAACAGGCCAAATATATAATATTAATGCTGATACACTTGCATATAAACTTGCGCAAGCGTTAAATGCACCTATTTATTTATTGAGCGATATTCCAGGCGTTTTAATTAATGAAAAAGTCCAAGCTTCTCTAAACGCGGAAAGCATTGAAGCATATATTGAACAAAAATTAATATACGGAGGCATGATTCCCAAAGTACAAGATGCGATTCAAGCAATTGAAATGGGATGTCAAAAAGTTGTCATCGCTGCTGGGAGTGAGTCACATATCATTCAAAAGTTACAAAATGGCCATAATGTTGGCACAACAATACAAAATAAATAATTTATATGTAAGACAATATAAAAAGGAAGCGGGACAACAAAACCTATTAAAAATAGATTTCTATCTCGCTTCCTTTTTATAATGTGTATATTTTATTAAAGATTAATGATTATGAGCATAATTTGTTAAAAGCTCAATATAAAAATCAATAAATTTTAAATATTTTTCTTTTTCTACACATTCATCAATTTGGTGTGGTTTAACACCAGGACCAAATACTAAGAATGGGAAAGATTCACCTTTACCTTTGAGCAAGTTTGATGCATCAGTCACGCCACCAATAGGGGAAGCAATGAAATCTTTATCAAAGGCAGTTTTAGCTATAGTTTGTGCCGTATTAATTAAACTATTGTCGCCTGTGGTGAGGACTGGGTCTAAATCTAAGTATAAGTTGCTTGCTAAATGTGCACCCTTATTATTATATTTCTCTATTGTATTTGAAAACAATGCTTTGACTTGTTCATTATCATATTCAGGGATTGTACGAATATTAAAATCTGCATCTGCTTCTTCTGGTACAGAGTTGACTTGAACACCGCCATTGATTAATGTGTTACTAATGACTAAACCTTGGAGCGCCGATTCAACTTCTTCAAGCGCCATTGTGGCAGGTAATGAAGGTTTTATTCTTTCTATGAATTGTGTGAAATTTAACGCTTTACCTTGGACTTCCTTTGAGATTCTAGCGTAAGCATCATCAATATCTTGAATAAATTCAATTAATGGTTTAATCGCGTTTGTCCCTAAAATAGGCATAGAGCTGTGGGCTGATTTACCATATGAAGTGATGCGATAATCCATAGAACCTTTGTGGGCGTATACCATCATATCTTGGCAAGGTTCAGCAATGATTAACGCCTCAACATCATCCATATAACCTTTTTCATATAAACTTTGAGAGCCAAGTTGTTCCATTTCTTCACCAGTTGTCGCTAAAAACTTAATGCGACCCTGCTTAAGTGACCCAGATTGTTTCATATCAATTAGTGCAATGGCTAACGCAGCGAGTCCAGATTTCATATCAGCTGCGCCTCTGCCATATAAAAAGCCATTATCTTCAGTAAGTGTGAATGGATCGTATGTCCATTGAGAACGGTTACCTTCAGAAACCACGTCCATGTGACCGGATATACCAATTACTGGGTTACCTTCGCCTATTTCAGCAATAAGGTTAGCACGTCGCTCATCTACTTTATCTATAGTCGATTCAATACCATACTCTGAAAATAATTTTTGAAGATAGTTACAAACCTCGATTTCATTATCATTTACCGTATTCATTGCTACAATATCTGATAAAATTTGTACTTTTTCTTTTTCTGAAAATGTACACATTACATATCACTCCTTTGCATTACTAAATAAAGTATACATCTATAAAAAATGTTTTTTAAAGTAAAACGGTTTTTTAAAAAAGAATATAATAAATTTATTTGTATTGAAAAGAGAATAAAATATAGTCGCATTGCTTGTATACAGCGTTTTTGCAATAGTAATGAATGGATTGTGTAGATTAGAATAGCGGTGCGATTATTTCCATGGGAATAACATCGTAATAGTTATCATGGTGATTTATAATGTGAATAGTTTAACTACAATAGGCAAAATAGATTATAAATTGAAAATTAGAGTCATTTACTATGATTAAAACCATTTTTGATGATACGCTATAAGAAGCGGAATTATGTTTCGACGATTTGGTTTTTCATATATTGACTGAAGCATGAAACATGCTTGGAATAGTGATATGGATAAAGCTTTTGAATTTAAATGTTATTTTATAATGATTATAAATTGAGCTGTCAGCTATTTATATGAAAAATGTATTTAGAAAGGGGAATATCATATTGGCAAAAGTAGCAATTATTGCTGGAGGCAATAAAGTAAAATCACGACTTACAGGTGTCATAGATTACGCAGAAAAGTATTTGGATGATGAAGGTATTGATACAGATATTATTCATGTCCATCAGTTAGACGCAGAAGCGTTAATTACTGCAGATTTTTCCGATGAATCAATTAATCAGACACATAAAATAATTGAAGATGCTGATGGCATCATTATTGTATCACCAGTATTTAAAGCAGCTTATTCTGGCATAGTCAAAACATATTTAGATTTATTACCACGTGGCGCGTTTACTGGTAAAACAGTGTTGCCATTAGCTTTAGGCGGTACGTTTGCGCATGTATTAGCAATTCAATACAGTCTTGATCCGGTTATTAAAGAACTAGGTGCGGATACGATTCATAAAGGCAGATTTATATTAGATAAGCATATCACGCAAAATGATGATGGTAGTTATAATTATGACCAAGAAGCAAGAGATGGTTTAAATAAAACTTTAAAGAAATTTGTCAGTGACAAGTCGCAAGTTAAAGAATAGATTGCTTAAGAAGTTGAGAAATGAAACAGTAGCTATATGATTGACATTGGGCTTGTCTTACGTAGACAGACCCAGTTAATGTGTACTGTTATATCAGCTTTTTTAAACATATAATCATTAAAAAGTGGGAGAAAAATATCAATTTAAGATTTTTGATATCTTTCTCCCACTTGTTTTGGCTGTTTTATAAAGTAATTAAATGCCATTGATCTTGTTGATCCATTGATAATTCAAACTCTGACGTTTGTATCGTAATTGGATAGGATTCAGACATTTTTTCGGAAAATAACCATTTATTATTTTCTGGAGTAAGTAAAATAAAGCTATCATCACGGGTGTCTCCAATGAAATTCAAATCTTCTGCTATAAATGGCTGATTTTCATATGTATTTAAATAATACTTTGATAATGCTTCGAACACTTCATTTGCTTCATTACAAACGAATCCAATCTCACTAATCCTTGAGAATTCAGGCTCATCTGTAATATTAGAGATTCTTGCTATCAGTTCAACAACATTGCCCGATGGATCGTGAAAATAAAACGAATGTGCAATGAAAGACTCAAAATAAGTGGCATGTGCACCATCTTCCATCAACAAGAATAAAATATTTTGGTAATGTTGTTTCATATCATAAAAATGGTTGTAAGGAATATCAATTGCAAAGTGGTAGAAGGGTTGGACGTCTTCGTCAGATTGTTGGAAATACAAATGTGTCTCCCCAATTTCAACCACAAAAGTCTCCTCATTAATCATACGAACGGGACATTCTAAAGTTTCTTCATAAAATTGGAATGTCTCTGCTAATTCTGAAGTGAATAATTTAATGCTTTCAATTTTCATAAACGAATCCCACCCAATCCTCATGTTTACATATCAATATAAGAAATAATTTACTTGTACTTTATCAAAATAATAATCAATATGATAATAATAAGAAGTTTATTTGAAATAATGCCCTTTAAGTTACAATAAATCCTAAATGCTTTGAAATGGATTGAGCAGTGGCTTTTAATTGTGATATAAGAAAATCTTTTTTATAAATTTGAGCAGTAGGAAAAGATAAACTGATAGCACCTTGAACTTCATTTCTAAAGTTTACAAAATATGTACCAATACAAAAAATCCCTGTTTCATTTTCTTCTTTATCTTCCGCGTAACCTTGTTGGCGAATCATTTTTATTTCGCTCATTAAATCCTCTACATTAGTAATCGTATTTTCGGTATGTGCTTTAATTTGTGTTGCATCCCACACCTTGTGAATCGCTTCGTCACTATAAGTAGATAAAATGGCTTTTCCAACAGCTGTACAATACATAGGCGAACGCAACCCTATCTTAGAAGACATTGTTTGTTGTGCCCCATCAGGTATAAATTTCTCAATATATAAAACTTCATTTTTATCTTCTAATACTAAATGGCACGTTTCTTTAACGTCTATAGCAAGCTTACTTATTAAACTTTTAGCAATATTTAAGTGATCAATATTTTGTATGCTAGCATATCCTAATTGGAATAATTTAAAGGTCAGTTCATATTGATGTGTTAAGTTATCTTTTTTTACATAATTGTTCTCAATTAAAGCTTGCACTAAACGGTGTATCGTTGTTTTAGATAGGCCGCTTAATGATACGAGTTGGTTTAATGATACTGGGCTATATTTTGAAATCAATTCTAATAGATTTAAAGCACGATCAAGTGATTGCACATTTGACATAATTTACCTCCTTAAAATAACAACGTTTTCAATATTGAATTGACAACGTTTTCATAATCCCTTTATAATGTTAGTTGATTCCTTTATATGATATACCATTTCATAATGTGGAATAAACATCAAATAATTTATGCCATCATAATATATTAATCATAAATAAACGAGGGGAGTGTTTCGGTGTTTGGGGAATTTTGGCCACTTATAGGCGTTGTTTTAGGTGTTATTGTACTTTTGATTTTAATTATTAAATTTAAGATAAATGCATTTATTGCATTAATTGTTACATCTATTTTCACCGGTGTTATTTTAGGTATGCCATTAGACAAAATTATAGAAACCGTTGAAAAAGGGATGGGAAACACTTTAGGTAGTGTTGCTATTATATTTGGTCTAGGTGCTATTTTGGGAAAACTTATTGCAGATGGCGGGGGCGCGAATCGTATTGCTGACACGCTTATTGATAAGTTTGGTGAAAAATACATCAAATGGGCTATGATTTTAGCTTCATTTATTATAGGTATTGCGCTGTTCTTTGAAGTAGGACTTGTATTATTAATTCCATTGGCGTTTACGATAGCTAAGCGATTGGGTGTTTCTCATATGAAAATTGGTATTCCAATGGCGATTGCTTTATCTGTCACGCACGGTTTTTTACCGCCACATCCAGGTCCAGTTGTTATTGCTAAAGAATTGAATGCTAATTTAGGTGAAGTATTATTATATGGTATTATCATTGCTATCCCTACAGTTGTCATTGTAGGAGGTTTATTGATACATATGTTACCTAAATTATCGCCAAGTGCTTTTAAAAAAGAAGTAGATATGTCCAATATTATTTCTGAAATTCCAATAAATGAAAAAGATAAACCAGGCTTTGGTATTAGTGTGTTTACAGCATTATTACCGGTCATTTTGATGTTGTTTGCAACTATTGTTCAAATGATAACAGGACATCAAGATGGTGCTACAAATCAATTTGAAAGTGTTGTTTATTTTATAGGTAACGCTCCTGTAGCAATGTTAATTTCATTATTATTTGCTATTTATTCAATGGGAGTACGTAGAAGAAGAACGATGAATCAAGTGATGGATAGTGCGTCTTCTGCAATTATCCCGATAGGTATGATGATACTGATTTTAGGCGCAGGCGGCTCATTTAAAGAAGTTTTAATAGATGGCGGTGTAGGTAAGACAATTGAACATATGTTTGTCGGTTCTAGTATGTCTCCCATATTATTAGCGTGGATTGTTTCTTCATTGTTACGTATTGCACAAGGATCAGCTACAGTTGCAGCAATATCTACGACGGGTATTGTATTACCATTACTACAAGCAACAGATGCGAATTTAGCATTGGTCACACTTGCAATCGGGGCAGGTAGTATCATTTTTTCACATGTTAATGACACAGGATTTTGGATTTTCAAAGAATATTTCGGTTTAACTGTGAAAGAGACATTTTTAACTTGGTCTGTATTAGAAACGGCCATTTCAGTTTGTGGATTAGTATTTGTATTACTTTTAAATATAATGTTATAAAGTTGAAAGGAGTAAGGTGAGTATGAAAGCGGTATTTATTAATGGAAAAGAAGATATCGAATTGAGAGATGTTGAGACTTTAAATAGTCATGAAGATGATACTAAAGTATTGATTGAAGTGAAGTACGTGGGTATTTGTGGATCTGATTTACATTATTTAGCAGAAGGTGCTAGTGGGCCAGCAGTGATACGTGAACCATTAACACCTGGTCATGAGCTCAGTGGCATATTACTTGGAGATATGGAATATCAAGGTGAAACTTTACCAAAAGGCACTAAGGTTACAGTGCACCCAGCTACTTATGGTGAAAAAATTGAAAGATTACCAAATAACCCTGAAGTTTGGCCAAATGGTGCTTATTTAGGATCTGCCAGATATTTACCTCACCAACAAGGTGCAATGGTTGAAAAAATGTTGGTCGATAAATCTCAAATATTAGCTTTGCCTGATAAGGTATCGTTAAAGCTAGGAGCATTGGCTGAACCACTTAGTGTAGGTATGCACGCTATTAATTTAGCAGGCGGAGTAAAAGATAAATCTGTACTGGTTTCTGGCGCAGGGCCGATTGGTTTACTTGCTGCAGGTGCTGCTTATACATTAGGTGCTAAAAGTGTTACGATTACAGATATGTTAGAAGAACCATTATCACGTGCAAAAGATATGGGAGATATCAAAACACTAAATATTAAGGAAAATGATGTACCTGAAGACCAATATGATGTCATATTAGAATGTTCGGGTGCAACGCCAGCTATATCAACAGCATTTAAAGCCATAAATATTGGTGGCGTTATTATACAAGTTGGTAATTTACAAGATAAAGCAGCACCGATTAACTTAAGCCCTATTAATATTAAACAAGCTACATATCGTGGCTGTTATAGATTTAATAGTGAAATAGAAGACGCATTAAAAGTATTAGAAAAAAATGAAAAAATTGGAAATGTGGTGACTCAAACCTATCATATTGAAGCATATAAAGAAGCGTTTGAAGTAGCAGCCAATTCACGATTATCTTCTAAAGTGATGATTGCTTTTTAATGTAAAAAGCAACACCACATTAAAAACAAAAATAGACTAAATTTAAATCTATATTTGTGAAATTGCCTATAAAAATGTTGGATTTATAGTAGAAATCTATGGCAATTATATGTAAACATAATATTGCTTGCGACAAGCTTGCATGAATAGCTAACGTCTTGAGACTACAAACTCAAAATATGTTCGTATCAATGAAGCAAAACAACACGAAGCATTTATATGAAACAGCCCCCAAAAAGAAATCTTTTGGGGGCTGAATTTTGGAATTTATATTCTAGACGTTGCGCTGTCTTTATATTACGTGAAGAGTAGAGCAATCAAATAAGCGCTTATACCGGCTAATATACAGTAAATTAACGCAGGACCTAATGTTTTTCTAATAACGCTGCCTTCCTTGCCTGGCATATTTACAACGGCACAAACAGCGACTACGTTATGCACACAAATCATATTTCCAGCAGCAGCGCCAATAATCTGTGCTGCTAAGACAATAAATGGGTCAGCGCCAATGGAATTTGCTATATTCATCTGGATAGGTGAAAAAGTCAACGTTGAAACAGTTGCACTACCAGTAATGAATGAACCTAGTGCACCTAAGAATGGAGCTACAAATAACCAAATTGGCCCTAAAGTGGCAGCCATATTTTGGGCAATATATTCTGGCATACTATTCAAATCATTGATATTAATACCAGAATTGATAAAAACATGTACCATCGCAAGCGTAGCGACGAGCGTGATACCTGTGATTTTAATGGTAGCTAATGATTCTTTACTTGCATTGGCCATATTTTTAAAGGATTTTCTTTGAACTAAAATTGCAAAAAGTGCAGATAAAATTAGAATCGTACCTGGTGAATAAAGGAACTGCCATTCAGATGATATTTCTGAGAAATTTAAAATATTATTCCAAGAAAAATCAAGAAAATGCGTTGTGATATATTCAATACTTGGTATGGTTCTTGTTAATAGAAGTAAAATAACAACCATTACATATGGCGCCCAAGCTGTTAACAAACTCATAGAGTGTTCATTCACATCAGCTTCGTAAGTTTCATCCGCAGCGTCTCTCCAAATTGTTTTAGGCAATAGCCAACCTTTACTTGCTGTTAATACCGCTACAACAAGTCCTGTTAACGAGCCTAATATAGCTACAAACTCTGCACCAAAGATATGTGCATATATAAATGCAGAAACAGCGTATACAATACCAATTAATGCTAACCATGGTAGCATTTCAATGATAGATTTTAATTTTTTATTTTTACCAAAGAAAATAACCATTGTAGCAATAACGATAATAGGTATAAAGATACCACTTAGTAAGTCTAGTATCGTGATTTGTTCAGCAGTAGAATGGAAAAAAGCTTGATTTGCTTCTTTTAAAGTACTTAATCCCACAATAACTGGCGTCCCTACAGCTCCGAAAGAAACAGCAATACTATCAGCGATTAAAGCAGTAGCGACAGCAACTATAGGTCTAAAACCTAAAGCGACTAGTAATGGTGCTGTTACCATAGCAGGTGTTCCAAATCCTGATGCACCTTCAATAAGTGAACCAAATAAGAAGGCAACGATGATAACTTGTACACGCATATCTGGAGAGATTTTTTTAAAACCTGCATTTATGCGATTGACTGCACCTGTTTGACGCAATGTATTGAGCAAAACAAGCGCGCCAAATAAAATATAAAGAATAGTTAAGGTTTTGTGTGTACCTTGAAGTATAGAAGCTATTACAACATTACCTTGCATACCCCATACAAATATCCCTAAAACAGTAACTACGACAGCACTAATAATCATTCCTTTTAAAGCAGACATGCGTAAAAGTACTAGAAATATAAAAGGTATAATTACTGCACTGAAAGCGACTAATAACATCATTTTATATAAAACTCCCTTATTCATATAATCAATAATCATCTAGTCATATGATGACTAAATAATATAAATTGTAACCGTTTTCAATAGAATTTTCAATTGTTTATAAAAAATATATTATTTATATTTCAATTTAGATAGCATAGATATTGGTATCTTTGTATTTAATCTATGACATAAAACGATATTTTCGTAATTCGAAAATCATTTATTCATAAACGAAAACAAACGAAAATAAATTTGCATTAATAGAAAAAATGTAATAATATAATGATAATATTTGAAAGCGTTTCCAAGTATTTTAATTTTAGATAATCCAATATATATAAATGATTGGATGTTTTATATAAGGGGTGTGTGAAATGAGTGATAAACTGACTAAAATAGGTATGCCACCAACTTTGTTATGGGGGTATATTGGTGTATTGATTTTTATGATGGGCGATGGGTTAGAATTAGCTTGGATTAGTCCATATTTACATGAAAATGGATTATCTGTACAACAGACAGCGATTTTGACTACATGTTATGGTGTGACGATAGCGATTGGTTCTTGGTTATCAGGTGTGTTGGTTGAAATTATCGGCCCGAGAAAAGTAATGTTGTTAGGTACGGGATTATATATTATTGGACATGTGATATTTGTTGGATTTGCCATTCCGACAATGGATTACAACATCATGATCCCATCTTACGCTATAAGAGGTTTTGGCTACCCACTATTTGCTTATTCCTTTTTAGTGTGGGTGGCTTACCGCTCTCCACAAAAAAGATTAGGTGCAGCTGTAGGTTGGTTCTGGTTTGTATTTACAGGGGGATTAAGCGTCTTAGGATCATTCTATTCTTCGTTAGCGATTCAATTATTCGGTCATTTCTTTACATTGTGGACTGCGATTGTTTGGGTGCTATTAGGTACGTTTTTAGCTGTGTTTGTCAATAGAGATCAGTTCATAGTTGAAGAAAAAGGGCACGGGTTTAAAGAACATATCAGTGAGATTTTGGCAGGTATCACAATATTAAAAAGAGAACCACGTGTTGCAGTGGCATGCGTTGTCAGAGTAATTAACCAAGCAGCACAATATGCCTTCCCATTATTCTTACCAATTTATTTAGCGTCTAAAGGCATTGCAACAACAACTTGGTTAAATATTTGGGGAACAATTTTTATAGCTAATATCATATTTAACCTCATATTTGGCGCTTTAAGCGATAAAATAGGTTGGAAAAATACAATTTCTTATATCGGTGGTATTGGGTGTGCAGTATTTACATTAGGTCTTTACTTTGTACCTGAATTATTTACAGGCAACGTCTTTATTGTTGGTACAGTAGGCTTTTTATGGGGTGTGTGTTTAGCAGGGTTTGTTCCTATTTCTGCACTTGTTCCGTCACTTGTACATGATGGTGATAAAGGGCCAGCTATGGCAATTTTAAATTTAGGCGCAGGTCTTTGCGTTTTTGCTGGTCCAGGTTTAGTAGCATTATTTTATAGTAGTATTGGTGTTCAAGGCATGATGTACTTGATATTTGGATTATATGTTGCCAGCGCCATTATGACACGTTTCTTAAAAACACCAGAAGAACGTGCACGCACTAAGGCCGATGTTTTGCATAATTAAAAATAAACCAATTAAAGCGATAGGCTTTAGCATTCAAAAAATATGTAATTGAAGTGAGACGGTACTGGATTATTTATTTTTAAATAAGGTATATAAAGCGGGAACACAATATCAATTTGATGAAATTGGATATCGTGTTCCTGTTTTTTGTATTTACTTTAAGATATGATTATGCAAATTTTTGAGACAGAGTGGTTAAAAATGTAGTTATTTTTCTTGAAAACCGCCTGAAACGAATTGAGCAGCAATTTGTTTAAAAGTAGACAATAGTAAATCTAACATAGATGTTCACCTCCATGGATTAACTATTATGTATGCAATATACTATAAAATTTTAAAAATAAGCGCATTAAATCATAACCTAAAAAATAACTGCCTCAGTGTTTATGCTTAAAAATTTTTATCCCTCAAACGTTATAAAATAGGACTTCAGTGTAGAATGGTATGTACCATTTGGGAGGTTATTTATATTTTTAAAAGAAAAAGCTAACTTCATTTTTTAATAATATGCAATAAAAAGTATATTTATTCTTGATTTATAGTTTATTTAGGTTTAATATGTATATTAACCTTATAAAAACATTGGAGTGATGACATTGGGGCGTACACAACAAATTTAAAAAAACTACAATCATTTAAAGGAAAAAGTTTTTTGAAAACATGTGACTTTTCTTTAGATGAGCTCGTAACTTTAATCGATTTTACTGGAGAACTTAAAGAGAAGAAAAAACGAGGTATCCCACATCCATATCTTAAAGGGAAAAATATTGCTTTATTATTTGAAAAGCCATCTACAAGAACACGCGCAGCGTTTAGTGTGGCAGCAAATGATTTAGGTGCTTTCCCAGAACATTTTGGCCAAGGTGATATTCATTTAGGCGTTAAAGAATCTACCGAAGATACTGCAAAAGTATTAGGAAGTATGTATGATGGTATTGAATTTAGAGGACATCATCAAAGTGATGTAGAAAACATAGCACAACATGCAAATGTGCCAGTGTGGAATGGTTTAACGAATGAGTGGCATCCAACGCAAATGGTTGCAGATTTTTATACTTTAAAAGAAAGTTTAGGTACATTACAAGGCAAGACTTTGACTTATGTAGGTGATGCAAGAAACAACGTCGCGCATGATTTGTTAGTTACTGGAGCAATATTAGGTGTAAATATTCATATTGCAGCACCTGAATCATTATTTCCACATCAAGATATACAAAAACTTGCTGAAACTTACGCATTACAATCAGGTAGTCAAATCTTAATTACAGATAATATCCAACAAGCTGTTTATAAAACGGATGCGATATATACTGATGTATGGTTTTCAATGGGAGAAGATGAATCTGTTCAAACGCAACGTATTAATGATTTACTTCCATACCAGATTAATGAAGCCATGCTCGTCAATACTATGAATCCAAATGTTATTGTGATGCATTGTTTGCCAGCATTTCATGATGTACACACAGAAGTAGGACAACAAATTTATAAAACGCATGGATTAACAGAAATGGAAATAACAGATGCAGTTTTTAAAGGTAAACATTCTGTTGTATTCGAACAAGCAGAAAATAGATTACATTCGATTAAAGCTATAATGGCAGGAACTTTGGGCGATATATTTTAAATAATATGAGCGCAAAGTAAGTTTTAAAAGCGACGTATAAGCAGATGCATTACTGTAGAAACAGAGAGATAGAAATTATATNNAATATAATTTCTATCTCTCTTATTTTTTATGTTTCAAAGAAGCGTTTTCAATATTTTTTGAAAAAGTTTTTCATAATATAAAAACCCATTGATTAATATTTTCTTTAACTGTATATTGATGGTAATTAGGAGGTTAATCATATGAGTAAATTGTTCGAGAGGGCACAACAGTTTGGTAAATCATTTATGTTACCTATCGCTATCTTACCAGCAGCTGGATTATTATTAGGCATTGGTGGTGCATTAAGTAATCCTAATACCATTAAAGCTTACCCTATGTTGGATATTGCTTTATTACAAAATATATTCGTACTGATGTCTTCTGCAGGTAATATTGTATTTCAAAACCTACCTGTTATTTTTGCCATTGGTGTTGCAATAGGCTTGGCTAAAAGTGATAAAGGCACTGCAGGATTAGCTGCGATGTTAGGTTTCTTAATTATGAATGCTTCTATGAATGGCTTGTTAACCATTACAGAGACTTTAGCTAAAGGAAATTTAGCTGAAGAAGGCCAAAGTATGGTGCTGGGTATTCAAACGGTAGAAACGGGTGTATTTGGCGGTATTATAACGGGTGTTATGACAGCGCTTTTACATAACAAATATCATAAAATAGCATTACCTTCGTATTTAGGATTCTTTGGAGGATCTCGCTTTGTTCCAATTATTACAGCTATCGCTTCTATTATACTTGGAGTCATTATGTTTTTTATTTGGCCAACGATACAAGGATGGATTTTTGGTGTTGGTGGTATTGTAGATAAAACAGGTGTAATTGGCACTTTCTTCTTTGGTTTTATATTGAGGTTGTTGGGCCCATTTGGCTTACACCATATATTCTATTTACCATTTTGGCAAACTGCATTAGGTGGCTCATTAGAGGTCAAAGGCCATCTCGTACAAGGAACACAAAATATATTCTTTGCTCAGTTAGGCGACCCAGACGTGACTAAATATTATTCAGGCGTTTCGCGTTATATGTCAGGGCGTTTTATTACGATGATGTTCGGTCTCTGTGGCGCAGCATTAGCAATTTATCATACTGCTAAACCGAAACATAAAAAAGTCGTAGGAGGTTTAATGTTATCAGCTGCATTAACGTCATTTTTAACAGGCATTACAGAACCTTTAGAATTTAGCTTTTTATTTGTTGCACCTGTATTATATGTCATTCATGCTTTTTTAGATGGCTTAGCATTTATGATGGCTGACATATTTAACATTACGATTGGTCAAACGTTTAGTGGTGGCTTTATAGACTTTTTATTATTTGGTGTATTACAAGGCAATGCTAAGACAAACTTCTTATGGGTTATCCCTATAGGTATCGTTTGGTTTATGATTTATTATGCTATTTTTAGATTCTTAATTAGTAAATTTAATTTTAAAACCCCTGGTCGTGAAGACGAAGCAGCCATAGAAACAGTTCAAGCTACAGATCGTGCTAAAACAATCATTAAAGGCTTAGGAGGAAAAGAAAATATAGATATTGTTGATTGTTGTGCTACAAGATTAAGAGTGACATTAAAAACGGATGACCCAGTAGATAAACAAATACTTAATTCTACAGAGGCTAAAGGTGTCATACAAAAAGGAAACGGCGTACAAATCGTTTATGGTCCCCATGTCACAACAATTAAAAATGAAGTGGAAGCGTTGTTAGAGAGCAATCAATCATAAAGAATAAAATGATAAATATTTATATTAAGACATAATAACTTTTTTAAGAATATTTGAGTAGGGCGGGGCGTGAAATTTTTTAGGGTTTCTGTCTCGCTCTTATTTTGTGTTAATTTATTAAAGATTGTTTTTAAATGCTTATTCGCTATAAAAAATTACATAATGCATTTGGATAAAAGAAATAATTATTTTTAAAGATTCAATGTTACAAATAGGAAATATTATTCATTTAAAAAGAGTTGCATTGACGATTAGGAATAAAAAAGCGTAAGTTAAGAAACGTCTACAACAATATTATTTTTTTGTATTACAATTTAGTTGAAAGTAAACAACCTTTGAATAAAAGGTGATAGAGAAAGAGGTGTATTAAATGTCTAATTTCGTAAACGCAATCAGTGAAGCGGTAAAAGCAGGTTTAAACGCTGATTGGATAACAATGGGAACTAGCATTGCTGATGCATTAGCTAAAGGCGCTGACTTCATCTTAGGTTTTTTTAACTCGTAAAAAAGACGAGGGCGGTTGGTGATAAACCAATCTACCCATCGTCTTTTATTTTATAAAACTAAACCAATCATTGATGCAGAGATAATTGAAGCTAGTGTAGAGCCTAGAAGTAGACGTAAGGCAAACGATGCTACTTTATTGCCTTGTTCATTACTAAAGCCTTTAATTGCACCAACAATAATACCTACTGTACCAAAGTTAGCGAAACTAACAAGGTATACAGAAATGATACCTCGTGTACGTTGTGTTAAATCACCAGCTAATTTTTGGAAATCTAACATAGCAACAAACTCGTTCGTGATTAACTTTGTCGCCATCAATGAACCGGCTTGAACTGCTTCGCTCCATGGTATACCAATAATAAATGCAATAGGGGCAAAGATAAAACCGATTAATTGTTTAAAATCTAAGCCTACAAAGTTAAATAATACTGTGATTGCTTCCATCAGAGAGATGAATGCAAGCAGCATAATAGCAACACTTACGGCAATTTTAAAACCATCCGTTGCACTATCACCAATCATCTGGAAGAAGGGTATTTTTTTAGGCTTTGCTTTAGCATTATTGGAAATATTTTCATCAGCGGTTAAGTTAGAGATTTCTACATCGCTGTCGTCTGATTTATAAGGATTGATTACGCTTGCGATAATTAAGGCACTGAAAATATTTAACATAACAGCAGTCACAACATATTTAGGTTCGATCATTTGCATATACGAACCTAACATAGCCATGCTCACAGCACTCATACCGGAAGTTGTAATCGTATATAATTTAGCTTTAGATAATTTAGGAATCATTTCTTTGATTGTTAGGTAAACTTCTGGTTGTCCTAGCATAGAAGTTGAAATAGCAAAGTAACTTTCGAGACGACCCATGCGTGTGATTTTATTAATGATAATACCTACATATTTAATAATAAATGGAAGAATTTTAAAATAATTTAATACTCCGATTAACACGGAAATAAATACTAAAGGTAATAACACTGTAATAAAGAATGTTGAAGCGCCTTTATTTTGTAAACCACCGAATACAAAGTCGATGCCCGCTTTACTAATATTAATTAATTCTTCAAAAAATGAACCTAACCCCGTTAATATGGTTAAACCAATATTCGTGTTCATCATAAATAACACGATAACGATTTGAACGATTAACATCACGAGTGGTTTTTTAAAATCAATTGCTTTTCTATTGTAACTAAATAGAAAAGCGATAAATAATGCAAAAATTATACCTGTAAAGGCAAATAAGATTGACATAAGGATCACCTACATTTGATTGAAAGCAACTGCAATTTTAGCTCCTAGTATCGCATTGTTCTCAACTAGTTTAATATTTGTGTGTAAACTCTTACCATCAGATTTTTCAACGATTTTACCGAGTAAGAATGGCGTAGAGTCTTTGCCGCTAATACCTAGTGCTTCAGCTTCTTTAACTGCTTCTTCAATGATACTATCGATATATGATTTAGATAATTCATCTTCTTTAGGTACTGGGTTAGCGATAACTACGCCACCTTCAATATCTAAATCATTTTTAACTTTACAAATACGTGCAATATCTTCTGGATTTTCAGATGAGCTGTTCAATTTAATACCGCTCTCTCTCGTAAAGAATGCTGGCAACTCATCAGTTTTATAGCCAATTACTGGTACGCCTTGAGTTTCAAGATATTCCATTGTTTTTGGCAAATCTAAAATAGATTTAGCGCCCGCACAAATCACTGTGACATTCGTTTTACTTAATTCTTCTAAATCAGCTGAAATATCCATAGTGCTTTCAACACCTCTATGTACACCTCCGATACCGCCAGTAACAAAGAATTGAATTGCTGCTAAATCAGCACACATCATCGTTGAGGCAACTGTAGTTGCGCCGACGCGTTTAGTGGCAAGCACTTCTGTAAAATCGCGGCGTGATACTTTCGCAACATTGTCACTGTTTGCAAGTAACTCTAATTCCTCTTTTTCAAGACCAATTTTAATTTTTCCGTCGATTAATGCAATCGTTGCTGGAATCGCACCGTTCTTGCGTATAATATTTTCGACCTTTGTTGCCATTTCAACATTCTGTGGATAAGGCATACCGTGTGAAATGATGGTTGATTCTAATGCTACAATGGGTTTGTTCTCTGCTTTAGCTTGTTTCACTTCTTTAGAAAAATCAATGTATTGTTTCATTTTTATATTCCTCCAGGTCTCTAAATAATTGTTTTTTATCTAAGTTTTGTCTCACTGTATATTCAGTTTCAATTGTTTTTCGTGAATTAATCATTCCTGCTGTTAGTATGCTTTCAGTATCTAGTTCATTTAGCCAACTGAATATCACAGCACTAGAGAAAGAGTCTCCAGCTCCCGTTACATCAACAACATGGTTAGAAGGTATAACAGACTTAATGACTTCTTCTGTATGATTTCTAAAAATAAGTTCTTTGATGCCATTAGTAATAATGACATTTGTCACGCCCAAGTCATTCCATTTTTTAGCAGCATTTTTTAAATCATCTGTATTAGTGATTTCCATATTTAAATAAGTTTCTGTTTCATCTCTATTTATAATGAGCCAATCGATAGCATGTAATGAATCAGGCATATTTTTCATTTTTGGAGACGACACAGGTATAATAATCAGTTTAATATTATGCTTTTCTGAATAAGCACATAGAAAATCCATTGCGTTTTTTGAAATATTAAGATCTGCAATAATACATTTTGCTTTAATTAATAAATGGGTTCGCTTAATTAAAAATTCTGGTGAAATATAATCATAGACTTCCATATCTGCTAAACCATATTCCATATTACCTTCATTATTGATTAATGCAGTATATGAACCAGTATTAGCGCTTTCGATTTGTTGCACATGATCTAAATTCATAAATGGACTCGACAATTTATGAATCATATCCCACTCACTATCGTTTCCGCTTACTGACAAAAATGCAACAGTTTCTCCCATACGTCCTAAATTCTCTGCAATGTTTCTTGCAACACCACCTATGGATCTTGTTGAGGTTACAGGATTAGAAGTTTCTAACTGCAAATCAGTATGGACGTAGAATTTTCTATCTAAGTTTGCAGCCCCGATACAAACAATAGGATAGTCTTCGTTTAGAACGTAGGCCTTTCCTAATACATATTCTTTACGTATAAGGCCAGAAATAATATTTGCAACGGCTGGCCTTGATAATCCAATAGATTGTGCTAATTCTTGTTGTGAGATGAATGGGTTTTCTTGAATGCGATCTAAAACTGCTTGTTCATTTTTATTCATATGACGAACCTCCTTTGCTATAAAGTAAAAGTTAAACTTAAGTTTAAAATATAAACTTTTGTTTAATTTTATAAGATAATAGCATGAAAATTCAGTTTTGTATACGCTTACAAAAGATAGTTGCTAATTTTGTAATATTTAAATATAAACATTTAGGGGAGGAAAATCCTTTAAAAATCAGTGTGCTGTATACTAAAAATAAATGCTTGGGGTGATTAATTAGCACTCATTGAAAATTTTTTTCATGTAGTTAATGAAGTATAAAGAGGAGGTTATAGATTTGAACATGTCATGTAAATAAATATACATAATCAAAATAAAACGCATCTCCAATCAAAATGGAGACGCGTTTGTATGCAATAAACATAATGGGTGTTGCATATAAAAAGATTAGCTTGAATTGTATATGTGTTCAATTTAAGTTAGATTGTTCGTTTAGCTTTCGTTATTGTTCGTGCGATCTGTATCTTCTTTGTCATTGAATAAAGAAGAGAACTTTGATTTTATATCGTCTAATTTATGATTTGCTTTGTCTAGCTCTGCTTGCATTTGATTAGTGTTACCATTGTCTTTTTCATTTTTGGCTTGTTTTAAATCGTCTACGGTAGTTTGGTATTTCTCTGCTAAATTATTTGTTTTATTAGAATCTGCTTCTTGTTTTAAACTATCTACTTTATCTTGTAATGCTTGCAACTTAGAATCGGTGTTATTGTTAGAATTAGAAATGTTCTCTTTTAATGATTGAATATCCTCCTTAACTTCATTATTTTGGCGTTGGAAATTGACGTTACTACCTTGAGTATCATTTGATTGGTTTTGATTAGCAGACTGCTGCTCGCTTGTCTGTTTAGTAGACTGTTGTTCATTATTATCACTGTTTATATACGTGGTAACTGCAAAAATGATGACAACGATCAGTAAGACAATGACCCCCAAACCTAACCAAACGTTTTTACGTTTAGCTTTTTTATTTTCATCTAATAAATATAATTCACGTTCACGGTCTTGTTGATTATAATGTGGTTCTTGATTATGGCTTTTTTGTGAATTCGTATCATATAACTGATTACTTTTAGTTATACGACGGTAAGGCTGGTATAATATATCTCCAAAAATAGCTTGTTGTTGTTCATCACTTACAGTGTGAATATTTAAATCCGTGTTCACTTTTCCATTTTTGTCTAGGGCAATTATCTTTCCGTCATCTTCAATTTTTAAGATTTTTGGATAATCACTGAAAGAATGGTTGTCATTCATTGTCTCACCTTCAATTTTCTTTAAATATAATATTGCGTACTTTGTGTATACCCCACTAATGTAGTCTAAACATTAATTTTTTTAATATTTCTTTAATAATGGAAGCATGACGTTAAAAATGGCTGACCTCATAAATGATATGAAATCAGCCTAGATACAATTTTAACTATTGAGTTGTCTACTTAACTGGATGTAGCTCATTTCTATCCCTAGCTTGTATAAAAGGATTTAATACCCTGAATCAACTTCTTCTCCATCTTCATCATATTCGGTAACATAGCCATCTTCATCAATGGTATAAGAACCAGCTAATTCACCGTCTTTATCAGTGAATGAGAATCCCCAGCCATCTTCCGTTTTTTCAGGTTCTTTATAAGTATAATTATCTGTATCTAATGCGCTCCCTTCATAAGACTCTACTTTATCTATAACATTTTCACGTGTTACTTTCTCTTCAGAACTAGAATCACTATCGTCATCTTCAGACTCAGAGTTAGTCTCTTTTTCCAAAATTTTATCTTCGTAATCACTGATAGCGTCGTCATCAAAAGATAATGAAACATCTATTTCATCTTCGTCCTCTTTTGGACTTGAAATGTTTTCTACACTAGATTTGAATTGCTTACCTTCAACTTTTGTTGTAGCGTAAACTTCGACTTTTTCATCTGGTGCATATGGCCCATATGTTTCTGAATCAAATTCATCAAAATTTGGTTGTTCTTTATCATTAATGTAAAGTTTGAGTGTATCTGAATTAGCGTATGTTGAATCAATAGTTACAGTAAAACGTTTTTGTTTGAATTGTAGATCAGCACTATTACTTTCTGACATATCGATATGAACCACGCCTTTGAATTTTTTATCCTCAACGTTTTGTGTTGCTTTTAAATCGTATATACCGATAGGGAAGTCATCAAGTGTTTTTGTTTTATCTTGTTTTAACTTAACTTGTTTTGTTTCACCGTTAAGTTTATAAGAAAGTGTACTGTTTTCATTTGATGTAATAGAGACCGGTTCAGTACTTACGTTAAAAATGTAATTTTTAAATATTCCCCATTTTTTATCATCTTGAGTAATATTAATAAGGGAGGTATCACCTACAGTGACTGTATGATCATTTAGTTTGTGATTTTTTACATTTTTAGCACTATTTTGTAATTCATCTGCAACGCGATCAACGCTATCTGTTTCATCAATATATTTATAAATTGCTTTAGCTTCGTCTTTAGAAATGGGATCTCCATTTGATGTTAAATGATTGGCCAAGCTATCTGTATCTTGGTCTTTTAAATCTTTAGAAATTGCTTCTGCTTGTTTAGTTGGAGATAATTGTGCATCGATGATTTTATAGGCAGTAAATAAAGCAATTATAATAACAATGACGGCTACAATGATGATATATATAGGTAATTTTGATTTTTTTGGTGGTGTTGGGTGTGTTGATCTTTGTTGGACAGGTGTGCCACATTGTGTACAAACGCGTTGGCCTGGTTTGAGTTCTGCGCCACAATTATTACAATATTTCATGGTTGACTCCCTCCTTAGTAACCTGTGTTAAAAAATGAACTTAAGTCATTTAATGTATTTGAAATAGTACCCTCGACTAGGATGCGTAAAATGACGCCTAAGATAACGATATAGATAAGCATAGAATAAATGACTGGCATACGTATGCTCTGATTATGGCTATATTTGGTAATTAAGTATATTGGTGCTATGAAAGTAAATAATATAGAAATAATAATAAGTAGTACTGCAAAACTAGGTACATGGATTGCTGAAAATAGTAAACCTAGTAAAAGTATCACCACTGATAGGGTGTTTATTAATACAAAATCTGAAAGTGCTTTATGTAGGCTTATTTTAATATTTAAAATTTTAATTAGAGCAAATGTGATACCAAAGAGCACTGTAATTGCTATGAGCAAGAAGAATGTAATGTTAAAAACTACACTTGCTTTGCTGCTCATAATATATGCTATTTCAGCTGGGATAATAATGGCTAGTAGTATCATTGACAATATAAAACCAGCTATAATTACACTGAATAATGTTTTATAAGAAAAATAGTGTGGGCTGGCAAGTTCTTTATCTGGATGACTGAAAGCAGTTGAAAAGAAATTTTTTGACTCATTTAAAATAACATTTGTGTGTGTTGAAAATGTTTCGTTTTTATGATTTGACTGAGCTGAAGGTTGTGTCGTTTCTTGTTTTGAAATGGAATGATGCTGTGTTTGTTGGGATGTGGCAGTCGAATTGACCTTTGTATTATTAGATTGTTGTGTTAGTTTTGTCCCACATTCCCCACAAAACAAATCTGATGTTTCGATAGGACTTCCGCAATTTGGACAATGCATATAACTTCCCCCTTGTAATGTATATTGAAATATATTATCACACTAATATTTATGAAACGCTACAGTTTTTGAAAATTAAATAATTTAAAATTTTAAAAACAGATAATGAATATAGAATGCTTTTTATTAAAAAAGAATTAAAATAAGCGGACGATAGCGTATATGGTAAAATAATTAACTATATAGCACGTTTAGTTTAAAGGTAAAAAGAAATATATTTATTAATTGGAATTTCAATTATAAAGCATGTTGGAACTAAAACAGCTTATACAAGGAGTAGATATCATATGGTAAAAAGATTATTGAGCGCCAACGCATCAGAACTCATTGAAATGACAGGCAAAGAATTGAAGCAGAGTATTAAAGCTAGCGCTGGACGTGTCGTTTTATCTGAAAACATCGTTACTGAAACGCCTATGGTGCCAGATATTTCTAATGCTGAATTAGCCCGTGCGTTTGGTGCAGATTTGATTTTATTAAATGGTTTTGATGCATTTAATCCAAAAGTAAAAAACATTGGTGAAGGGGCGCACGTGATAGAGACATTGAGATATTTAGTTGGTAGACCTGTAGGGGTGAACTTAGAACCAGTTGATAAACGTGCAAATATGACCGAGGCACACTTAGATATTGCACTAGGGCGTCAAGCAAGCTCTGAGACAGTTCGAGCGCTCGAACAATTAGGTGTCAATTTTATTTGTATGACAGGCAATCCAGCAACTGGAGTAACCAATGATAAAATTATAGAAGCAATTGAAAGTACAAGCGCACATTTTTCAGGTTTAATTATTGCTGGAAAAATGCATAGCTCTGGCGTAGATGAACCTGTTATTACAAAAACATATGTAGAAAAATTCATTGAAGCAGGGGCAGATATGATACTTGTACCTGCAGTTGGTACAGTCCCAGGTTTTGACGAGACGCAACTTAAAGATATTGTGAAAGTCGTACATCGTAATGGTGGGCTTGTGATGTCAGCTATTGGTACAAGTCAAGAAAGCGCTGATCCCAGTACAATTAGAGATTTTGCGATTAGAAATAAAATATGTGGTGTAGATATCCAACACATTGGTGATGGTAGTTCCTGTGGACTAGCACCGGTGGAGAATATATTTGAATTGAGTAAAGCGTTACGGGGTGAAAGACATACGCTATCAATGATTGCAAGGTCAATTAACCGTTAATAGATATAAAAATATTATAGTGACATCAAGAAATAAATCAGTGAAAATATTTTTTATTAAGAACAGTAATGAAACCAAGATATGACGTTGAGTTTCATTACTGTTTTTTTAATTTTTAAATAGGGTTAAATAACCACAATTGTTAATATATGAATACTTTATTTTAAATATAATATTCTATATCAGATGCTCATGTTCTCACTTTTTGTATTACTAACATAATTTATATACAAATTATTTAATGATTAATTTATAATTTTAAAAAGTAACTGCTTGTGATAGATGTGCAACTTTTCGGATTACGAGACGAAAGAGATTACACACCTATCATTAATAGTAAGCGGTTACAATATATATGTAAGGAGGTTGCTCGTGTGTTAAGCAAGAGACAGCATCATATATTAACATTCTTACTTGAACGTGAATCGTTTATACCTATTCATCAGTTAGCTACACAATTTAATGTTTCAGAAAGGACAATACAATATGATTTAGAATATATAGAAAGTATGGCACAGAAATTAGATTTAACTATTTTTAGAAATAAAAATACAGGTATCAAGATTGAAACTACAATGCCACTCAATGATATGACTAATCGATATACAGCGACTTCAATTCATTATTCTAAAGAAGAGCGCATACGTTATATCATACTGAAATTGTTTGAGTCTAATATTCCGACATCTTCCCAATCATTAGCTAACATGGTTTCAGTCACACGTAGAACAATTGTAGATGATTTAAAAAGTGTACAAATCTGGTTAGCCTCATATAATTTGAAGTTAACATATATCAAAAACAAAGGATTTATTATAGAAGGTGAAGAAACACATTACCGCAAGGCATATGCGTCATGTGTACACGAATATTTTCAAAATCATACACATCAAATAGGACATAAACTCTTTTCTAATAAAGAACTAGAAGATATTCGATTGGCTGTAACGTCAGTGTTATTTGAAGCAAATTATCAATTAGTTCAAAGCGCAATAGATGGTTTGATTTATCACATATTAATTGCGATACATCGTGCTAAAGAAAAGTTTGTTTTTGAAATTCCCGAAGTAGAATATGAAAAATTAGCAAAAACAGACCAATTTCGTGTGGCAATATTGATAAAAGCATCTTTAGAGGAAAAATTTGAAATACATTTTCCGAAAAGTGAAGCAGGTTTTATCACGTTGCATTTATTAGGTGCTAAAACGTCAGAAATGAACTATGCAAGTGAAGACGTAGATGATTTAGAAATTTTGACGGAACAATTGATTGAACGGATCAGTGCTGATTTAGGACTAGATTTATTGAATGATAGCAAATTATTAAATGGATTGATTGTTCATTTGAGACCAGCTATTCATCGATTGAAATTTGACATGACACATAAAAACCCACTAACAGATGAAATACACAAACAGTACCATCACATGATTGAGAGATTGCAACATCATATTTGGGGGATTGAAGAGAATTATCAAATTTGTTTTAACAGAGATGAATTGGCATATATTACGCTGCATTTTGCATCAGCTATTGAACGTATTTCAGCGATTACAACAAATGCTATAAAAGTAGTGCTCCTCTGTGGATCTGGTGTAGGGACATCGCAATTATTGAAAAGCAGGATACGGCATATCTACCCTGAACTAGAAATTGTAGACGCTTATTCAATATATGAAATTAACGAAACCCTATTGAAACATGAAGGCGTCGATTACATTATTTCAACCGTGCCATTTGAACATGAATCGATACCTGTACTTCATGTTTCGCCATTTTTAGATAAAAACGATCGAAAGCAAATGAACGATATTATTAATATTTCAAGAGAAAAATACGTTAATGATATCAAGGGATTAGGACCAACATTGCAAGACGTTTTACCAGAAAATAGGATTTTAACATGCCAGCCTTCACTTTCTAGAAATGAAGCTATTAAGCAAAGCGTTGGAGCGTTAGTTGATGATCAAATTGTAGATGATATTTATGCAGAAGAAATTATTGAACAACTCGATGCGTTCGGGCCCTATATGGTTATTAGCCCGCATATCGCGTTATTACACGCTAAACCAACGCATGTTAAAGGTTCAGTAGGGTTTAGCATTGTACATTACAAAGGTGGTATTCATTTTGAACATAACCAATATGATCCTGTTTTTATCATAGTGACATTAGCAACAGCACAACCCCAAATCCATTTGAACGCGTTAAGACAATTTAGTGAATTAGTGATGGACGAACAGTATAGAAACAAACTGTTTTTAGGAGATATGAATGAAATCATGCATTGTATCAATGAGGTGAGTCAACATTAAGGAGGAAAAAATGACATTAGAAATTTTATCAACTGATAAAGTGCAAGTGCTTGATAAAGTGGAAAACTGGCGTGAAGCGATTCGTGTTGCAGCTCGTCCTTTACAAGAGCAAGATTATTTTAAACAAGATTATATTGACGAAATGGTTCATAGCGTAGAAAAGCTAGGGCCATATATTGTCATTGCACCTGAAATAGCTATCGCACATGCACGACCTAATGACAATGTAAAAAAGATAGGTTTAAGTTTGTTGAAATTAAATCAGCATATTAACTTTTCAGAAGAAGGGCATTATGCTTCGTTAATTTTTGTTTTAAGCGCTGTAGATAATGAAGGGCATTTAGAAATACTAAGGCATTTAGCAACGACTTTAGGCGATCAAGAGACCGTTTCGGTATTGTTAAAAGCACAAACGCCGGTTGAAATTATAAATATATTTAAAGGAGAATGATGAAAATGAAAATTTTAGTAGTGTGTGGTCACGGTTTAGGAAGTAGTTTTATGGTAGAGATGAATGCGCAAGAGGCATTGAAAAATTTAAATGCGCCATCAGATATTAAAGTAGAACATAGCGATGTTATGAGCGCCAGTCCAGATATGGCAGATTTATTTATATGCGGTAGAGATTTAGAAGAAAATACACAAAAACTAGGCGACGTGATTGTACTAGATAACATATTAGACAAAGAAGAACTACAACAAAAATTAGATGAAAAATTAACTGATCTAAACGTACTTTAATATTCAGTAAGGAGGTAATACGATGAAGCCAATACTTGATTTTATCGTTGATGTGTTAAGCCAACCAGCGATATTAGTAGCCTTAATCGCTTTTATTGGATTGATTGTCCAAAAAAAATCAGCCACTGATATTACTTCAGGTACAATAAAAACGATTTTAGGATTTTTAGTCTTGAGTGCAGGTGCCAATGTGGTGACGCAATCGTTAGAACCATTTGGTAAAATTTTCCAACATGCATTTGGTGTACAAGGCGTTGTACCGAATAATGAAGCTATCATTTCAATTGCTTTAGAACAATATGGCACGACTGCAGCATTAATTATGGTCTTTGGTATGATTGTAAATATTATTATTGCACGTATTACAAATTTGAAATATATATTTTTAACAGGCCATCATACATTTTATATGGCTGCATTTTTAGCCATATTATTGTCAGTTGGTCATATAACAGGTACATTGACTGTGATTATTGGTGCAGTGATTTTAGGTTTGATAATGGCATTATTACCTGCGTTAGCACAACCGACAATGAAAAAAATTACTGGCAATAACCAAGTCGCGTTAGGGCATTTCGGTACGATGAGTTACTGGGCTGCGGGCGAAATAGGAAAGTTATTTAAAGGAAAGTCTAAATCTACGGAAGATATCAATTTTCCGAAAGGATTGAGTTTCTTAAGAGAAAGTACGATTAGTATTTCGTTAACAATGACATTACTTTATTTTGTAGCAGCGTTATTTGCTACACCAAGTTATGTACATGCAGAAATTAGCGACGGACAGAACTTTATTGTATTTTCACTTATCCAAGGTGTTACTTTTGCAGCAGGTGTGTTTATTATCTTAACTGGGGTTCGCTTAATTCTTGCAGAAATTGTACCTGCATTTAAAGGCATCTCTGAAAAATTAGTTCCTAACACCAAACCAGCATTAGACTGCCCGATTGTCTTTCCTTATGCACAAAACGCTGTGTTAATAGGCTTTTTTGTAAGCTTTATTGTAGGCGTTATTGGCATGTTTATATTATTCTTATTCGGTGGCGTGGTTATCTTACCAGGTGTAGTAGCACACTTTTTCTTAGGCGCTACGGCCGGTGTATTTGGTAACGCAAGAGGAGGCATAAAAGGCGCAGTTGCTGGTTCAGCATTAAATGGTCTTTTAATTACTTTCTTGCCACTTTTATTCCTACCGTTTTTAGGTGAATTAGGTGGCGCTGCTACGACATTCTCTGATACAGACTTCTTAGTAGTAGGTGTTGTATTAGGAAACATCGCTAAATACTTAGGGATTATCGGCATCATTATCTTAATTATTATTGTTGCAGCTGTATCAATCATGTTACAAAAACGTACAAATCAAAAAGAAGCAAACGAACAGCAATCATAAATAAAACAAGGGACGAGTCAGAAATCATATTTTTCTAAAATGATTTCATAGACGCGTCCTTTTTAATGCCAATTTACATTCATGCTTTATAATAAACAAGCTGAGTTGTTGTAGCTAATAATACCCCATTAGAACTCCAAATTTCACCGGTTTGATCGTAGAAACCCTCATTAAAATTAATTGCACGGGTGTGTCCTAGCACAGGTTGCGCTCTCTCTTTGCCTAAAGTTGATGCATCTATGTGAAAATAGATTGTTAATGATACTGTCCCAATCGGAACGAAAGGTTCGCGACGGACGTATATTCTAGGGAAAAAAGCATCGCAAATGGATGTGAGTGATAGGTAATCTAATTTTCTCTTTGGCATGTCTTCTATCCATTGCAATGTAACAGAATCTGTAACGCTGTCGTTTGTAAAGGCACGAGGCGCACCTTTAATGATTCTAATATCATAATTTTGTACCCATGGCGGTACATCTATCATTGGTAATTTGGGAACTTCTTTGAATGGAGGCGCTTCTGGCATTGCTAATTCTGTAGAAGACCAAGTGTTCCTTTTGAGTGCAGTCACGGCAGTACTTGATATAACTGTTTGTTCATTTTGCAAGAGTTCTACGTACCAGTGTTGGGTTGAGCGATTTGTTCTTGTTGGTTTTGCTATTATTTTAAAATCTTTATCTTTGACAGGTGCAGCATAGTTGACCGTGAGTGAAACAGGGCTTCCAATACAATCGGGGTGTTCTAAGATAGAGCGTAATAATGTTGAAGCAATAACGCCACCAAATGGGCCGATCATATTCGCATAATTGGCAGACGTGTGTCCGAAATAAACACCTGTTTCTTGTTGGTTTAAGTATGTTGCGTTATCAAAAGGGTGTGATTGCATATTGAATGTCATTTACAAGTCTCTCCATTTTGTATTGATTATTGAATCATTTCTTTATATACCTTGTGGTTTTGATATGAAGCATATAGTAGTGGCGCATTTAGTTGATACTGTTTCGCTAGATTTAATAAATAACCTTGTAAATGGTCAGCTTCGATATTCAATCCTTTTTCCATGTCGCGTTGCATAGAAGTTTTGAAATGGTAAGATAACTGAGTTAACCCCTTCATATATTTTTCAACGATATTGTCATCCAGTGGTGCTTTATGAGTTCGTATAATAGATGCAACTTCTTCATATAAAGATCGGACGAAATCCACGCCACCTTTACTGTCGCGTATAGGACCGATTGGTGCATGCATCATTGTTGTGACGCTAGATAAAACAGTGATCATTAAATATTTTTGCCATATACCACGGTTAATATCAGAACTTAACATAAAGTCGGATTTGGAACCGGAAAAAGATTGCTCTATTAGTTTAGCTCTATCACTAACTGTACCATCCAATTCTCCAAAGAAAAGTTTGTCAAAATCGCTTGTTTGTACGACTTCACCAGTTGTATTTAAGGCAGTTTCAATGATGCAATACCCGCCCATAATTTTATTTTTTCCAAAAATAGATTGTAACTTTGGAATATGTGCGACACCATTAAGTAATGGGATAATCACAGTTTGTTCGTGTACAAATGGTTTTAAGTCCTCAATCGCTTGGTCAAGATGATACGATTTTGAAGACAACAGGATAACATCAAAAGGTTCCGTTTCTGCTTCTTTAGTCATCAACTGTGGATTAAAGCTATAATCTCCATTGTCACTATGAATCACCAAACCATTTCTTTCTAAATAGGATTTTCGTTTCGGTCTTACTAAGAAAGTGACATTTTTACCGCTTTCTACTAAACGACCACCAAAGTATCCTCCTATGCCGCCTGCTCCCAAGATTAAAATACGCATCTTAAACACTCCTTGTTTTTCTAATGAATAAATATTGCTATTTATATACCACTATTCCTTTAAAGTTACGCATACAAGATTGCGAAGTGATTTATTATTAAACATCAATCAATAGCTCATATTTAAAATGATCATATAAATTATGGTGGCCACAGGTTTGTTTATATTTAATGAAAAACCGCCAAAATCCTACTAGTTAGCATTATTTTACATAATTTGAATGGATTTATTTATTACTAATCATGTAGATATATCCGTTTCACATGGAACAATTTCTATCCATTTATTTAAAATGGTTAATAATTAGAATTTTCTAAAATTTAATTGACTAAATATGAGTATAATGCTAGGATTAATACAATTCAAATACATAGTTTTGACTCTTATCAAGAGTGGTGGAGGGACGTGCCCGATGAAACCCAGCAACCATCGTTTAATGAAATGGTGCTAATTCACAGGAAGTAATGTTTACTTTCGGAGATGAGAGAAGGTGGATACTTTCTCTTATTTAAGAGGAAGTATTTTTTTACATATGAGTTCATTTTGTTTTAAAACATATTAAGGAGAGATGTTATGAAAAAGTTAATCAGCTTAGCTATATTAGTGTTTTTTACAATAATACTCGTAGCGTGTAGTTCATCCAATGGTAAAGAAAATAAAAAAGTTACAATCGCCACATCACCAGCACCGCATGGAGAAGTATTAAAACATGCTAAAGATGAAATGAAAAAAGAAGGTTATGATTTGGAAATTAAAGTGGTTAATGATTATAAAGTACCTAATAAACTTTTAGATAAAGGCGACGTAGATGCGAACTTTTTCCAACATGTCCCTTATTTAAAAGCGGAGAAAAATGATCACAATTATAATATAGAAGAAGTGGGAAAAGTATTTACGACGCCAATGGGAGTTTATAGTAAAAAGTATAAAGATATCAAAGATATTCCTAATGGGTCTACGATTTATGTTTCGAATAATCCGGCAGAAGAAGGGCGTTTCTTATCTTTTTTCGTAGATAAAGGATTAATTAAAATTAAAAAAGGCGTCAACATTGAAGACGCTAAATTCGATGATATTGTAGAGAATAAAAAGAACCTTAAATTTAATAATAAGCAAGGCGCAGAATTTTTACCTAAAACATATAAGAGCAAAGAAGGCGCAGCTGTTATTATGAACTCGAATTATGCTATTGATAACGGTTTAACACCGCATAAAGATGCCATCGCAATTGAAGGGAAATCATCTCCATTTGCAAATATTATTGCAGTTCAAAAAGGTCATAAAGATGATGAGGAATATCAAACATTATTGAAAATTTTACAGTCTGACGATATGAAGCAATTTATTGAAAAAGAGTATAACCAAGATGTGGTTCCGTATGAAAAATAACCAAAGAGTGAGATAATTAATATATGATATAAAGACATAGGGGGCAAGGATATATGACAAAATTAGGCATCATTGGACTTGGTAGAGTTGGAAGTCAAGTTTTAACAGATGTGCAGAGTTTAAATATTTTTTCAGAAATTGTATTAATTGATACAAATGAACAAAGAGCGAGTGGAGAAGCGTTGGACCACGAACATATACAAGGTTTACCTAATTCCAATCATATTGACATACATACCGGAGGATATGAAACATTAGCTGACGCGGCATTTATTGTAGTCACATCAAGTGTACCGACTGATCCTGAAGTAGGTGACCGTGTTGCTTTGGCGCAAGGAAACCGTAAAATGATAAAAGCAGTCATGGAACAAATTAGTCAAGTAACACAAGACGCGATTATTATTTTAGTTTCTAACCCAGTAGATACAATGACTTATTTAAGCAATCAAGTAGATTATCCAACACATAAGATAATCGGGACAGGAACAGCTTTAGAAACGTCACGTTTTAAAACGTTAATATCAAAATATTATCAAGTAGACCCTAAAAATATTGAAGCTTTTGTAATTGGCGAACATGGTGTACACGCAGTACCAGTATGGAGTAAAGTAAGGGTGCATGGCATGGAACTACATGAGTTTGAAAAATTGGCTGGTATACCGCCCATTGATAAAGAGAAAATCATTGAAATTATTGATAAGGTATCTATGGATGTTTTTTATCAAAAAGGATGGACGAATGCGGCGATTGCTAAAGTAGTCAATTATGTTATTCAATCCATATATTTAAACCAAAAAACAATTATGCCATTAACTTCAATTAGCAATGAATATGGATTGGCAGAAAGCGCCTTTAGTTTACCCACTTTAGTAACTCGTGATGGTATTCAGCAACGTTTTGAAGTTCAGTTGAGTGATGTAGAACTTGAACAACTAACTGAAGCACATCAATACATTCAACAAACCATTGCTAAAGCAAGTGAATAATTTTTGAAGACGTAATTATAGTACGTAGAAAGAAAGCATAGTTTAAAAAATGTCTTGTTTCGTACGATAACAAGATATGTTTTTATAGGGCGGGAATATAACGTTAAATTTAATGTTATATTCCCGTCTTTATATACATCATTAAAAACCAAATTATATCAAGATATCTTGCTTAAATGATAAGTTATGACTACAATTGACTTGATATTATAAGGGATAATCACTACAGAAGACGTAGGTAGTAAAAGAAAAGTGTGGTGTATATATGTTAAAAAGACATACAAAACTTATACAGTTGTTTATGAGTAACAAAAATTATTATCTAAGTGGGGATGAGATTGCAAGTTATTTAAATGTTTCTAATAGAACTGTGAGAAACGATATACAATACATCAATAGTGAAATTATCAATAGTTTGATTACAAGCGTTAAAGGAAAAGGATATAAAATCAATTATAATCGTTATAGCGAGGAAACATTAGAAACGTTGATTCAGACATTTTTGACTCAGGAAAATGAGATATTATTGAAACTTGGGTATGAGCTATTGATGTATCAAAAACCTATTACAATTGAACAAATAGAAACAGAATTTACAATTACCAAAAAAGAAGCTCATGATTATGTGAACAGAATACAAGCATGGTGTCGTTCATTTGGAATAGAAGTAGATATTAAAAAGAAAAAAGGTATTACAATAATCGGTAACGAAATGGATGTCAGAAATGCGATATTACATTTGAATCAGTTATCTACGAAAAATAAAACAGTCGAAGCACTTATATTTAATGAAATGCCACAAGCACATATTAAAACAATATTCCATATTATTAAAGCAACTTTAAAGCAACATGATATTCAGACTTCTGATTTACGCATTGAGCAATTGCTCATTCATTTGATTATTATTATAAAAAGAGAAAGGGCAAGTGAAACATCGTGGGTTGTAAATGAAGAGGCGCAAGAAATAGCTGAACAATGTATCAAAGATATCAATTATAAATTAGCCTATCGTTTATCTAATGAAACTGCCCAATTGTTTTCATTTTTTATTAGCTATTATTTTAATAAATATGATTTAGGTTTAGAAACCATTTTTGTTGAAAGTTATATTGATCGTATGATTTATCAAATGGAGCAGCATATCGGTATTAACTTTACAAACGATGACATATTAAGAGAAAATGTTTATGCACATTTCAGCAGAACTTACTTGCGTATTGTTAAAAATGTATATATCAACAACCCATTAACGGACGAAATAAAGAAATATTATCCATTTGTTTTTAATGCTTTGTATGAAACAGTCTATCACCTTGAAAAAGATTCAAAATTAAGCTTGGTCGAAGATGAAATTGCTTTTTTAGCTTTACATTTTCAATCCTCTATTGATCGGAATAATAGAGAGGAAATTAATATTGTAATTACATGTTATTACGGATTAGGTATATCTAGTTTGTTAGAAGCGAAGATTGCAAACCTGGATGATCATATTAAAATTATTGATACTTTAAGATTGGAGTTACTAGCAACATACGATTTTTCAAATATAGATGCACTTATCACAACGCATCCAATAGATACTACGAATTTACCAGACACACTAAAAGTAATTGAAGTGTCTCCGTTACTTTCTGATGGTGACGTCAACGAAATTAAAACGTTTATAAATCACAAGCGAAATCCTGTATTAAAGCAAAGTGAAATATCTGATATTCAATTTGATGTTCAGACGATTACAAGTGAAGTTGCTGCCTCACATGTTTTTGAAAAGGCTCAGGAATTTTTAACGCAACAATATGCGATTACTGAAACTTATATGCAGAGCGCAATAGAACGCGAACAATTTTCTTCTACATATATTGGTAATGGCATCAGCATCCCACATGGTAATCCAAAAGAAGTTATGAAGTCTCATGTGCTGATATTCAAAAACCCTCAAGGATTTATATGGAAACAACATAAAGTTAAATTAGTATTCTTTTTAGTAATAACAGAAAACGATGCGCCTGTTATGAAAAAATTAATACACCTCATTGCGAAATTAAGTGAACATGATGTCGATCAAATAATGACGATGGAAACACAAAAGTTAAAACAACATATTATAAAATTAATTAAAGCATAATTGCCACTAGCAACGGCAATTATGCTTTTTTATCTATATAAGCAAGCGTTTACAATGAGGTGTAAGGAGGATGACATTATGAAAATTTTAGCAATTACATCGTGTCCAAACGGCATAGCGCATACTTATATGGCGCAAGAAAAACTAGAACAGGCTGCTGAAGAGATGGGCGTCAATATAAAAGTAGAGACCCAAGGCGGCGTTGGGGCCGAAAATGTTTTAACAGCAAAAGAAATAAAAGAAGCGGATGGTATTATTATAGCGGCAGATCGCCAAGTGGATTTATCACGTTTTGACGGGAAATTAATTATCAACGAAAGCGTGAGAGAAGGTATTCATAAGCCAAAAGAATTAATCCAACGTATAATTGATAGAGATGGACATATTCATCATGATCGTAGTGGGAACACGAATCAAGAAGATGAAGAACAAAAAAGCGGCATGCAAATGTTTTATCAACATTTAATGAATGGTGTCTCTTTTATGGTGCCTTTCATCGTAGTAGGTGGATTGTTAATGGCTATTGCATTAACGTTAGGCGGAGAAGCAACATCTAAAGGTTTAGTGATACCAGAAGATTCATTTTGGAAATCTATTGAAAATATTGGTAACTTAGCATTTAGCTTTATGGTTCCTATATTAGCAGGCTATATCGCGGTTAGTATTGCGGATAAGCCTGGTTTAGTGCCTGGTATGATCGGTGGTGCGATTGCTGCAGATGGTAGTTTTTATGGTAGTGATGCAGGTGCAGGCTTCTTGGGAGGTATCGTTGCTGGTTTTATTGCAGGTTATATTGCGAAGTGGGTTAAAAATATTAAAGTACCTAAAGCGATGGCGCCGATTATGCCTATCATTATCATACCTATTATTTCGTCATTAATTGTCGGACTGATTTTTATTTTCTTAATTGGTGCGCCGATTGCAAGTATTTTTGAAGGACTGACTACTTGGTTGAAAAGTATGCAAGGAACTAATATTGTTATTTTAGCTTTAATTGTTGGTGCTATGATTGCCTTTGATATGGGCGGCCCAGTCAACAAAGTAGCATTTTTATTTGGCTCAGCTTTAATTGCAGAAGGAAATTATGCAGTTATGGGAATGGTTGCAGTAGCGGTATGTACGCCGCCCCTTGGTCTGGGACTTGCTACATTTGTAAATAAACATAAGTTCAATCAAGGTGAAATAGAAATGGGGAAAGCTTCATTTACAATGGGATTATTTGGTATTACGGAAGGCGCAATTCCCTTTGCTGCACAAGACCCATTTAGAATGATACCTGCCAATATGATTGGTGCTATGGTTGCTGCTGTAGTTGCTGCCATTGGCGGCGTAGGTGATAGAGTGGCACACGGTGGCCCGATCGTTGCAGTTTTAGGAGGCATCGATCAAATATTATGGTTCTTTATCGCAGTAATCATTGGTAGTATTGTTACAATGAGTGTAGTTTTAATTTTAAGAAGAAAAACACCAACACTTGCAGTTGAGGCTGATAATGTAGAAACAAGCATGGCTAGTCCTGATAAAACAACTCAAGGTAAAGAGGATGACAAGTTAGAAGAAGAGGAGCAAACATCAGAAGCCAATAGCGTCTTTAATGAAAAAGTAATTCATATTTCTGAACAATCATTGTCTAGAGACGAAGCGATTGATCAACTGATAGAAAATTTAAATGAACATGGTTATATAACTGATAAAGCACAATTAAAAACAGATGTTTTAAAACGAGAATCAGAATCAACAACAGCTATTGGTATGAATGTAGCGATTCCTCATGCCAAGTCAGATGCGGTTAAAGCACCTATTGTAGCAGTGATGAACAATAAGCAAGGTGTAGAGTGGGAAAGTTTAGATGGTACATCACCACAAATGATATTTTTAATCACTGTCCCAAGTGATAGTAGTGACACACACTTAAAATTATTACAAAGACTATCAAGAGCCTTAATGGACGATGACATTCGTCAGAGTTTAATAAATGCGACACGTAAGGAACAGATTTATAATATATTAAAAGATATTTAGATGGAGGTTCATTGACATGCCATTATTTTTAAAACCAGTATTTCAAGAACGCATATGGGGTGGGACAGCTCTAAAAGCATTCAATTATCACATCCCCTATGAGAATACAGGAGAGTGTTGGGCGATTTCGGCACATCCAAATGGTACGAATATAATAGAAAATGGAAAACATAAAGGGAAGACGTTAGAAGCAGTATGGGATGAAGATAAATCGTTATTTGGTGTATCAGGAGATGCAAAGTTTCCATTGTTAACCAAAATATTAGATGCAAATGATAAATTATCAGTACAAGTTCATCCAGATGATACTTACGCACAAAAATATGAAGGTGAATATGGTAAGACGGAATGCTGGTATATATTAGATGCTAAAGAAGATGCTGAAATTATTTACGGTGTTCATGCGAAAGACCAAGAGGAATTAGATGAAATGATAGACCACCAACAGTTTGATGCGTTGTTTAATAGAGTTAAAGTCAAACCAGGAGATTTTTTCTATGTGCCTGCTGGTACAGTTCATGCCATTGGAGAAGGTATCTTAATATTAGAAACGCAGCAATCTTCGGATACAACATATAGAATATATGATTATGATCGTACAGATAAAGCAGGTAATAAACGTGATTTACATTTAGAACAAAGTAAATCAGTGATTAATCTTTCAACTAATTCGCCTAACACAACGCCTAAACACGAAGTGATTCAAGGTCAAAATTACACGCAATTTGTTTCGAACAGTTTCTTTACTGTTGAGCGTTGGGTAATGAACGGTAAGTTGACTTATGAAAAGCCTAACACGTATTGCCTTGTATCAATTGTGGACGGAAACGGTGAGATAAGTATCAATAACGACGTTTATACTTTAGAAAAGGGGACCCATTTTATCTTAACAGCAACAGATCAAGCCATAATATTTAACGGTGAAATGACAATGATTATAAGTTACGTATAAAATGAAGAGGTGGGAAAGACTGATTTAGTTTAAGGCAAATTAGTTTTAACTCCACCTCTATTTATTCATAATTAAAATTATAAAATGAATGATGGAGTTGTTCTGAATGTTAAAAATTTGTACAGATATAGGTGGTACCAAAACAATTGTTGGAATTATAGATGAACATTTAGCAGTGATTGAAAGCCAAAAATTCGATACTTATATAAATGATCCAGAAGCAGAGTTTTCGGAAATTATGAGTATCGCAAATAAATATAAAGAAAATTATAAAAACATCGATCAAAATACATTAAATATCGCTATGCCAGGGCCGTGTGACTATACGAAGGGATTATTTTTAAATCCACCCAATTTGCAAGATTATATTGGCTTCAACGCAGGAGATTACATAAAACAACACAGTGAATTTACACCTCATTTTGTAAACGATACAGATGCTGCTATATTAGCTGAATATCAATACATCAAATCGGAGACCAAAGATATCATCTATTTAACGATAAGCACTGGCATTGGGATGGCATATATCAGAAATGGCCAGCTTATCACAGGTGTTGATGGCAATTTTGGTGAGATTGGCCATACGATTATAAAAAATGACAGCAATTATCAATGTCCTGTTTGTCATCAATTTGGTTGTGTTGAAAATGAACTTTCAGGATTAGCTATTAGTCGAAAAGCGAGTGATATATTAGAAAGAAAGGTGAGTACGAGAGAAGCTATCGATATTTTCATGAATAAAGCAGATGAAAATATCACGAGGATGATGGATGAAGTATTATTATTAACGCAACAATTGTGCAATAACTTATATAACATATTTAATGTTTATCATATTGTGCTTGGTGGCGGGGTGACTCAAAGTGTATTACCATATAAAGAAATGATTGAAGATTATACACAAAAGCACCATTTAATCCAAAAGAAACCATTTCACATTAAAGTAAGTGATTTAAAAGTAAATGTATTAACAGGGCTTTATTTTGTTAATCCGCAATAAGAAATAAGCTTATTATTAAATATAGATAGCGAGAACCCAACTGATTTTTAATTAAGGTTTTGGGGTCTCGCTTTTTTGAATCGTAGTGGTATTGAATCGCTAAAACTATAACCTATTTCGCTTAATTGAAATGTATTTTCTAATATTTAAAGTTTTAGATAATTGATCAGAAAGCAATAAGCCTAAGGCAATAGAACCAGCGATTAAAATAGCTCTTATAAAGGTATTTGTTGCATCTGTAAAATTTAAAGTGACAAGTTGTTGTGTAGCCCTAAAAGCAATACTACCTGGCACTAGAGGGATAATGCCTGGAATCATAAAAAGTACAACAGGCGCTTTAAAAATCCGGCTCATCATTTGCGCAATTAATCCTAAAGTTAAACTACCAACTAAACTTGAATATATAGCATCTATTTCGAATGATTGTTCTAAAATATAACTGACAAAGTAACCCATTGAACCAGCAAAGCCAGCAGGAATAAATAATTTTTTAGGCGCGTCGTATATGACATTAAAGAAATAGGATGCGCTAAAACTACATAAAAATGTGAATAAAATCGTCAAAATACGGCCTCCTTAAAAAATGGAATAAGCGATTGCAATGCCAGAGCCAATTGCAAAAGCAATCACTAACGCTTCTAAGAATTTTGCAGTAAACATTAACATATGCCTACTAAATAAATCTTGAATAGCAGTAGTTATCAGTACGCCTGGTACGATGGGCATAACAGAAGCAATCATAGCTGGGCCAAATGATTGCTTCACATGAAATAATTCAGAGCCAAATATAACTATCGTCCCTAAAATAAAGGAACCTATAAATTCAGGTATAAACATCGTTAAAGATTTACTTTGCATATATTCGACTATCAAAAATCCTACTGCACCAGCAACAATGGTTGTAAGCGCATCAGCCCACGTGCCACCTTGTAAGTATAAAAAACTTAATGAAATAATACCTGCAGCAATGACTTTTTTCCATAGAGGAATGCTTAAATTGGATCTATCAATATGTTGAAGTGAGTGAAACGCTTCTTCGATAGAAAGTTGATTGCCTGTAAGTTTACGTGAAATGGCATTGACTTGAAATATTTTAAGTAAGTTAGTGCTGTTCTTATCAATACGTAAAATGCGAGTATCATGTGCTTCACTTAATGAAAAGTTAATAAATACGTTAATTACATATCCTTGACTGTTATAGTAACCCATACAAATTGCTATACGTCTCATCGTATCTTCTATACGAGCGATCTCTGCTCCAGAAGATAACAAGATTTTGCCTGCAAGTAATATCACATTCATGGTTGCTTTATCTTTATAGTTATCCAAACGGCACCTCCAACTCATTAAATAATTATAGTTATTATCGCAATATTAATATGTAATTTCAAAGAGAAATTTTCAGAAACCAGAAAATATATACATAAGAAATATTACGCTGCCAGTAGTCTTCGGTTTGTGTGAGGTTAGATTACCAGGACGTCTTAAAAGGTGGGATAGCCATAATATTTCTCGAAAAGAGTCCCTTGTCACGCACGTATAAGGAAAAAAATGAAAGGGTTGCAGTTTTGTATAAGAACTATAATGGCAAATGGGTAACATGCGCATATGCTCATGCATAAACACGGCTGTTCTAATAATTTGAAAAATAGCGCTTTAAACGTAGTTATTTAAAGGCGATACTTTACAAATACTGCCTTTATACTAAAAGAGAGCGAGACATCATTGATGTCTCGCCTCATTTAAACACTATTTATTTTAAATATTAGCATACTTAAAAAATTATTTTCCAAGAGCTTCTGATAAGCCTTGCTCAAGATCTGAAATGATATCATCAATATTTTCTGTACCTACTGACAGTCTGACTAATTCTGGTAGTACTCCAGAAGCTTGTTGTTCTTCTGGTGATAACTGTAAATGTGTAGTGCTCGCCGGATGGATTACTAATGATTTTGAATCTCCTACATTTGCTAGATGAGAGAATAAATGTAAAGATTCTACAAATTTAGCAATATCTTCAACAGAACCATCTACACCAAATGTTAAAATAGCGCCTTGACCATTCGGTAAATATTTTTGAGCGAGGTCGTGGTACGCATTGCTTTCTAAACCAGGATAATTGACCCAAGAGACATTTGGATGGTTTTCTAAAAATTGAGCTACTTTAAGTGCGTTTTCTGAATGGCGTTCGAGACGAAGGTGTAATGTTTCTAAACCAATTAAAAATTCATGCACATTAAAAGGCGAAACTGCAGAACCTAAATCGCGTAATAATTGAACACGTGCTTTTGTGATATAAGCAGCTTCACCCACGTCATTGGCATATGATACACCGTGATAACTTGGGTCTGGTTCAACTAAACCAGGGAATTTTCCATTGTTCCAATTAAACTTCCCACTATCAACAATAATGCCACCAATTGAAGTACCGTGACCGCCTATAAATTTTGTTGCAGAATGAACAATGATATCTGCACCATATTCAAAAGGACGTAATAAATATGGCGTAGGGAAAGTATTATCTACAATTAACGGAATGTTATGTGCATGTGCGATATCAGCTACTGTCTCAATGTCTAAAACATCTATTCTAGGATTACCAATTGTTTCAGCATATACAACTTTAGTTTTATCTGTAATTGCCGATTTAAAATTATCTGGATTACTAGGATCTACGAAGTGTACTTTAATCCCTAATTTTTTGAAAGTGACATTTAATAAGTTATATGTACCGCCGTATAGATTAGAAGAGGCGACAATTTCATCACCATTTTCTACAACGTTGAGCAATGCTAAATGAATTGCGGCTTGGCCAGATGAGGTAGCTAAAGCCCCAATACCACCTTCAAGTGCGGCGATACGTTCCTCAAAAACATTTTGTGTTGGATTCATAATTCTAGTGTAAATATTTCCTGGTTCTTCTAAAGCAAAAAGTTTTCTTGCATGTTCTGTATCATCAAACACATAACTAGAAGTCTGGTAAATAGGTACTGCACGTGATTTTGAAAAGTCATCTACCTCTTGCCCAGCGTGAATAGATAAAGTGTCTAAATGCCAATTATTTTGAGACATATATAAGTCCTCCTATAAAATTGAATTTTCTGATAATTAACACTATACAAGAGGATTTCTTCTATTTCAAGTATCCTTACTGAAAAAGTAAGAATTATTTTGGGCCTATTTCAAAGTATGTTACAAAAAATGATTAAATATCATAAAGTCAGAATTCATAAAAAGCGGAAAATTGACAGGTAATAGGATCGGATTGTAGTTTTGCGCAAGCAACTAAACTAAGTAACATATCCATCAAGCGTTTCAAATATAAACATACGCCTTCATTTCAAATGAAGGCGCGTTGCTTGGAATAAGAATATTGTTATCTATGACCCATAAAACCATTTATTGATTAATATTTCCTGGGTTATGCTTAATTAGTAATATTGATGATCTGTATGGTGCGTTTCACTGTCCTCTATATGTTCATGGTTTATAATTTCGGGGTTTTGGTGTTGGAGTTGGCTGTAGTCTCCTTTTGGTAATTGGTTTTCTTCTAATTTAACTTTAGGATAAATGAAAAGTGGAATAAATCCAATGACACCATAAATAATAAAAGTATACATAAAATTAAATGCATCAATTAATAACCCTGCCAATGAGGCACCAATAACTTGTCCAACAGCTAACATTAAAAAAGGGATACCTATACCAAGAGAAGCGTTTTTAACAAATATTTTAATACCCCAAACTAGAAGTACACCCGTTAAGAATATATAGCTCATTCCAAATAAAGAGGCAGATACAAATGGAATTAACCAAATGTTTGGAGTGAAAGCAAGCGCAATCGTTGCAATTGCGAGTGCAATGACACCTAAATTAAACGCATAATGAAGACCTCGTTTATCAATTATTGCGCCAGATATACCACCTATCATGCCAAATAATCCAATTAGAATCCAAAAGATAGAAAGGGCGAAATCAGAATAATTTCCTGTATTTTGCACAAATGATTTAGAAAATGTCCAAAAAGTAGCTGTTGAAATTCCTAACAACGTGGAGGTTATCACGATACGTGTACTAGCTGATATATCCCGTATATTAAATGAACCGGTATGAATATTTATATCTTCTTTCAATGAAGGAATAATAAGGTAGTTCCAAATTAAAACAGCGAGCGCTAATATTGCGTAAACAAAGTAAGTTTGTCTCCAATCTATAAAAGCAAACATTGCTGTAATACCAGTGAACATCAAACCAATACTTGTACCTGAATTAATCCAAGTATTCGCTTTCCCTTGTTCATGGACTTTAATCCATAAAGAAATGGTATAACCATAAGGTGGGGAAATTAATCCTGTACTTGCACCTGCAAAAATAACGCCGATGGATAGAATGATTGCGTTCGGTGAAAATCCAATACCGACCAAACCAATCAATACAGAAAAACCGGCAAGCATAATCATACGTTTAGGGCCAATTTTATCTGTTTGTAGCGTAGAATAAATAATAGTAAAACAATAGGCTAAATAAAATAAAGATGAAATAACACCAGATTGTGAAGCAGTTAAATGTAAATCATTAGTGACTTCTGGTAGAAATAACCCAAAACTAAAACGGCCTAAACCATATGTTGTCGCTATCATAGCGATACCAGGGAACACAAGTTTAGAAAACTTCATTACAAATTCCTCCTTTATTAGATAGAATGTTCATTCTATTTTCCGGTTTAAAAAATACGAGATGAGTTATAAAATAAATTATTCTCGATCTCGTTTAAAAATTAAACGCCTTTATGAGCCTCGTTAAGTAATAAATCAGCCATTGTTATAGCATGTGATGTTGCTTTTTTAGAGCCAAGTAAGGCTGTCATGGACGTTGTGCCCTCAAGTAATAGTGTAAATTGAATTGCTAGATCTAAACCGTTAACGATGCCTGCATCATTCGCAAGTTTTTCTAAATAATTTAATAAACGTTGTTTATGCCCTCGAGCTATGTTTTCGATTTCATTATCTGTGTATACATAATCTTCAATCGCTCTCATAAACATATCACCCTTATATGAATGGTCGTTGAGCCATTCGCAATGTGCTTTCACTGCTGAGATAAAAGGCTGATTTGGTTGCTTCTCTACGTAACTGTCTAAATAGTACCAATATCTAGCTTCACGTTGTTTTAATACTGCTTCGACTAAATTGTCCTTAGAATCAAAGTGATTATATAAAGTCATAGTGGCGACATTAGCTTCTTGAATAATTTGTTTTAAGCCTACGCCACGAAACCCATATTCATAAAACAAACGTTCAGCAGTTGATAATATATCTTGCCTTTTTTGTGACAATAATCTCACACTTTCTTAGTAGAATGACCGTTCTATCTAAAAATAACAATTATATCGTTGATTGTCAAAGTCAATGCTAAATTCGTCATGAAAAACATTGCTATTTTGACACTTTGTAAAAAAAGAGGTAAGATGCTTTCAAAGTGAGCGTTTACTCACTAAGAAAGAAGTGGGGTGTTGATGATGATTGAAGTGAATCACGTAAGTAAAAATTTTGGTGATAAAAAAGTGCTCAAAGATATAAATATTTCATTTGAAAAGGGTGAAATTGTTGGTTTGATTGGTCCATCTGGGACTGGTAAAACAACTTTAATTCAGTGTATGTTGGGCATGGAAAACCTAGATGGCGGCGGAGTGACAATAGATGGTGTTGAAATGCCAAACAGGAAAACTTTAATGGATATTGGTTATATGGCACAAAGTGATGCGCTTTATGAAGACTTAACTGGAAGAGAGAATTTGGAATTCTTTGGTAGTATTTATATCAAAAAAAGAAAAGACATTAAAGCGCGTGTGAAAATATGTAGTGATATGGTGAAATTACAAGCGTCATTAGATAAAAAAGTTTCAACCTATTCTGGTGGAATGAAACGTAGGTTGTCTTTAGCTATTAGTTTTTTACAAAATCCTAAGATATTGATTCTAGATGAACCGACAGTAGGCATCGATCCTAAACTAAGGCAAGCCGTATGGGAAGATTTAAACGCAGCAAAATTAGAAGGAAAAAGTATTCTTGTCACTACACATGTATTGGATGAAGCAACGCGCTGTGACAAACTTTTACTTATGAACCACGGCGAAATTATTGCTATGGGTACACCACAGCATATTAAAGATCAATATCAAGCAGATACGATTGAAGAAGTATTCTTGAAAATGGAGGATTAAATATGAATGCCTTTTATATTGCTAAGCGTATTTTTAAACAGACGATTAGGGATGTGCGTACGCTAATGTTACTCCTTGTAGCACCACTTTTAATATTAACGCTATTATATTATATATTTACGGTTTCAGATAATACAAATGGCGTCAAGGTAGGGCTGCATGACGTCCCCCAATCACTGGTAAACGAATTGCATGGTCAAGATATCACTACTGAATCATTTAACAATAGCCAAAATATTGCACACAAAATTAAAGAAGATAACTTAACAGGGTTTATTTATATGGAAAATGATCAGTTAGAAGTTACCTTTGCAAATGATAATCCAACAGATAGAGGTGTAATGAGCTCAGCTAATCAACAATGGCTTATGAATCATAATATGAATCAAATGAAAGAAAATACAGAATCATTAAAAGAAGCTTTAAATCATATCAAATCACAAGCAGCTAATAACCCTGAAATGGCGCAAAGTTTATCAGGTAATGAACAAAATGTAGGTAAGCCAATAGGAATGAATACGCATTATTTATATGGTAGTGACGATGCTACTTATTTTGATATGATAAACCCAATTTTAATAGGATTTTTCGTGTTCTTCTTTACTTTTTTAATTTCTGGTATTGGTTTATTAAAAGAACGAACATCAGGCACCTTAGAACGTTTATTAGCTTCACCTATTAAACGGAGTCATATTATTTATGGCTATATTATGGGATACGGCATGTTTAGCGTGATTCAAACGTTTGTAGTGGTCATATATGCAATATATGTATTAAACATCGCTGTAGAGGGCTCGGTTTGGTTAGTGCTAGCTACAACTATATTAACTGCACTCGTAGCATTAACATTCGGTATACTCTTATCAACGTTCGCATCTTCAGAATTTCAAATGATCCAATTTATACCACTTGTAATCGTTCCTCAAGTGCTATTTGCAGGGTTAATACCTGTGTCATCAATGAATATAGGGTTACAATACTTGGCACATGTCATGCCGCTGTTTTATACAGGACAAGCTATTCAAGATGTAATGATTAAAGGCTTTGGAATACAAGATATTTATATCCATTTATGCATACTATTTGGCATTTTTGTGTTGTTATTGATTTTAAACGTGCTAGGTATGAAACGGTATAGAAAAGTTTAAGTATAGGTGGGAATGAACATGAATCGAAATATTAAAGCTATAGTTGAAGAAATTGTACCTAAATTAAATCATTTAACTGAAAAGCAACGCTCAGTTATCGAAAGCGCACTCTTACTTTTTAGTGAAAAAGGGTATAACAAGACGAGTACAAGTGATATCGCTAAAAGAGCAGGTGTAGCTGAAGGTACAGTATATAAACAATTTAAAAATAAAGAATCACTTCTATATGCAGGGTTGCTTCCTGTAATCAAAGATAATATAGCCCCAACTGTCGCTATGGAATTTATGAATGAGTTGAAAGCTACAAATACTTTGAGTTCGTTTATAAACACGTTCGTGGATAATCGTTCTGAATTCATGTATAAAAATAGGTTACTGCTGAAGGTAATATTAAATGAAGCAATGACGAGCGAAGTATTTCAATCTGTGGTGCTTGAAATATTTAATAAACGTCTTGTAAGTAATTTAAAACCAATGGTCCAACGACTGATTGATCAAGGTGAAATGCGTGATGTTAAAATAGAATATTTTGTACGTACATTAATTGCGCAGTTAATGAATTTAAATATTGGCTATTTAATCGATTTGAACGGCCATCGTGGTGGATCATATGACCAACATCTATCATTTACCAAAGAAAGTCTTTATTATATGTTTAAAGCGTAATAAATATGTTTGATTAGCTAGAATAACAAGCGTAACACAGAAATTAAAGTATGGACGTCTGTGTTACGCTTGTTTTAGTTAAAAAGTTTCAAGTAGTATCTTTTATTTTCTAGTAATACCAATGACATGGCCTAATTGTGTAGGTGCTTCAAAAGTTGGTTGAACATGATAAGCTGATTCGATTTTGTCTAAGATGGCCTGAGGGAATGACATACTACGACGTGTAACACGACTAACACCGATCATTATGACTTCATATGTAGCGACGCGCTCATCTTTGCCATTATACATAGTGAGAAATAAATGTACTCTTTTTGTATCATAATCATAAATGTGTACTTTAACGTAAAACGCATCATCTAATAAAAGTTCTTTCAAAAATGATATATGTGATTCTAAACTGAAAATAGTAATTTCGTGCGTCTGTCGATAAGAAACATATAGGTCGACTGATTCAAAAAACCCAACGACTACATCACTGAAAATGGAATAATATTGTGCATCATGCATATGGTTATTATGATCTATCCAAGATGGTTGCACCGTGTTTTTATAAATGTATTCCTCTGTCACAAGATCACTCCTATAATATAAATTTAATCGTAACCTATATTATTGTAACAGTAATCAACAGTTTAAGTTAGTAAATTGATTGAATTCAGGAATGATTGCATGCAACAAACATGTTAACATCATTTCTATATTTTAATATACATCATTAAAAATGAAGTAAATTGATAAAGAATATTAAGTGAGTTATTATAATAATGTAAACGCTTGCAAATTTAAATGTTTGTTATTTATATAATCATTTATAAGTATGGAATCAAAGGGGAGATGGAAAGGAATAGAAATCCTATACTTTTAAAGCTTGTGTTGTCCTGCTAAGGCTTCAGTAACTAGAAAATGATATAAGCGTGAAGTGCTTTACAAATAGCGTTTTAAAAACTTAAAGTGTATAATCAATTCAGTTATTATAGCTAATATCAAAAGAGTATAGAGAATATTTATTTATATTCCAAACGTTTGTGAATGCTTGAAAGTGGTTTTAACTTAACATTAGCGAAGGGGATTTATATGAAAAGGATATTTTTAATAGGTAGTGCATTCATTGGTATTATCGTGGGTGCAGGATTTGCCTCAGGGCAAGAAATATTACAGTATTTTACGAGTTTCGGAACTGCTGGTATACTTGCAGGCGTTGTTTCTACCGTGTTATTCGCCTATGTAGGTATGATGTTGGTTTGGTTAGGTAGTAAATTTAAAGCTGAGGGACACAATGACGTTATACATAAATTGACTGGTGGTACAGTATTTGGCAAAGTCATTGCATGGCTAGTAGATATTGTACTAATCATTGCTTTATTTGGATTTGGTGTCGTTATGCTTGCAGGCGGAGGCTCAAATTTTGAACAACAATTTGGTATACCAGCCGTGTATGGTACTGCGCTCATGGTTATATTAGTGCTGCTATTTGGTATGCTACGCGTAGATAGCGTGGTGAAAGTAATTGGTAACATTACTCCGCTATTGATTATTTGCATTATCATCGTTGCTATATATTGTTTATTTACGATGTCAGGTTCGTTTAGTGAATTAGATACATTAGCTAAAAGTCATAAATCAGCTGTACCACATTGGTTTATTGCAGGCGTTAATTATGTCTCACTTAATGTGGGACTAGGCGCGTCTATGTCCATCGTTATGGGTGGTAATGAGAGAAATAGTAAAGTTGCTGCATGGGGCGGTTTAGCTGGTGGTTTTGTATTAGGATTAATGATTATGGTAAGCCACTTAGCAATTTTTTCTAAAATTGAAACAGTGGGGCATTTACCATTACCAATGCTCGGCTTAGTCAATGATATTTCACCTATTTTAGGTGTATTTATGTCAATTGTTGTTTATTTAATGATATTTAATACTTGTTTAGGCATGTTTTATTCGTTAGCTACACGTTTCACTGAAATTGAAACGAATCAATTTAAAATATTTTATACGATATTCACTTTAATTGGTTTCGTCATTAGTTTTGCAGGTTTTACAGATTTAATGACATTCTTCTATCCAGTCATAGGATATATGGGAATTATTATTATCATCGTATTAATTTATGCACCATTTAAGATGAAACGTATCAAAAAACAAGGTAAATCATTTCAAGATATGTAAAGGATAGTCTGTAATAGCTATATATTTTTGTAGCATAAATATTAAGGTAAAATGAATGTATATGAAACTAAAAATATTAAATCCAAAGGAGTAAAAGTGAATGGTATACGTCGCGTTTTTAGTGTTAATTATAGCTATAATTTTACTTGTTTATTCCATAGCGTTACTTATGGGTAAAGACGGATCTTTATTTAGTTTATTTACACATAAAGAAAAGTCGTTAAATAAAGCGGAAAAGTTAGCTATTTATATTGTGACAATTGTATTGTTAGTCATTAGTTTAGTGTGGTTGCTTAATATAATTTAAAAAGCAGGAACGGGGCAGAAATCAATTGTTGCTAAAATGATTTCGTTGTACCATTCCGAGAAGGATAAGTAGGAAAAATGTAAGCGTTGAAGCATTGCATGAGGCATACTAATTCATAAATTAAGAAGCGATGCTTAAAAGTTTAATATAAATGTTTTTTATCCTAGTCAGCTACTGACTATATGAAAACAGTCCAAGACACACATAGATGTCTCGGACTGTTTTTTTTATATAACATTGTTATCCTTCATGCATATTTAAAACATAAAAGTTAATATTTTCTTAAGAAATTGACTTCTCGATCGAAAATATGGTTTCCAACATACGTTTGTACTGTATTTAAAACACGCTCGATGATTTGCGTTTTATTTGCTAATATTCGAATACTAAAACCGTGTGTCGGTATTTGAGTAATACCAAAACGGCAATCATATTCTTTTTGATAATGTTTAATTTGATCGTACACATCGTCTATAAGATTTTGGTTAACTTCAGGATGTATGAAATAACATGAACCTAAGTGCGTATAGTTTTCCATATATCCTAAACCACCAACTTTATTTTTAGTTGGATCAAGCAACATATTATCAAAGGTAATGAGTTCATCATCCACATAAATTTCATTTAACAAGTGCATATAAGTGTATGTGAAATCTTTGTCTTCTTTTGAATAACCTGGCGTCAATATATCTGTATAGAATAATGACGCTTTAGGGCTTAGATTAAATGTGTTATGTTGATAAAATTTAGCATTTTCAAATGCAATAATTGGGTCACCTACATATTCAATATAGCCATTATCCTTAATCGTAAAGTTCTGATATTGCTCGACATGATCATTTAACGTTTTATAGATTTTTGTAGCACCTTGTGATGTTAAAATCACACTTGCATTTTCTTCTGCAGTGACATCCATCTTATAACGGTCACCATCTAAATAACCGCCGCCCACATTCACGATATAAAATGTAGGGATATCCGAGCCGTTTAAGTAGACTGGTCGTATGACTTTTAACGCTTTTTCAAAAAAGATATCACGTGCAACTGATTTTTTTCCGTTATGAAAAACGGTTAAATCAAGTTCACCAGTCCATTTTTGTTTTGAATCAGCCATTAAGCTAAACCTTTAAGAAAGACATCTTGGTCAATCCACTCGATTACTTTATCTAGCCCTTCATCTGTTTTAAGGTTAGTAAATGCAAATGGACGTTTGCCTCTGAATGTTTCTGTATCTTCTGCCATACGATCTAAGGATGCACCAACATAAGGCGCTAAATCAGTTTTATTAATTACAAAGAAATCTGATTTAATCATACCTTGCCCACCTTTACGAGGGATTTTTTCCCCTTGAGCAACGTCGATAATGTAAATTGAAAAATCAACAAGCTCTGGACTGAACGTTGCAGCTAGGTTGTCTCCGCCAGATTCAATAAAGATTAAATCAATATCTTCATTACGTTCTTTTAATTCATCGATTGCAGCGAAGTTCATAGAGGCGTCTTCACGAATCGCTGTGTGTGGACATCCTCCAGTTTCAACGCCAATAATGCGATCTGCAGGCAATACGCCTGAGTTAACTAAGATTTTTTCATCTTCTTTTGTATAAATATCATTAGTAATTACACCAATACTAAACTCTTTAGATAATTGTTTTACTAATTTTTCAATAAGTTGCGTTTTCCCTGCACCTACAGGGCCACCGACACCTATTTTAACTGTCTCTGTCATTTAAATTGCCCTCCTAAGATATGAAAATTCTTACGTTTACATTTTCATGTTCCATTTGGTTGATTTCTAATCCGGGTGCAGTGATACCTAATTGTGACTTGTCTAACGTCATAATATGATCTCTTGTTTCTTTCATGAAAGGAATCATATCATGGACGATACGTTGTCCGGCCGTTTGTCCTAAAGGAATGGCACGAACAGCGTTTTGAGTTAAGCTCGATACGTTTTGATATAAATAATAATCTATAATCATTTCTATATCGACACCAAGATAATGGCCGAGCATCATAAAGCAAATTGCGGGATGCAATTTGGCTTTCTTCTCTTTGTTTTGTTTTTGGTACCACGTTATCCATTCACTATCATAAAGCTCTGCTGCTAGCTTGACCATGCGGTTGCCCATTTGTTTTGAACCTTGCCTAGTCTCTTTAGGCAAATTTTGTACGAAAAGTATTTTATCTAAATATAATATCTTTTCTGTATCATTTTCATTAAGCGCATCATAGACAAGACGCATAGTTAAACCGTCAGCAAACGAAAGTTGTTCAGTTAAGAACAATTCAAGCCATTGTTTAAATGATGCTTCATCATGAACAATATCTCGCTGAATATATGTTTCAAGTCCGAATGAGTGGCTAAAAGCACCAGTCGGAAATTGAGAATCACAAAATTGAAATAGGCGTAAATATGCGTGATTAATCATGAGAATGACCTATATGTCTGAATGCTTGGTTTACTTTTCGGTCTTCGTGACTATAAGGTATGCCGAGATCTTTCAGCAATGATTCTACTAAATAGTCATATTGTACAAGCATTTCTGTTTCTGTAAATTGAGCAGGTAAGTGTCTATTACCTAATTGATGCGCGATATCGCCCATTTCTTGTAAGGTACGTGGCTTGATCACTAAAAGATCTTCCGAATTGACATCAATAATAATCATATTGGTATCGTCTTGATACAAGATATCGCCATATTGTAAATCAATTGGTTGTTTTAAACGAATACCAATTTCATTACCATGATCTGTAGTTACACGTTGAATACGTTTAACTAAGTCGGAATTTTCAAGGTAAACTTTTTCAACATGTTTATTTTTTTCATCTTGCGGAAGATTTGCGATATTACCTTTAATTTCTTCGATGATCATATTTTATCCTCCTAGAATAAGAAATAACGTTGCGTTAATGGTAATTCAGTAGCTGGTTCACTTGTTATTTTTTCACCATCGACAAATACTTCATAAGTTTGCGGATCTACATCTAAATCAGGCATAGCGTTATTATTTTTCATATCTGCTTTAGTTAAATTACGAATGTTTTTAACAGGTCTTAATTTACGATTTAATCCCAATGTTCTGCCGATATCGTTTTCGTAAGCAGTTGATGAAACAAAAGTGATTGATGTACTTTGCATGTTGCCACCTAATTGACCATACATATTACGATATTTTAAAGGCTCAGAAATTGGGATAGAACCATTAGCATCACCGTTAATAGCAGTACTAATCATACCACCTTTAAGTACTACATCAGGTTTAACACCAAAGAACGCTGGTTCCCACATAATAATGTCTGCAAGCTTACCTTCATCGATAGAGCCAACATAGTCTGAAATACCATGCGTAATTGCTGGGTTAATTGTATATTTAGCAATATAACGCTTAATACGGTTATTATCGTTATATTCGCTGTCTCCTTCGAGTGCACCACGTTGTTCTTTCATGCGGTGAGCGACTTGCCAAGTACGTGTGATAATCTCGCCAACACGGCCCATAGCTTGAGAGTCAGAACTTACCATACTAAATACACCTATATCTTGTAATACGTCTTCTGCAGCAATCGTTTCTTTACGGATACGAGAATCTGCGAAGGCAACGTCCTCTGGAATAGAAGCGTTAAGATGGTGGGTAATCATAACCATATCCAAATGTTCATCAACCGTGTTATGTGTGAATGGTAAAGTTGGGTTAGTTGAGGAAGGTAAGATATTTGAGTAAGCAGCTGATTTAATTAAGTCAGGTGCGTGACCACCACCAGCGCCTTCTGTGTGATACATGTGTAATACACGGTCTTTAACAGCAGCCATCGTTTCTTCCATAAATCCAGCTTCGTTTAATGTGTCTGCGTGTAGTGCCACTTGCACGTCATAATCATCTGCAACTTGTAATGCATGATCTAAAGCAGAAGGTGTTGCACCCCAGTCTTCATGGACTTTAAGTCCGATAACGCCAGCATGGATTTGTTCAACCAATGCTGTATGGTTCACAGCTTGGCCTTTACCAGTAAACCCAACGTTTAACGGGATTTGTTCTGCAGCTTCTAACATACGATGGATATACCATGGTCCTGGCGTAGCAGTGGTTGCTTTAGAACCTTCAGAAGCACCTGTACCACCACCGATTAAAGTCGTTGTACCACTTTCTAGTGCTACGAGCGACTGTTCTGGGTTAACAAAGTGAACGTGTGTATCAATAGCACCAGCAGTTATGATTTTACCTTCTGCAGCAATAACATCCGTTGTTGCACCAATCACAATATCCACATTGTCCATGATATCAGGGTTACCCGCTTTACCAACTTTCATAATATACCCGTTTTTAACACCAATATCTGCTTTGACTACTTTGTCGTAATCGAGAATAAGCGCATTGGTAATAACTAAGTCTGCTACTTTTTTGTCGTCTCTTGTTACGTTAGGATTTTGAGCCATACCATCTCTGATGGATTTACCTCCACCAAATGTAGCTTCATCACCATACGTAGCATAATCTTTTTCGACTCTTGCAAATAGGTTTGTATCACCGAGTCTAACTGAATCACCGATAGTCGGACCATAAAGACTCGTATATTGAGATTGCGTCATTTTAAAACTCATCTGTTATACCCACTTTCTTTATTAGCATTTTCCTCTGATAAATTAGACTCATCGATAATTTCTGTTTCTTTGGAATCGTCTTCTGGTTTATACACACGTGTTTCATCGATAGGGCCATTTACTTCTCCGTGGAAACCAAAAATATTGCGTTTTCCTTTATATTCAACCAATTGAATTTCCTTTTCATCGCCTGGTTCAAAACGAACCGCAGCGCCTGCAGGAATATCTAAACGTTTCCCGTACGCTTGTTCACGATCAAAATCTAATGCAGGATTTACTTCGAAAAAGTGATAATGAGAACCTACTTGTATAGGACGGTCTCCTGTATTTTTAACATTAATTACTGTAGCGTGTAGGCCTTTGTTAACATCGATTTCTGTGCGTTTAACAATAATTTCACCTGGTTTCATCATATAACCCCCTTTAGACTATTGGATGATGGACAGTAATTAGTTTTGTACCATCAGGGAAGGTTGCTTCAATTTCTAAATCAGTTAACATGTCAGCAACACCTTCCATTACATCATCTTCACTTAATATTTGTTTACCGTAACTCATCAACTCTGCAACAGATTTTCCATCTCTTGCGCCTTCTAGTAATTCAAAACTGATGATTGCGGCTGCTTCAGGATAGTTTAATTTCAAGCCTCTTTGTTGACGTCTACGTGCTAAATCAGATGCAATGACTAGCATTAACTTATCTTGTTCACGTTGTGTAAAATGCACAATTTTCACTACCTTTCAAAAAATGATAAAAAATGATAAATATAATCTTTTTATGTGCTTACAAATTCAATAATAAACGTAAAAATAAGCAACTACAAGGATTACACATTCATTTCAAATGATATAACTGAAAAATTGCACAATTAATTGCGAGACTTTTCATTTTAGGTTGTTTGATATATCATTGTTAACGTAAATTTTATAGAAATCGGGTGACATTGTGAATGCGATTCAGATTTTACTGAAAAATATCGCGCAGGTCTTATTGTTAAACAATGCATGGACAGGTTTGTTTATTTTATTAGGCCTTTTTATAGGAAGTTGGCAAGTAGGCTTAATGGCATTAATAGCTAGTATCATATCTTTATTGTTAGCTAAGCATACAAATTATTCGAAAGAAGAAATAAATACTGGTTTAGCCGGATTTAATCCAGTACTTACAGCAATTGCATTGACATTGTTTTTAGTGCCAGCATGGTATAGCTTATTGATTGTCTTAATAGCTGTCATTATTACTATGCCGTTAGGTTCTGCATTCAGAGAATTTTTTAAACCCTTTGGAGTACCGATGTTGACGATGCCATACGTCTTTGTTAGTTGGGTCGTCTTATTGATGTCCTTTCAATTTAGATTTGTAAATGCAGACGTCAAAATATTACCTGATACAGTACAAGAAATTACTTTTTCAGGCCATAGTATTCAGTTCGTAAGTGCTTTTTTATCAGGCTTTAGTGAAGTGTTTTTATTAAAAAATGTTTTAGCAGGTGCCTTAATATTAATTGGTATATTGATTGCTTCAAGAAAAGCTGGCATGTTCGCTATCATTGCCAATGTTATTGGCTTTGCAGCAGTAACAGTGCTGGGTGCGAACCATGATCAAATTAATGATGGTTTATTTGGTTATAATGTCATCCTTACTGTATTAGCATTGGGAATTGCATTTAAAACGAGAATCCCTCGTTATATGAGTATTATACTTGGTGTATTACTCACTGTTGTTATACATGCAGGCATGACTACATTGCTAACACCATTTGGCTTACCGGTCTTTACATTGCCGTTTATTATAGCAACATGGATTATGCTGTTTGCAGGTAATAGTATGAGTGTCCAGAAAGCAGAAGAAAGTGAAGAATGAGTGTTTAATTAAATTATCGATGGCAGTATAATAATCATAGACATGATTGATTAAAAGATATTAATTGAATATAAATTTTTTTGGAAAGAGGTATGCTTATGAAGAAACTCATCACAGTATTAGCTTCGACAGCAGTTATTTTAGCTGGTTGTAGCGGTTCTGGTAGCCAATCTAAAGGTAAGACTTTAGATGTGGAGTTGCCACTCAAGACCACATCAATCGCACCATATGAAACGGATGTCCCAGTGAAAATAGGCGCTGCAGAGTCTCTGTTTAAAGCTACAGCAGACGGAAAAGTGCAAAAATTGCTAGTTGAATCATACGAACAAACATCACCAACACAGTTAAATTTAACTTTAAAAGACGATATTAAATTCCAAAACGGTAAAAAAGTGACTGGAGAAGCCGTTAAAGCGAGTTTAGAAGAAAGTATTAAAAAAAGTGATTTAGTCAAAGGTTCATTGCCTATCAAAGATATTAAAGTAGATGGGCAGAAACTGCAGATAAACACGAAAGAAGCGTACCCTGAATTAATTTCAGAATTAGCTAGTCCTTTCTCAGCTATTTATGATACCAAAGCAAAAGGTGACGTTAATAAAACACCTGTAGGTACAGGGCCATATCAAATTAAAAATTATAAACAATCACAAAAGATACAGCTAGATCGTTATGAGGACTATTGGCAAGGTAAACCTAAATTAGACCATATCAACGTTACATACCAAGAAGACGGTAATGCACGTACAAGTAATTTAGATTCTGGAAAAGCAGATGTAATCACAGATTTACCAGTCGAAAAAGTGAAGTCACTCAAAGATAGTGATAAGACAAAAGTTTCTTCTGTCTCTGGATTTAGAACAGCGCTATTATTATATAATCATTCAAGCGATAAAATGACTAAACAAGTTCGGGAAGCATTAGATAAAGTCATTGATCGTGAAAGTATTACAAAAAATGTGTCGAAAGGCTACGCAGAGCCTGCCACAGGTCCATTTAATACTAAATTAGACTTTATTCAAAGCCAAAAAGTACAAAAACAAGACATTGCTCAAGCTAAGAAAATAATGGAAGATGCAGGCTATACGAAAGAACATCCATTGAAATTGACGGTGTCAACTTATAATGGTCGACCAGAACTACCGAAAATGGCACAAGTTATACAATCTGACGCTAAAAAAGCGAATATAGATATCCAATTGCGTAATGTAGACGACATTCAAGGATATCTTGACGACCAAAGCCAATGGGATGCGTCGCTTTATAGTTTTGGTACGATTCCAAGAGGCGACACAGGATATTTCTTTAACCAAGCATATAAACCTGAAGGTGCAATCAATGCAGGTGGTTATGATAATGAAAAAGTCACAGCATTAATTGATGAATTAAATAAAACGGTAGGTAAAGATGAACGTCATCAAATCACAAATCAAATCTTAGATATTACACATGAAGATTTAGCAAATAGCTATATTTCTTACAACGATAATATCGTCGGTATGAGTAAAGATGTAGAAAACTTAAAAGCAACACCAGAAGGTATTTATCTTATTGATTATAAGGTAGATAAAAAAGAATGATATTAAAAAATATACTTTCTAGAATTGGACAAATGATCATCGTATTATTTGTCCTTTCTACTATCACTTTTATTTTAATGAAACTTACGCCTGGCGATCCAGTTGATAAAGTTTTACATTTAGATGTAGCAAATGTTTCAAATGACCAAATAGAAGAAACTAAAGAACGATTAGGACTTAACCAATCTCCTATAGTTCAATACTTTCAATGGTTAGGACAAATCGTACAATTAAACTTTGGTACGAGTTATCAGACTGGCGAACCTGTAATTAAAGAATTAGTTTTCTACACGCCACCGACAGTATTTATAGCAGTACTAACTATTATTGTTGTGTTTGTAGTTGCGCTACCATTGGGTATTGTGGCTGCGAAATATTATCATACGTGGTTGGATACTTGGATCAGAATATTGACTTCATTTACGGTCAGTATTCCTTCCTTCTTTTTAGGAACCATATTTATTTATGTATTTGCTCAAAAATTAGATGTATTACCGTCATCTGGTTTAGATTCAATGGCTGGTTATATTTTGCCTGTCATAGCATTAAGTATAGGCATGAGTGCCTATTATGTAAGGTTGATGCGTTCCACTTTGATAGAACTTTATAATTCAAAAGAAGTGGAAGCGGCAAGGTTAAGAGGCATGTCGGAGCGCTACATTTTATGGAAAGATTTATTTAAACCTGCCATTATACCTGTCATTACTGTGTTAGGTATGTCTGTAGGAAGTTTGATTGGAGGCACTGTGGTTATTGAAAATTTATTTGGTATCCCTGGTGTAGGTCATTTTCTTGTAGACAGTATTAGAGCGAGAGATTATCCAGTAGTACAAGGTGCAGTTATTATGATTGGTTTCTTTGTTGTGCTGGCCAACACGATTAGTGATTTATTACTATTATGGCTTGATCCTAAACGTCGTTTTAATAGGACAAAGGATGCATTAAAACGTCACCAACAGGATGGTGAAATTTAATGAAAAGAATAAATAAACGAAATTTAATTTTATATATATTCTTGCTGTATCTCTTGGTATTAGTTGTAGCTCAGTTTTTTGTATCGATGAATAGCGCACTAGAGGTACATCTCGGAAATGCATTAGAGTTACCAAGTAGTACACATTGGTTAGGTACAGATGACTATGGACGGGATTTACTATCGAGAGTGATTGTGGGGGCTAGATATACGTTAGTGATCAGTTTAATCACTTTATTAATCACTGTAATTATTGGTGTCCCACTTGGACTTTTAGCAGGATATAAAAGAGGTATTGTTGATACTATTATTATGCGAATTATTGACATCGGATTGAGTATCCCAGAATTTGTCTTAATGATTGCCATGGCAAGTTTCTTTAAACCAAGTATTTGGAATTTAGTTATAGCAATCACGATTATAAAATGGATGACGTATACTCGCCTCACACGATCGATTGTGAGTAGTGAAGTTGAAAAACCTTATATACAAATGGCTAGGTTGTTTAACGTGCCAACCCACATCATTATCTTTAAACATTTTTTACCACAAGTGATGCCATCAATGATTGTGTTGATGACAGTAGATTTTGGTAAAATTATTCTTTATATTTCTTCTCTATCCTTTTTAGGTTTAGGCGCACAACCACCTTCTCCAGAATGGGGTGCAATGCTCAATGCAGGTAGAGATTATATTGATGCTTACCCGTTACTATTGATTGTGCCAGCATTTTTAATTACAATCACTATCTTATTGTTTAATTTAGCTGGTGACGCATTAAGAGATAAATTATTAAAAGGAAAGCGTGATATAGATGGCTAATATTAACGTTTTGGAAATCTTAAACCTAACTATAAAAGAACGAGAGGGCAAAACACTTATACACCATCTTGATTTAGCATTACGTAAGAGTAAGGTAAATGTATTGGTTGGTGAAAGTGGTTCTGGTAAGAGTTTGACTGCAAAGGCATTAGTACAACAAGTACCTGATACATTAACGACGCGATTTGATGCATTACATTATAAAGGTGAAATAATTACTAATATGCATCATTTATTAGGCAAAGAAATAGGATTTATATCCCAAGATTACACACATAGTTTTAATGACCATACCAAATTAGGAAAACAATTACTTGCGATTTATAAAATGCATTACAAAGTAGATAAAACGGTGGCTTATAAGTTTGTAACACAAGCGCTTAAATGGGTAGATTTAAATCCAGAACACGTGATGAAACGCTACCGTTTTAGTTTATCTGGCGGGCAACTAGCAAGGGTGCAAATAGCGAGTGTCTTAATGCTGAACCCAAGTGTTATTATTGCTGACGAACCTACGTCATCTTTAGATGCAATAACTGGTTATAATTTAATGCATTTAATCAAACACTTAGCCGACGTTCACCAAGTGACTTTATTGATTATCACGCATAATTTATCTCATGTTCTTGGTTTTAGTGATTGGATTAATGTCATTCAACACGGTAAATTAATAGATTTTAATCATGTTCAGGCTTTTAAAAATCGGCATGTGAAGCCGTATAGCCTGGAACTATTTGATGCACGGAGTCAATTAAGAAAGGATGGCGCCTATGATTGAGTTGAAACATATTCGCTTTGCTTATAAACAAGCCCCAATTTTAAAAGATATCAATTTAACCATAGCACCAAACGAAAAGGTGGGTGTTGTCGGCGAAAGTGGTTCTGGTAAAACCACTTTAGCACATGTCATGTTAGGTTTGTTAACTCATTACCAAGGCCACTTTTCAACGCAAGGCTTAAGTATGCTTCCGATATTTCAACATGCATATGATAGCTTTAACCCTAAATTTAAAATACGCACAGCATTAGAAGAACCTATACAATATTATAAAGGTACACACTCCCCGGCATCTATTCGTAAGAAACTTGAGCACTTAATGGCGTATATGCAATTAGAAAATGCATTACTAGAAAAATTTCCAGACGAATTAAGTGGAGGCCAACTGCAACGCTTTAACACGATACGGACCTTAATGTTAGAGCCGGATATGTTAATCTGTGATGAAATTACAGCAAGTTTAGACGTTATAGCGGAACAAAGAATGATTAAAGTATTAAAAGATTACTACGACCAAACAAATAAAGGTATACTTATGATTTCTCATGATATTGCATTTTTAAATCAATTTGTTGAGCGTATGATTGTTATGAAAGATGGCGAAATCGTCGATGATTTTCCTATAGGTGATTTGTTTGATGACCAACGTGATAAGTATACAAAAGAGTTACTCTCTATTTATTAAAGCGTATGCTGTTTTATGATTAACAAGTAAAAGCCATTCAATTGAGATAAGCACATCGGACATAATGAATTGTCTTAGCCTCAAAAACCTATGGATAGAAACTAGAGAAAGTTGGAAATGTAACGTACATAGTAACCGACTATGATCTCAAAACAATTATCGCTTGGATATGAGAACGAAACATGATTCAAGGCTTAGACATCTGTCTCTGACTCAATTATAAATATATCGAAAAGGGGAGTATTTAAGAATGAAAAAAATATTATTACCATTGCTCGCGCTTATTTTGGTGTTGTCAGCATGTAGTAATCAGTCTGATAACAAGTCATCTAAGAATGAGGGCGAAACAAAAACGTACGTTCAAGATTCAGGGGATAAAGTAAAAATTCCAAAAAAACCTAAACGTATTGTTGTACTTGGCGCAACATACGCGGGTGGTTTAGAACAACTCGGTGCAAATATTGTTGGTGTTGCAGATATTGTAGATGATAGTAAAGTATTAAAAGATAAATTTAAAGATGTAGAAAAAGTAGATGCTGAAAATGTAGAAAGCGTCGCAAAGTTAAAACCAGATTTAATTATTACGTACAATACGGATAAAAACCTGAAAAAATTAAATAAAGTAGCACCAACCATCGCCTTTGATTATATGAAACATGATTATAAAGAACAACATCAGGCATTAGGAAAAATAGTAGGTAAAGAAGATAAAGCGAATGCATGGATTGATAAGTGGAATAAAAAGACAGAAAATGATGGTAAAGCTATTAAAGATGCAATAGGGGAAGATACGACTGTATCAATCATTAAAGATTTTGATAAAAAAGTGTATGCGCTTGGTAAAACATATGGTCACGGTAGTGAAGTATTATATGATGCATTCGGTTTAACCATGCCAAAAACCGTAGAACAAGCGACTAAGAAAAATGATTTAGCTGATATATCTGAAGAAGAACTTCCAGACATGGCAGGAGATTACGTTGTAACGCCAGTCGCCAAAGGAAGTAAATTATCATTTGAAAACAAAGATATATGGAAAAATACCGAAGCTGTCAAAAATGGACATACAATTAAAGTAGATGAAGGTATTTATTGGTTAAATGATCCATATTCTTTAGAATACGAGCGTAAAGATTTGAAAGAACAATTATTGAAACAATAGTTAATTAAAAATTATAAAACCATTTTAGTAGTGATTATCAACTCAAACATTTGTAGACGCACGATTGTTTTTAGGTTAGGTGATACACACGCTGGAATGGTTTTTTAATGATATTTAAAGTGAAATGAAAACAAAATGTGTACATTGATTGAGAAATATAATGTAAAATGTTATATTACATTATATAAATTGATGGAAAAAGGAGGATTAAAATGACAGCTTCTATGAGACTAAGAATTGCCTTTTTGAATAACGCATAATTTAAATCATTCAAAAAGGTCTTGTTCGCAAGGATATCTCATAGGGAGAAGTATGTCATTTTTTCCTAAAATTAAATATAAGTTATAAATTTCAGTATCTTTTTAAAAGAACATTTATGATTTATATAGCGGATGAGACGGGAGAAACCTGTCTCTTTTTTGCGTACACGCCCTTTAATTTTAAGGAGTGTATTAACTAAACATGGAACAATATACAATCAAATTACATCAGATTAACCAATCACTGACTGATACTCGTTTTTTAAAAATAGAAAATTTATATGCTTATCAATTTGAAAAAATTGGAGTGATTGGCAATAATGGTACTGGGAAGACAACATTACTCAACATGATCACACAACCTAGCCTAGTAGAAAAGGGTAGCGTTGATGTTAAGGAAGAGATACAATATTTCAAACAAATAGATACGCCAGAAAATATTGAGATAAATACGTTAGATGGCAGTATTTTAAGTGAACTTCAGCTACCTATGGCAGAAATTGGTAAAATGAGCGGCGGCGAAAAGGCGAAGTACAAACTCGCAACTGTTATTTCAAATTATAGCCCAATACTACTGTTAGATGAACCGACCAATCATTTGGATTATGCGAGTGTTGATTATCTGATTCAGACACTAAAATTTTATTATGGCACTTTAATTATAGTGAGTCATGATAGAGACGTACTTGATGAAGTTGTAGACACGATATGGGACATACAAAATGATGGTACAATACGCGTATTTAAAGGGAACTATTCGCAGTATGAGCGTCAGTTGGGACTAGAAAATATGGAGAAACAAAGGCAATATGACAATTATATAAATGAAAAGAAACGATTAGCGCACGCAAGCGATAATAAACGTAAAAAAGCGCAACAAATCCAAACGGCTTCTGCAAAACATAAAAGTAAAAGTATGTCACCTGACCGTTTAAGCGGCTCTAAACAAAAAGATACAGTTGAAAAAGCAACACAGAAGCAAGCTAAACATATTGAAAAACGCATGGCGCAATTAGAAAAAATCGAAAAACCACAAGCTGAAAATCAGTTTCAATTTCCTCATAGTAAAATCTATGATGTGCATAATCATTACCCGATCGTTGCACAAGACTTGAATATTATCAAAGAAGGTAACGACATATTATCACATGCTCGTTTTCAGATACCTTATGCGAAAAATATAGCGATTATTGGGGAAAATGGTAGTGGTAAAACATCTTTATTTGAAACGATTTACCAGCGCGACCCAAGTATTGATTGTTCACCTAAAATTGAGATGGCATATTATCAACAGCTTTCTTACCAAGATATGTATGATGTACCATTATTACAATATTTAATTGAAAAAACGGGCGCAACCTCATCGTTTGCACGTGCTATTTTAAATAATCTAGGACTAAATGAAGCGTTAGATCGTTCTTGTGTAGATTTAAGTGGTGGTGAAAGAACTAAGTTATCTTTAGCTATATTATTTTCTACCAAAGCCAATATGCTTATTTTAGATGAACCGACTAATTTTTTAGATATAAAAACAATCACAGCATTAGAGCAGTTTATGAATAAGTATCCGGGAATTATATTATTTACATCACATGATTCGAATTTTATAAAAAATGTTGCTGATAGAAAATGGCAAATTAAAAACAAAGCTGTTTTTGATATAACATAATTGAAATGTATGATTTAATAATGGTAAGTTTCGATTGAATTAGGGGAGATGTACGATGAACAAAGAACAAAAGATAGACAACTGGATTAAAATGACCAAATATATACACTATATTGAAATGATGATTGAAAGAAAATTAAAAGAGCAATACCATTTAAGTCTTAAAGAATTTTACGTTTTATATGAAATTTATAAATCAGAAAATAAAAAGTATAAAATAAATGACTTAATTAAAGTGGTAGATTTAAGCCAAAGCGCTATGTCTAGACTGATTGTCAGAATGGAAAAAACAGAAATTGCGTTTGTTTATAGACAAGAATGTATAGAAGATCAAAGAGCCATGTATATTTATTTAACAGATGCAGGTGAGATAGAAACTAAAAAAGCACTTAACACTTACGAACAACTTTTAAAACAAGTGAATTTAGAAAGCATTAGAACGTTAACAAAAATGGAAGCGCACGATTAATAGGCATCATGAATGAATCATAGCATGTCACATATCGACGCACATCATTCATACTAAAATGAATGTTATGTGGTGTAACTGCTAAGGGAAAGCAAGTGATTGTGTATTAAATAATAATGGAAAGATTAGAAAAAGTGTGAATCATAGATGCATGCTGCTATGGTGCTTTGTTTATTTAATGTTGTTGTGGTGTGTCTGGGAATGTGAGAAAATCAAAGTCATAAGGATTTGTACAAGAATGGAAGGTGTAGCATGTGATAAAAGCAATAGCAGTCGATAAAGATGGCACGTTTTTTAAATCTGATAATACATTTGATGAACGTTATTTTAATCAACTTTTTGAAATAATGATAGAAAAACATATTAAATTTATAGTTGCGAGTGGTAATCAATACGCACAATTACGTTCATTTTTTCCTGAAAAAGACAATCAGATAACCTATGTAGCTGAAAATGGCGCAGTGACTTATCAAAATGAGGCGTTAGTGACAGCGCATTATTTTGATAAACACCTTGTGGCTGACGTCTTAGATTTAATTATAAACCATTACCATATTCAAGACGTAGTATTAAGTGGCCTAAACACGGCGTATGTGTTGGATTATGTTAGCGATGATTTCTTGTCATTTTTATATAAATATTATTATCATATAAAAAAGGTTTCAGATTTTAAAAGTATTAATCAAGATGAATTTGTTAAAATGGCACTTAGAATTAAAGATCAAACACTTTTAGAAAATGTAATGCAAGGCTTGAAAAACAAATATGGCGAGAAACTAAGAGCTGTGACAAGTGGCAATGATAGTTTGGATATCATACTTCCTAAAGTGAATAAAGGCGTCGCGATTGAAGCACTTTTGGACAGCTGGGGAATACAAACGAATGAATTGCTAGCTTTTGGAGATGCTAATAATGATATTGAAATGTTAGCCTTAACACCTTACAGTTATGCGATGGCAAACTGCAGCCCAGAAGTTGCTGCAACTGCAAATTACCGCGCACCCTCTAATGACGAGTCAGGGGTGTTACAAGTTATTGAAACTTATTTAACACAAATGCCCCAAGGATAGCTAAGTCAGGCGTCGTTTGATTTCTTTCACTATATAAAAAAAACTCATTGGTCTTTAAGTAACGTCATATGAGACGTTATTTATATGAACAATGAGTTTTTAATTTATTATAGGTTATTATTTTACGATAAGGACAGGAATATTTGCGCTATTAGCAATCTTGTGTGTTACGTTTCCTAACACATTTTTAATATCTGACTTCGCGCGTTTATTACTCATAACAATAATATCATAATGATGCATTTCGATTTCTTTCAGTATGGCTTGTTTAATATAACCGCTACTGAATTTTACTTGCGTTTTTAACCCCAGTTCTTCTAATTTTTCAACAAAGGGTGTTAACGTTTTTCCTTTTTCATCTGCTAATTCTTTAAAATGTACGCCATCATAACGCACAGAAGTTTGTAAATCTCCTTCAGGAATAACATTGAAAATAGTGATTTTGGCGTCATCAACACCAGTAGTTAAATTTTGTAATTCATTTGGGACGTTATTAAATGAATTATCAAAATCATAAGCTAGTAATATATTTTTATACATTGTAGCGCCTCCTTCAATATTTGTTTACCCTATAATATAAAAACTATCACAATATCACTACTAATATTTTAAATAAGTCATTTGATTGCAAAATAAAAATACATTATACGTCTAGTCCAATAATATCATTAATATGACGGTAGCCATGCGCTTGTAAGTATTGAGCAAGCTGTTTATTAATTTTTTTTGGTAAGCCCGGCCCTTCAAATACTAAGGCACTGTAAATTTGTACAAGCGAAGCACCGTGGCGTAACATTTTAATCGTATCATCTACATTAAATATACCGCCTGTACCAATAATTAAAAATTTGCCTTGTGTTTTTTGGTAGGTATGAGCAATCAATTGCAAATTGCGTTCAAATAGAGGACGGCCACTTAAACCGCCAGTTTCTTTTTGATTAGCAGATTGCAAATGCTCACGTTTTTGAGTCGTATTAGCTAACATAATGCCGTCGAAAGTTTGTGTGATGGATTCAAGCATGCGTGTTAAAGTTCCTACACTAAGGTCAGATGTTAACTTGATAAAAATAGGAACGTCAATTTCATATTGAATTTTATAAGTTTGAATAGCTGAACATAATTGAGAAAATTCATCTTTATCATGAAAGCTTTGCAAGTTTTCTGTATTTGGAGAACTGATATTAACAGTGAAAAAAGCAACATCATGTTTGAATGTATCGATGACTTTTATGTAATCTTCATAACGTTGTTCATACGGCGTTGCTTTATTGACACCTACATTAAGACCGATAGGCGTTTCATAATTAAATTTTCGTAAATTACTTAGTGCTTTATGCATTCCCAAATTATTGAACCCCATACGGTTGATTAGCGCATCGTCTTCTACTAAACGATACATACGTGGCTTAGTGTTGCCAGGTTGTGGTTTAGGCGTAATGCCGCCTAATTCGAGCGCGCCAAAACCTAATTTTTCTAACGCTTTTGGCACTTCGCAAGATTTATCAAATCCAGCAGCTAAACCAACAGGGTTCTCAAAATGGATGCCTTTAATATTTTGAGATAATATATCATGCTTATAATAAAATAATTTCTCTAGTATCGGTAAAAATTGAGAGTGTTTTTGTGAAGTTTTAAGCGCATTAACAGTCATACCATGTGCTTTTTCAGGATCGAATTGAAATAAAAGTGGTTTAATTAATTTATACATGTAATAATCGCTCCATTTATCGAAATTAGTAATAGATAAAAATGATGTAATAGTTATCGTTTATTATGAAAATAATTGTCTTTAATAGACTAGCATTTTAGTAATCATATGCCTAGTATAAATAAAAATAATTAATATAAGTTTCACATCAATCGAAAAGCGTTAGATTTGATTAAATATAGCGAAAAACGGTAATAGTAGAGTGATGCTTAAAATACGGAGGGATATTTTATGAAAGAGCAATGGCAGTCACAACTCCCATTAGAACATATAGAAAAAATTACACCAGTGAGTGGTGGAGACGTCAATGAAGCCTTTAGAGTAGAAACAACTCAAGAGCCTTATTTTTTATTAGTACAGCGTGGTAGAAGTAAAACCTTTTTTGATGCAGAAGTAGCAGGACTCGATTTATTCGAACAAGCTGGAATCACAGCGCCTAGAGTTGTCGATAACGGAGAAGTAAACGGTGACGCTTATCTTTTACTAACCTTTTTAAATGAAGGTACGCAAGGCAGCCAAACTGAATTAGGAAAGCTTGTAGCTAAAATGCATAGTTATCAACAGCCAGAAGGTAAATTTGGCTTTGGACTGCCTTATGAAGGCGGAGATATTTCGTTTGATAATAGTTGGTCAGATCATTGGAAGACTATATTTGTAGAGCAGCGTTTAGATCACTTAAAAGAAGCTTTGGTAAATAAAGGTTTATGGGCAGATGAGGACGTGGATAAATATTACAAGGTAAGAGCAGTCATTGTAAACGCATTAGATAATCATAAAAGCAAACCATCTTTATTACATGGTGATTTATGGGGTGGGAACTACATGTTTTTAGAAAATGGAGACCCTGCTTTATTTGACCCTGCGCCCTTATACGGTGATAGAGAATTTGATTTAGGTATTACTACAGTATTTGGTGGATTTACTCAAGATTTTTATCATGCATATGATAAACATTACCCGTTAAGTAATGGAGTCAATGAACGCCTTGAATTTTATCGCTTATATTTGTTGATGGTTCATTTACTAAAATTTGGTGGTATGTATGCTGATAGCGTAGCACGTTCGATGGATAAAATAATAAATCATTAAATTACTATAGGATACCAATGACTGTATTTAAAATAAAAGCGGCCGAGACATTATTGATGTCTCGGTCACAAATATAATATAAGCAATACATGAGCTTATAGTCATGTAATTCTCTCAAACTAAACGTTTTTATCAGTCTGCTTTGCCAGATCGGGCAAGACAATCATTTAAAAAAATGCGCTATTTGTCTTGTTTTCTAACCTTTAGTCTAAGTTTAAAGTACCCATTTCTTCACGTAATTTATAAACTTTATCTGGTGTAACATCTTCACCTAGGGGATCAACCACTTTTAAGGCAGAAAATGTATTCACTACTTGGCCACGAATCATTTGTAAATATTCTTGTCTTAAAGTGTGTTGCTCTTGTTTTTCTTCAACTGTTAAAGGTTGTAACTTTTCTTTATTTGCTAAATGATTAATTCTATCTAATAATTTCATTCACTAATTCCTCCTGAGTATGATGAGGTGGAAAGTGTGGCATAATTTCATTACCCACCTCAGCTAATATATCTTTATACGTTCTTTCATTTGTTATGAATTGTATCATTATATGATTTGTCCCAATACGTTCATACGCTTTTAATATTTTTAATAAAGTGTTTCTACCTAATCTATATCCGCCTTTAACAGGCTTTACAAGTTCATCTGGATTTATTGATAAATCAATGACTAATGGATGCATAAAAGGTTTGAATATACCATTGTTATGCCATTTTTGTAGTAAATCTTTTTGCTGTTGGAATGGCTGTGGGTAAAATAACCATCCGTCCATATGCTGTTTAAGCCAATGAATGTCTTGTTTAGCATAACCAGTCGCAAACATAGGAATATGTTTATGCTTTGGTAATATTTGTAACCCTGAGTCCTCATACAAATCAAATAAATCATTTGAAATTTGAGGTGAGTGTGTTTGCCATAGTTCATTTAATGATGAAACTGCTGATTGGAAATGTTGACTTAAGTTATTTGAATCTATTTTAAATGCTGGAAATTCAAATTGACGGTCGCCTGTTGCTAAACCTAATAACAATCGCTCGTTTGAGATCAAATCAAGAGAAGTAGCTGCTTTAGCTATATGAATTGGATGACGTAATGTAGCAACAATGCTAGATGTTCCGAGAGCAATTTTTGATGTGTTGGCAGCGATGAAAGTTAAAAATACAAACGGATCGTAGTTTGTCGTTATATTACCTAAGTGTGGGCTATATAAAGGATTATCCCTAACAAAAAGGCTCGTGAATCCAAGTGCTTCAGCATATTGTGTTAACTCGACTTGTTTATCAAACGACAATGCGATATTTTCAGAGTCATCAAAAGGTAACATTAAACCTAAGGTTAAATAGCCCTTTCGAAAAGTCCGTTTGAAACCATTGTGTGTTTGGATTGTTGTCACGTCTATCCCTCCTATCTGATCAAATTAAACAACGAAAGTTAACTAAGTAACATGTGTTGTTTAGATTGATTATATGCTCATTTCAAATATAATGCAAACAACATGTTTATAGATTGATTGCTTAAGCAACATTATGATGATGTTGTTGTTTAATTCTTGTTTCGTAAATATAATAATTTGATATAAATTCATTTTGAAAATATTATAATAACTATAAAATTGATATGAAGAATTAATAATAATTGATTAAGTTTGAAAAGTTCTGTAAATTGAAAGCGTAATCATTTTTGTAGGAGGTAGGTTCATTTTGATTAAAAAATTTATAGTCAGTACAGTCGTAGGAAGCTTGCTCATTTTTTTAAGTGCTGTGAATTCATCTATACATGCACAAACACAAGATAAAACTTTGAATCATACATCATCAGAGACACAGCAAACAAACGATAATAAGCCTGCAGGTAATATGTCGCCTAGAGTCGTCTTACCGGGTGAAGATCGACATCAAATTGAAAATACTCAAACAGGACATTATCAATCGATTGGCTATATAGAGGCGGGTGAAAGTATAGCTACAGGTGTTGTTATTGGTGAAAACACAATATTAACGAATAAACACGTTGCGGATCTTTCTAATGGAAATCTATCTTTTGCGCCAGCTGCTGAAAATGATAGTCAGTTCCCGTATGGTACATTTTCTGAAAAAGATACACAAGCATATCCTGGAGATGCTGATTTAGTGCTTGTTCATTTAAATAAAAATGATGACGGCCAATCTGTAGGAGAAGTGGTTGAACCTGCGACGATTCAGGATGCTTCAACTGTTTCTAAAGATAATCCAATAACAGTGACTGGTTACCCTGGAGATAAACCTTTAGCAACCATGTGGGAAAGTTCTGGCGAAATAATCAATGGTAATAGTGAGACATTAACATATAATGCAAGTACATATGGTGGAAATTCAGGATCACCTGTATTTAACAGTAATAATGAATTAATCGGTTTACATTATGGTGGCGTTGAAGGTGAAAGTAATAGCGCCGTACCGTTAACTGGTGATATATTACAATTTATCAACAATAATAATAGTTAATTCATAGACTTAGAAAATATAAAAAAATATGAAATTATAAAAACACCTCGTTTAATAAAATTACGCTCATGTAGCGTATTAAACGAGGTGTCTGTTATATGAATGGTTAAAACTGAACATTGTACTAATTTAAAATAATTCTTTTTCTTTGACTTCTGGAATAATAAAACGTGTGGAAATAAATGATAAAAACATAAATAATGCGCACACTAAAAATGCAATGAAACTACCAGTTGTACGAGACACATGTTCATCAATAACGAGATAAACCGTTGTGAAAATTGTAATACCAAATGCAGCACCAATAGTTGCAACCATTTTGTAAATACCTGAAGCGATACCTAATTTTTCTTTAGGTGTATGTACTACTGCTGTATTAAGACCAGGTGTCGCAAAAAAGCCCAGACCCATACCAAAACATAAAAACCCGATTAGACTACCTATAATATATATAGGTGTAGGTAAAAAAGATAATGATAAGAGTAAGATACCTAAAGTGACTATGAGTGAACCTAACTTCATTGGTTTCTTAGCTTCATGCGTTTCCATCATACGCTCACCAATTCTTATCGTTATTAATACACCAAACATATAAGGTAAGGTAATTAATCCTGAAACGAATCCAGTAAGATGGAAATGTTGCTGTGTAAAAATATTATAAAGCGCAAGGGCACCTATAGATGTATTAAGTAAGAAATTAGATGTCACTGTACCGATAAAGTAGCGACTTGAAAAAAGAGAAAAATCAATAAGTGGTTCTCTTTTTCGTTTTTCGTAAAAATAAAAAAGGGTTAATGTGATAACAAACACAAGCACTAATATAATGATAGTTGGATTATACCATCCGATATCGCCGCCTTGAGTAATCACAATATTGATGCTCAACGTGCTTATAACGAATAAAATAAGACCCCAGAAATCAAATTTTGAAGTATGACTTTGCGTAGCCTTTGCTTCAGGAACATCTTTAATCATTAAAAGCACAATGAGTGTCACGATAATGGACGCAATAAAAATCCATTGCCAACCAATATAAGTCGCAATAAGCCCTGCAAATACAGATGATAAACCAGTCCCACCGTATGAACCTATTGACCACATACTTAACGCTTTATGTCGTTCCTTATCATGGTAATATGTATTAATTAATGAAATCGTTGCTGGCATTAAGCATGCTGCTGAAAATCCTTGTATTGCCCTACCAAGTAATAGTAAAAATGTAAAATCAGAAATAATCACTAAGATAGAGCCTATGATACTTAAAGTCAGCCCAATACGCATGATTTTAACACGGCCAAATTTGTCTGCGAATCCGCCTGCTGCCACCATAAATACCCCTGTAAATAAAGATGTTAAACTAACTGCAATATTAAGTAACGCATCACTCGTTGTATAGGTTTGTTGTACGAGAGGCCCAATATTTAAAAAAGATTGAGCGAATAGCCAATAAGTTAAAATAGATAAAACTAGTGCCAAAATTAATTTATTACCGCCTACAGTCATTTTAGAATTCAAATTGCTCCCTGCCTTCGTATAGAATTATTAAAAAATATAGTTATTTTAAATTTAAAATAACTATATCAGTAAAATAAAACGCTTTCAATACAATGAAAATTATATAAAACAGAGATTTGCAGTATTAAAATTAAAAAAATTATATTATTTTGAGTTAGATAATTGAGACGTAATGAAAGGCAATGAATTATTGATATATGTTTCAGCTGGTAAATCACTTGAATGGAACCAATGTTTGGCGATGCCATATAAACCCCACGAAAGAAAACGTGCACTTGTAGCAAGCGTTTCTCTATCTATGTTATGGTGTTTATCGACCATTAAATTTAAGAAAATATCTTCCAATGCTTCTTTAATTTTCTTTTCTACGATTTCTCCATAAGCCTCACTGTTTAGACGGCATTCTTCATGAGTGTCTTGAATATAACTGGTAATCGTAATGAAACATTTACATAATGCTATATCATCTAACTCGGCGACCATGTTGAGAGATTGATTTAAATTTTTTAAGATAGTTTCAGACAATGTATAATCCATAATGTCATACTTATCATAAAAATGAGCGTAAAAAGTAGCACGATTAACAGTAGCGCGCTCAGTAATATCTTTAACAGTAATAGAGGCTAACTTTTTTTCCTTTGCGGTCTCACGAAAAGCGTCCATTAATAATTTTTTTGTTCTTATAATACGAGGATCTATATGAGTAGTAGTCAATTTAATAACCTCCAAATTTGTGCTTTGCGCATCTTTATCAGTCAAATTATCTTGCTTTATTAACAAGTTGTCAATAAAACGAATTTGATTATAGTATTATACTTTTTTAGGGTGTTTTCTTTAATTTTACTGTTTAAGAAACAATAAACAACAATACCTAAAGTTATAATGACGATCCCAATTAAACTTGTTAATGCTGGTAATACCAAGCCTAGTAACAACATTTCACCAGCTAATGTGAAAACAATTTCCATTGATTGTGTTGCTTCAACAGCAGCTAATTGAGTTTGATTATGCTTCACAGTGTGAGTTGCGTAGAAAAATAACGTTGTTGCTATAACGCCTGAGAATATAGCGACGAAAAAAGTTTGTACCATTTGATTTGAAGATGGTACACCTTGTGTAAATATGCCAATAAAAAAGATAATAAACCAAATAGTAACGTGACTAAGGTCATTCCGTATATGCGTTCAATTGTATTTAAATCATTGTCTACAAGCGCCATCATTTTACGATTGCCTAATGGATAAGCAAAGGCTGCAACGACTAAAGGCATAATAGATAAGATAAAGGTTTGGACGTCGATATTTGAAATATGAGGATTTGTACGATAATAACGCCGAGAACCGTCATACTTGACGTTCCTAGTGAACGCCATGAGACACGTTCTCTGACTTTGATCGTTTTCTGTTCATATTGTATATATTCATAGAAAAAGGGAGCCAGTAATAGCCCACAGATAATGGTAAATTGCCATGTCGCAGAAATAAGCCAGCCTGGACTATAGTTGGATACAAAAGTGATTGGTACGTAAAAAAAACAAAACCAAAGGAACTCCACAATAGCCACATCCAAAAATGTTGTTTGATATGTAATACAATGACGTGATGGCGTTGTTTAAACATCACGATAACAAATAGAAAAGGAAACATAAAAATAAAACGAAGTGATGCACTAAAAAGCCAACTGCCACCATCGCTAGACATTGCATGGTTTAATATAAAAGTAATAGAGAAAAATAAAGCACCCAAAACGCCAATGGAGATTGCTTTCATTTAAGTCCTCCTTCAAATTGTATAATGCTATTAATTTACCAGTTTTTTTGAATTGAGCAAATATAGTTAACTTTAAAATGGATAGTATACATTTGTTTGTTTGAATTTTCGGAAAATATTAGGCAAATAAAGTAAAAAAGTAGTATGATGATTTTAAAGACAATTTTAAAATTTATAGTGAATGGATAGCATGTTTTTCACGCTATAATAAAAATCTATTGGAATAGTAAAGTATAAACTTGATAAACAAACTTAAATTGAAATCTAAAAATATATACAACGGATGGAGTGTAGTAAATGAGTAAAAAGATAATAATGGATTGCGACCCTGGGCATGATGATGCGATTGCTTTAATACTAGCTGGCGCTAAAAATAGTTCGCTTGATATATTAGCAGTTACAACTGTAGCTGGGAACCAATCTGTTGAAAAAAACACTAAAAATGCACTTAACGTATTGGAAGTGATGGGGAGAGGAGACGTTGAAGTGTCTGTAGGCGCAACCCGTCCACTTATAAAGCCTGCTTCATTTGCTTCAGAAATTCATGGTGATTCTGGTTTAGATGGACCTAAATTACCAGAGGTGCCTGTGTTGAAGCCAACACAGCATCATGCAGCAGATGTTATTATTAAAACTTTAAAACAAAGTTCAGAACCTGTAACAATTGTTGCAACAGGGCCACTCACTAATATAGCAACGGCTTTAATTAAAGATCCAAGTATTTCTCAATCTATTGAATCTATTACGATAATGGGTGGTGGTACATTCGGGAATTGGACACCTACGGCAGAATTTAATATTTGGGTTGATGCTGAAGCGGCTAAACGTGTCTTTGAAAGTGGTATAAGAATTAATGTCTTTGGTTTAGATGTCACGCACCAAGTATTAGCGACAGATGAAGTGATTCAAAGATTTAGTCGAATTGATAATGAAATATCTAGATTTGTTGTAGAATTATTAGAATTTTTCAAATCAACTTATAAAACACATTTTGATATGGATGGCGGTCCAATCCATGATGCATGCACGATTTTGTATTTATTACAACCTGATTTATTCACAATGCAACAAACACATATAGATATCGAACATCAAAGTCAATTAACTTATGGTACGATGTCTGTTGATTTAAACAATGTCACTAATAAAGAAAAAAATGCTTATTTTGCTACAGCGGTAGATGTTGAACGTGTTTGGTCTTTAATTGAATATATATTAGGAAGTTATAATCAATAATTTAAAATAACCCAACACTTCAATACCATTATATTAAGTTATGCTGCTATAAGCAGACTCATATTTTAAAAAATTGAATTATGATTGTAAGCGAGCGTATATACCCGATAAAAAGAGGTGTTATATCGCTCGTTTTTTATGTGATCACTAACTAAGTTTAAGACAAAAGTATGAGGCTTTATCAAGTTGAATGATTAGCAACACATTGCCAAAAACGTATACTATGGTATTAATATATAATTAAAAGGTGAGTCCAAATTTGAAAAATACATTAAAAACAATCATATTGTTAATTGTCATATTAGTTCCGTTGATATTAATGCTTACAAATTTAGACACAATACAACAATTTGTAAGAGAAAACTTAGTTGAACAAAATGATGGCACACGTGATGAAGATGGAGACGAGTCATATAAAGATGTTTTTAATATGAGTAGAGAAACCGAATCGTTTGGAGAATATAAATATAATGATTTTGAAGGCAAACACTACGGCATAGACTATGGATTAAGGAAAGATACACCCGTTACTGCTGCGACAAATGGTACGGTAACTAGAACATTTGATAATGAATTAGGAGGCAAAGTAGTCCAAATTAGGGAAGAAGATGGTGTGTATCATCAATGGTATATGCATTTAAACGAGTTTAAAGTGGAAGCAGGAGATAAAGTGAAAGCTGGTGAAATCATTGCGCTTTCAGGTAATACGGGTTCGCAGACTTCTGGGCCACATTTGCATTTTCAAAGAATGAAAGGTGGCGTTGGGAATGATTACGCTGAAGATCCGAGAGAATTTATAGAATCTTTACCACAAGGAGAAGAAAGTCTTTATAAAAAATAAATGGTTTGAATATAAGGGTGATTATAATGATAACAAATGAAGTAAAACCGTTGAGATGGCACAGTTATCGCATACTTCTCAAATCATTTGTTCTCTATTTCAGAAAAGGTGGCTAGGAAGATAGCGTTTAATTTAAGTATTAATTGTCCAAATTCATGTATAAATCCCACTAACTCGATTATTTGAGAAGTGGGATTTTATATTTTTAAGTAATTCTTGAATATACTATATTGATTGACGAGGTGTTATTTGTGTCCTGTATGAACTCCAAAATTTCGAAAAACGGATATTAACTTGTATTTGAATCTGTTAAATGTTTGTCATATTATGTTTGAATCGTAATCATTCATTTGTAAGTGAATCAATAGAATCATAACTTAAAAGATTTTGATGAATGGCTTTCCATAAATAAAAAGCACCTATGGAAGCATAGGGGCTCCACCGTTCTCTACAGAGCTTGAGCTGTTTTTTTCTTTCTAAAGTTGAAGTTTGATATAACCATTGAGCAGCTTTTTGTAAGCCAACGTCATAGATGGGTAATACATTTTGCCGTTGCAATGTGAACATTAAAAAAACTTCAGCTGTCCACTGCCCAATCCCTTTAATTTCAGTTAATGCATGTTTAGCATCCGAATCATTTAAACGACTTAAAGCTGTGAAGTCAAGTTTATTTTGTTCCACATGGGATAATAAATTTTGAACGTAGCTTATTTTAGATTTAGATAAACCTAAATTGCGCATTTCTGTTTCACTTAAATTTGAAATGACTTGCACAGACCAAATGTCATGAATAGCTATCGAAAATCTTTGGAAAATCGCAGCAGCAGCTTTAACAGTGATTTGTTGGCCGATAATAGAGCGAATTAATGATTTTAATGGATCGGGGCGTAGGTGTATTTCTATATTGCCAATATGTTGTATGAGTTTTGCTAAAGTAGGGTCTTGTTGCATGAGTTCTTGAACGGCGTAATCTTGAATATTGATATACTGCGTAGTCATAATGAATCACACCTTATTGTAATATTTCTTGTAGGACAATGGCCTGATTATGTTGTTTGTCTTTTGCGCTATATAATAAAACCACATCTTGCTTACTGTTAGCGATAATATCTTGTAAATCATTGAAAGCTTGTTTTTGATCCTTATTTTCACGTAGTTCTTTTTCATATTTTTCTTTGAAGGCTGCGTAAAGTTGAGGGTCATGGTTAAACCACTTTCTTAATTCGGCTGTTGGTGCAATATCTTTGATCCAATGGTCTAAGTTTGCTTTTGCTTTTGAGACACCCCTTGGCCAAACACGATCAACAAGTATGTGTATACCATCTTTAAGCGGTTTTTCATAAATACGTTGGATTTGAATTGTCATAAGATATATCTTCTCCTTTTATAAAATGTAGTTATATATCTATTGCCTTAAATAAAACCACAGAAACATTAACCATATATTCTATAGTAAAGGGTATAAGAGTATAAAATGGATAAAGGAGAATTTGATATGACAAATTTTGAAAATGTTCAACCACCTAAGCAATTTAAATATCGTAGTAACGCGGTGCTTATTAAAAATTACTACGAGTTCACTTGTGATAACCGAATATATTTTACGCAAACGGTGCATAAAGATTTAGCCAATCAACGTTATCAATTTAATATAGAAATTTTGTCCCAAATTGATGATTATGGATTAGCTTTAGATTTTAATGAAGTAGATAAAATTTATAAATCAAAAATAGCGACCTATTTAGATGGTCAACTTATTAATGAGGCCTTGCCGCCGATGAATACCACTGCTGAGAATATTGCATTTTGGATCTGGGAACAATTTGAACAGTTTTTACCAGAAAACAATACACTTCAAAAACTAGAATTTTTTGAAAATGAAACGCAAGGTTTAGTGCTTACTAGAGAACGAATGGAAGCAAACTAGTTGATGAAATTAAGTATGAACGTTTAATTTATATGGTTTATGTGTTTAAGCAAAATTAAAACAATACCTTATGTTTCATTGTAACCGATATATATTCAAATATTGAATGAATTATGCATATCATAATAGAGCGGGCGCGCAGTTACCCGCTTTTAATTAGCATTTTTGTAAGCTAATTGTTTAAAAAGTATCATAATAAAATGCATGGTTTCTATGCCCGCTGCTTTTTTATAACAACCATTTGAAATAAAAGTACATTAAATTAAAAATAAATATTCTGAAAATTATGATAATATGTTATATTTTTAGTTATCACATCTTAGGAGGCGCTACTATGATAAAAGTAAGCCCAAAACAATTTATAAATAACGTATTATCAGGAGTAGCAATTGCTATTGTTGCTGGTCTTATACCTAATGCTATTTTAGGAGAATTATTTAAGTTTTTAGCACCAAAACATGATATTTTTGAAACATTACTTCAAGTCGTGTTAGGTATTCAATTTACCGTGCCATTATTGGTTGGCGCATTAATTGCAATGCGATTTAGTTTAACACCATTAGCGACAGCCGTAGTCGCGAGTGCTGCTTTTGTGGGAAGTGGTGTAGCACAATTTAAAAATGGTGTTTGGATGCTTGCTGGTGTAGGTGATTTAATTAACACAATGATTACTGCTGCGATTGCAGTATTTTTTATATTGGTTATAGGCGAACGTTTTGGAAGTTTAACATTGATTATTTTACCTACGATAGTAGGTGTTATTTCAGGTTTAATAGGTATAACGATACTTCCATATGTACAAATGATTACTACTGGTATAGGTAACCTAGTCAATACATTTACAGAATTACAACCCATATTGATGTCAATGCTGATTGCGCTTGTCTTCAGCTTTCTAATTATTTCGCCAATTTCTACTGTGGCAACAGCTTTAGCTATTGGGATAAGTGGCTTAGCTGCAGGCTCTGCTTCGTTAGGTATCGTTGCATGTGAAGGCGTCCTTGTTGCTGGAACATTGAAAGTAAATAGATCTGGTGTGCCGCTTACGATATTTTTAGGTGGCGTTAAAATGATGATTCCGAATATGGTACGCCACCCCATCATTTTACTACCTATATTTACTAACGCGTTAATAACAGGATTTTTTGGAGCTTTGTTAGGTATTGCTGGTACAAAAGAGTCAGCAGGCTTTGGTATCATCGGTTTAGTAGGGCCGATTAGTGCATTTAGACATATAGAAGCTTCATTACTACTGAATTTAGTAATCGTATTTATAGCGTTCTTTGTAGTGCCTTTTATCATTGGTTATTTAATTAATGTATTTTATATGAGGGTATTGAAGTTATATCACCAAGATATATTTAAATTTTTAGCGTAAATCAGATAACTAAACCTGAGTTAAGAAATAAGTTTTTGTAATATTTAATCGTATACATATAATTATTGATATCATAAGAAATGTAAAAAGGCCTCAAATCAGAGGTCTTTTTATTTTTTTAACAAAAAAAATTGCAAGTATTGCCCTAAAATATAAAAAATATATAGAAAATACGTATTACAATGATGTAACAACAGTGTGGTTTGTAATTTTTCAGATAATAGAAATTATAATGCTTTTTATATTTTAAGACCTTCTATAACAGTATGGATATATAACTGATTCAGAAAGACTTTCTTAAGTATTACGCTAAATAAATCAAAATATTTCAATGTTACAAAGCAATATGATTTTTGTAAAGTTTTGTTATATAAGTGTAATACGATTGATAAATTTATATGATATATTAGCTATGGTAAAAAATTAAGACATAAATATTAAAAGATTTTAGCAAATACGACAACAAAACTATCAAAAATATATTTTATTAGATTTTAAATTTGGAGGATTTATTTTACTATGAAAAAAACAATTTTAGCTTCATCATTAGCAGTAGCATTAGGCGTAACAGGTTACGCAGCAACATCTGACAACAATCAAGCACATGCTTCAGAACAAAACATCGACAAAGCACATTTAGCTGAGTTAGCATTAAACGGTTCAGCTAAATTAGATCAACAACCGTTACATGCTGGTGCCTATAACTATAATTTCGTATTAGATGGCAATGAATTTACTTTTACATCAGACGGTAACACGTGGTCATGGGGATACCATGCAGCAGGTACACAAGCTTCATCATCTAACACTACACAAGATGTAAGCTCAGAAGTAAGTGTAAATACAAATGAAAAATCAGCAAGTGAAGTACGTTCACAACAATCATATGCTACTCCAGTAACAGTAGCAGCACCAAAAGCTTCAGCGTCTACAAACGTGAGAACTACGCAAACAAGCGTAGCAACAAAAGCTTATAACGTAGCGCAAACATCAGCTGCTTCAACTGGTGGCTCAGTAAAAGCTCAATTCTTAGCTGCTGGTGGTTCAGAAGCTATGTGGAATTCAATCGTAATGCCTGAATCAAGCGGTAACCCGAATGCGGTTAACCCAGCTGGTTACAGAGGCTTAGGTCAAACTAAAGAATCATGGGGAACTGGTTCAGTAGCTGATCAAACTAAAGGTATGCTTAACTATGCAAAACAACGTTATGGTTCTGAAGAAGCTGCCCTTGCTTTCCGTGCAAGCCACGGTTGGTGGTAAAATCTACAGCACTGAACTCGATAGTTTGGTGATATATAAGAGAGTGACTCAAATGAGTTGCTCTCTTTTTTTATCTTAATAAAAAAGGTGAATGCTAATTGACATGTTAGAATATTCTGATAAAATTAATGTAAATTAATTACAAATTAACTTATCCAGAGAGGTGGAGGGGGTTGACCCGTAGAAACTTCAGCAACAGACTTATCATTATGAGTACTGTGCTACTTTCAACAAGTGAAATGCTTGAAAGATAAGTGTCATGTAAAACTATATGCCACTTAATGGGGCATATAGTTTTTTATTTTAGGAGGGCTTTTTAATGGTAATGTCAGATCGATTAGCACAAATTCCAGATAGCTACTTTGGAAAAACAATGGGACGTACAATAGAACATGGCCCTTTACCATTGATTAATATGGCTGTAGGTATTCCTGATGGTGAAACGCCCAAAGGTATCCTTGATTGTTTTGCAGAAGCAATCCGAAAACCAGAAAATCAAAAATATGTAGCATTTCATGGCAAAGAAACATTTAAACAAGCCATTGTTGATTTTTATCAAAGACAGTTTGGTGTTGAACTAGATAAGGAAGATGAAGTTTGTATACTTTATGGTACAAAAAATGGATTAGTTGCTTTACCTACCTGTATAGTTAATCCAGGTGAAAATGTGCTCCTGCCTGATCCGGGTTATACAGATTATTTGGCAGGCGTACAATTAGCAGGTGCACAACCGCAGCCGCTGGTGTTAACGCCTCCTTATTATTTACCACAGTGGCATAACGTAGATACAGATGTTTTATTAAATACGCGCCTAGTTTACTTAACTTATCCTAATAATCCAACAGGCTCTGTTGCTACTAAAGATGTATTTGATGAAGCAATTGCACAATTTAAAGGAACTAAAACTAAGATTGTTCATGATTTTGCTTATAGTGCATTTGGTTTTGATCATAAAAATCCTAGCATTTTACAATCAGAAGGTGCTAAAGATTTAGCAGTAGAGGTCTTCTCTTTGTCTAAGGGATATAATATGTCAGGTTTCAGGGTGGGTTTTGCAGTAGGAAATAAAGATATAATCCAAGCATTGAAAAAATATCAAACACATACGCATGCAGGTATGTTTGGTGCATTACAAGACGCAGCAACATTTGCTTTAAATCATTATGACGATTTTTTAGTGTATCAAAATGAAATTTTTAAAGCGCGTAGAGATAAATTTACAGCTAAATTAATTGAAGCGGGTATCCCGTTTGAACCGATGCAAGGTGGTATATTTTTATGGCTAAAAATGCCTGAAAATTATGATAGTGAACGTTTTGAGGCTTATTTATTAAAAGAAAAGTCTATTTTAGTTGCGCCTGGTATACCATTTGGCGAACATGGGCGAGGTTATGTGCGTATTTCATTAGCAGTGGATGACGAGAGGTTAATGGAAGCGGCAGAGCGACTTCAATCTTTAAAACATCTTTATAAATAAGAAAGTGAGAGTGGAACAATTTATGACGAGTATTAAACTATTTGGTGTTAGAGAAGAAGATATACCCTTTATTAAAAATTGGGCAGAAAGCAATCAAGTTGAAGTAGATTTAGATAGCGATTTGTTGTCAGCAGAAACAGTAGATCGTGTGAAAGGGTTTGATGGGCTGTCATTGTCGCAACAAATTGAATTAGATGAAGTAGTTTATAAGAAATTACATGATTATGGTATACAACAAATTGCACAGAGAAGCGCTGGATATGATAGCTATGATCTCGAGCTAGCCAATCAATATGGATTAGTTATAACAAATGTACCTTCATATTCTCCACATTCTATAGCAGAATATACTGTGTCACAAGCATTGAACTTAATCAGGAATTTTAATGATATTCAAAATAAAACTGCACAATATGATTTTAGGTGGCAACCGAGTATTATGTCACGCTCTATTAAAGATTTGAAAATCGCAATAATAGGCACGGGGCGAATTGGGTCTATTGTTGGAAAGATCTTTGCAGAGGGTTTTGGTTCAGAAGTATTGGCTTATGATATTGAACCTCAATCATCATGCGAGACTTATTTAACATACAAAGAAAGTATAAATGAAGCTATCAAAGACGCAGATATTGTCACAGTGCATATTCCTGCAACAGAGGACAATACATATTTATTTGATGCAGATTTATTTGCTCAAATGAAAACAGGTGCTGTGTTCGTCAATTGTGCACGTGGTATAATCGTTGATACACAAGCTCTTGTAGATGCATTAAATAGTGGGAAGCTAAAAGGTGCTGCATTGGATACTTATGAAGGTGAAAAAGGTTTGTTTCCAAGTGATCAACGCCATACGCAGTTAGATGATGAATTATTAATTAAATTGATTGAAAGACAAGATGTAATTATATCGCCGCATATTGCTTTCTATACGGATGCTGCGGTTGAAAATTTAATTGTCGATGCGTTGGATGCAACATTAGAAGTAATAAAAACAGGTGATAGTAAGTTTCGTGTGAATTAAAATATGAAGTGGGCGCAAGTACTTTAGCTCTTGTAAACTTTCTTTTGAGTTAATCACACTTATATATGGACTTCCGCTTTTGTACACCACTCTTCTAATCAACGAAGAGGGAGCGGGACAATGAAATCATCTTAGAAATTGTGATTTCTGTCTCGCTCCCTCTCATTATTTTCAGATAGAAATATAATTTTTATTTAGCGTCGTAACCTTGGTCTTCGATTGCCTCTTTCATGTTTGTCATGGAAACTTTATTATCATCATAATCGACTTTAACATTTCCGGCATCAAGATTTACATCAGCTGTTGATACACCGTCTAGGTTTGTAAGTGCAGATTCTACTGCATGTTTACAATGATCGCAGCTCATGCCCTCAACTTTAATTGTTTCTGTTGTCATATGAATCACCTCCTTAAATTAAAGGTATTATATAGTTATTATCACAAAGTTTGATTATAATCTCATTCGTTTTAATCTGAGTGAATTTGTTACAACGCTCACTGAACTTAAAGCCATAGCGGCACCAGCTACCCATGGTGCAAGTAAACCTAAAGCTGCAATAGGAATACCTGCGACGTTATAACCGAAAGCCCAAAATAAATTTTGTCTAATGTTACTTATAGTTGATTTACTCGCTTTGATTGCTTTCGGTATTAATAGTAACTCTCCGCCTAATATTGTAACATCCGCTGCTTCTATAGCTACTTCAGTACCAGTACCAATAGCAATGCCTATATCAGCTTGAACTAGGGCTGGAGCATCGTTAACCCCATCACCAACCATTGCAACAACCTTATTTTCATCTTGAAGTGATGTAATTTTTGAAGCTTTTTGTTCAGGCAATACTTCAGAAATAACTGAATCAATCCCAACTTGTTTAGCGATGGCTTGCGCTGTTCGTTCATTATCGCCTGTAAGCATCGTAACTGAAATACCTAATTCATGTAATTGTTTTATCGCTTCATTGGCAGAATCTTTGACCGTGTCAGCTACAGCTACAACACCTCGCAATGTTTGATTGATTGAAATTAACATAGCAGTTTTGCCTTCGTATTCATAATTCATTAAGTTATCTTCAGACATTGTTACATCAATGTGATAATCTGTCATTAATTTACGTGTTCCAATCAATATATCTTTTTTATTGATTGTTGCTTTGACACCGTGGCCAGGTATAGCTTCAAAAGATTCGGCATCTAATAGATTAACATCTTTATTATTTGCATAATTAACAATTGCTTCAGCTAATGGATGTTCTGAATCTTTTTCAGCACTTGCTAATAGTTGTAACGTTTCATCGTCACCGTCAAAGTCAGTCACAATTGGTTTACCGTTTGTGATGGTGCCGGTTTTATCTAGGACAACTGTATCTATTTGATGTGTACGCTCTATATGTTCGCCGCCTTTAAATAAAATACCATTTTCAGCAGCTTTACCAGTACCAACCATAATTGAAGTAGGTGTTGCAAGCCCTAAGGCACACGGACAAGCTATAACTAATACAGCAATTGCGGCTACAAGTGCAGGTTCAAATTGACCAGATTGTACAAAAGCAATCCAAATAATAAACGTGAGAATAGCGATACCGACAACAATAGGTACAAAATAACCAGAGATAATATCAGCTAAACGTTGAATAGGCGCTTTTGAACCTTGTGCTTCTTCTACTACTTTGATAATTGAAGATAGCGCTGTATCTTTGCCTACTTTAGTTGCTTCTATTGTAATAGAACCATTTTTATTCATAGTTGAGCCTATCACATTGTCATTTAATGTTTTTTCAATCGGTATAGATTCGCCAGTTAACATAGATTCATCAATCGCAGTCATGCCTTTGATAATTTGTCCATCAACTGGAATTTTTTCTCCTGGTTTAACTTGTATATGATCTCCAACAATAACTTCACTTAAAGGGACCATACGTTCCTCGCCGTTTCTGATTACACGAGCTTCCTTAGCTTGTAAACTTAATAACTCACTTAAAGCATTCGTGGTTTGCGTTTTAGCACGGCTTTCTAAATATTTACCAAATAAGATAAGTGTTATTAATACTGCACTAGTTTCAAAATATAAATGTGGCGTATAGTTTGAAGTAGCTAACCATTTTGCCATTTCGTAAATACTGTAAAAGAATGCAGCGCTAGTACCTAATGCAACTAATACATCCATATTAGCTGACCCATTTCTCAGGTTTTTATAAGCGCCTACGTAGAATTGCCAACCAATGATAAATTGAACAGGCGTAGCTAATATGAATTGAAACCATGGATTCATTAAAAGTCCTGGTAATGGTAGTCCGAATAAGTGGACAAACATCGTTAACAGTAAAGGTAGGGAGAGAATAGCTGAAATAATTAATTTATTCCGTTTTCCTTTTAATTCTTGTTCTTTTTGTGAATGTTTGGCTGAAGCTTCTTTTTTAGGTTGTGCATCGTAGCCGATATTTTGTATTTTTTTGATGAGATCATCAATAGAAGTCGCTTCAGGGTTATAAGCAATTGTTGCATTTTCAGTTGTCAGATTGACATTAGCTTGTTCAACACCATCAGTTCGATTGAGTACTTTCTCAATCCTATTTGAACATGCAGCACAAGTCATACCAATAACATCCAATTCAGTCTTTTCTGATACTACATCGTAACCAGTGTCTTTGATTTTTTGAGTTAATGATTCTATGGAAGTAGTATCAGTATTATATGCAACGGTTGCTTTTTCTGTTGTCACATTGACGTTTGCTTCTACGCCATCCATTTTATTTAAATTCTTTTCGATACGATTTGCACACGCCGTACAAGTCATACCCGTTATACCTAATGTCGTTTTTTTCTTATTATCCATTACAGTGATTACCTCCTTTTACGATAAATATATATAGCATGATTAAATCTAAGCCATTTGTTAAATTTAATATACCCCCTATAGGTATAAAAGTCAACGTGTTTGTTCAAAATAAAATAAGCTAACACCAGAATGTATATAACAAACGATGCTAGCTTAGGATTTAAACCAAGCTTATATTAGATGTTGTTGATTGACCTTGCTGAGTTCGGAAACGATTTTACGACTATCTTTATTAAGGTGCTGTACATAGATAATATTATTTTTCTTTTTATAATTTTCTATTAAAGTATCTACTGCATTGACAGCTGAATCGTCCCATAAATGCGCTTGGCTAAAATCGAGATAAATCGTTTTATCTCGTAATTCTAAATCTAATTGGTTCATTAAGGAGTCGATAGACACAAAGAAAATTTGTCCTTCAATTTTATAATAGATGTGATGATTACGGGCTTCATATTGAACAGAGACATTTGATATCTTTGTAGCAAAACATAATGCACTGACGATGACACCTACAATGACGCCGAGCGCTAAATTACTTGTAAATAAAACGATAACCACCGTTAAAATCATCACAAATGCATCAGAACGCGGGGCTTTTTGTATAAATTTAAATGAACCCCAATTAAATGTACCTACAGAGACCATCACCATGATACCAGCTAGAATTGGCATTGGAATTTGGACAACCCAATCACCAAAGACCATAATCAAGATGATTAAAAACACACCTGCTGTGAATGTGGAAAGTCGTGTGGTTGCACCAGAACGCACATTAATAACCGACTGACCAATCATAGCACAACCACCCATTGCACCGAAAAAGCCTGTAATAAAGTTTGCTATACCTTGTCCACGAGCTTCTTGATTTTTGTTACTATAACTATCAGTCGCTTGATCGACGATACGTGAAGTTAATAAACTTTCTACAAGACCTACAATTGCCATTGATATAGAATAAGGAAATATAATTTTAAAAGTCTCCATATTAAATGGTACGTCAGGGATTAATAATTGCGGTAAGCTTTTTTTAATTTCCCCTAAATCTCCAACCGTTTTAACATCTGCACCAGTAACTAAATATGTAATAGTTAGTAAGACAATAGCAATCAAGGGTGCAGGTATACGATTGAAAACACGTGGCAATAAATAAATAATTAATAGCGTGATAATTACAAATAAGTATGTGGGTAATGAAATACCAAAGATATGTTTAAGTTGTGTCATAAATATCATTATAGCTAATGCGTTCACAAACCCAATCATTACAGAATTTGGAATGAATTTCATTAATCTGCCTACCTTTAACAAACCAAAGATAATTTGAATTACACCCATTAAAATGGTTGCAGCCAGTAAATATTGGACGCCATGATCTCGGACTAATGGCACAATTACTAAAGCAACAGCGCCAGTAGCAGCTGATATCATTGCGGGTCTGCCGCCAACGAATGAAATGACGACAGCGATGATAAACGATGCGTATAGACCGACCATCGGATCTACACCTGCAATAATAGAGAATGAAATTGCTTCAGGAATTAACGCAAGTGCTACAACGATACCTGCTAATATATTTGTTCCTGGAGCAGTGAGCCATTCTCTTTTTAATTTATTTAACATAATCTGTGCTCCTTTATTAAAAGTCAATTGTAATAGTATAGCACATAGCATAGTAAAAGTTTATAGCACTTTATACTAAAAAATTTTTAAAAATATAATTTATTGCTAAATAAAATGTGACAGTTTTGTCATTTGAAAAGCTATATTTGTTAGCACAATCAAACGAAAGTATAAAGTCGATACGTTATGATAGCAATATAAATAAAAGTTCAGTAATTAAAGGAGTGTCAAACATGTCCATTTTAAAAGTAGAAGGATTAACTAAAAATTATGGAAACAAACATAGAAAACAAGAAGTACTAAAAGGGATAGATTTCACAATCGAAAAAGGTGAATTCGTAACAATTATGGGACCATCTGGGTCAGGGAAAACGACATTACTGAATGTTATTAGCTCTATTGATTATATTACAAGTGGTACTGTAGAAATTAATGGCCATGAAATTAATAAAATGAGTAATAAAGCATTAGCAGATTTTCGTAAACGAGAGATAGGTTTTATTTTTCAAAACTATAGTGTACTGAATACATTAACAGTTAAAGAAAACATTATGCTTCCATTATCCATTCAAAAGCTATCTAAACAAGAAAAAGAACAGAATTATGATGAAGTAACGAAAGCATTAGGTATTAGCGAATTAGGTCATAAATATCCAACTGAAATATCTGGAGGGCAACAGCAACGTACTGCAGCGGCACGCGCTTCAGTACATAAACCAGCCATTATATTTGCAGATGAACCTACAGGCGCATTAGATTCTAAAAGTGCACAAGATTTATTAAATCGTCTAGAAGATTTAAATGAAAGTATCAATGCCACAATTGTTATGGTGACACATGATCCTGTAGCAGCGAGCTATTCCAATCGTGTCATTATGTTAAAAGATGGTGATATTCATTCCGAAATTTATCAAGGAGAAGATAGCAACCAAGCGTTTTATAAAAATATTATTCATATGCAAACTGCCTTAGGTGGTGTAACAAATGAGTTTTAATCAAATCGTCATAAAAAATTTAAGACAAAATATAAGACATTACGCCATGTACTTATTTTCATTAATTGTAAGCATTGTTCTATATTTTAGTTTTGTAACATTAAAATATACAGAAAGTATTAATAATGGTGATTCGCTAAAAACCATTCAAAAAGGTTCAGAAATTGGTGCAGTATTTTTATTCTTTATTATCGTCATATTTTTAATGTATGCTAACCAACTATTTATTAAACGTAGAACGAGAGAATTTGCTTTATATCAATTAATTGGTTTAACAAGAAGAAATATTATGCGTATGCTTCTAATTGAACAAGCAATCATGCTAATATGCACTGGCATCATAGGTATGATTATAGGTATATTTGGTTCGAAATTACTGTTGATGATCGTGCTTAAAGTGCTGAGCCTTGATACAAGCGTGTCGCTAACGTTTGAATTTGCAGCTGTTATGCAGACATTGATGCTCATCGCAATATCGTTTGTATTAATATTAATACAAAGTTTTATTTTTTTACGTAAACGTAGCATTTTGACGATGATGAATGATAGCGCGCAAACAGAAATGACAAAGTCTAAAATTACAGTGTTTGAAGTCATTTCAGGTGTGCTTGGGATAGTAATGATAGGTTTTGGATATTACATGTCTACGGAAATGTTTGGTAAATTTATGGATCTATTAGTATTTACACCGTTTATCATTTTGTTTTTAACGGTTGTAGGGGCATATCTATTTTTCCGTAGCTCAGTATCGCTTATTTTTAAGACGTTGAAGCGTTCAAAAAAAGGAAATGTTTCTATAACAGATGTTGTATTCACTTCTTCTATTATGCATAGAATGAAAAAAAACGCATTGTCACTGACGATTATTGCGACAATTTCCGCAGTTACTGTAACGGTTTTATGTTTTGGTGCTATTAGTAAATCAACTATAGATGAAAATGTAGCATTGACAGCGCCGCATGATTTAAATTTTACCGATAGTAAAAAGTCAGCGCAATTTGAACATAAATTACAACAATCCAATATTGACGTTAAGAAAGATTATAAGGAAATAACACGTTCTGAAGTACTGGAAGATCAAGTATTTCAAAAGACCAGCATGAGTAGTATCCGTGACATATCTATAACAAGTAATGAATATTTTAATGATAAAGCAATATCTGGTAATAAAGCCAAATTAATTAATTTAGCAGCTGGAAGCGGCGTTGTAAAATATGAACTAAATAAAGATATTCAGTTAAAAGGTCATGGTAAAGAAACATTTGAAGTTATTGATGATAGTGAAGAAACTGAATTTATGGCTCAAGTAAGCTATGGTGGCCCTGTATTGTTAGTTAGTCCAGAGAAATATGATGCGCTTAAACACTACGGCGAAGATACAAAACAACAGTATGGTTATGATGTGAAACATCAATCAGATTTGACTAAAGCGACCAAAATTGCCCAATCTATTGATTCAAACATACAACCAAAAGAAATGGTAAAACAACAATTAAATGAAAGTATCGGTATTCTATTATTTGTAACTTCATTTTTAGGTTTAGCATTTTTAGTAGCAGCTGGGTGTATTATTTATATTAAGCAAATGGATGAAACAGAGGATGAAATACCTAATTTCCGTATTTTAAGAAAAATTGGTTACACGCATCAAGATATGTTAAAAGGACTCGGACTCAAAATTATCTTTAATTTTGGATTGCCATTGGTTGTTTCCTTATTGCATGCGTATTTTGCGGCAAAGGCATTTATGGGATTATATAATACTGCTAATATGACGCCAGTTTATGTTGTAATGGTTATATATTCAGTCATTTATTGTATATTTGCGATAATGTCCTTTATTCATTCAAGTCGAATTGTGAAACACTCAATATAAAATTGGAACCAATTTCATCATAAAAAATAGTGAAATTCGAAAGCTGATGGAGCGTATCATTTTTTAATAAGATTCGCTCCATTTTTTGTTGAATATAAATGGGATTGAAAACATGGCGTTCGTACATTTGTATTTGAATATGGCTATTGCTAACAGCCATATTCAAATCTAGGTTACGACTTTATATTGTTAACTTACTTCTATTTTAAAGTAGTGACGTTTAGCTTATTAGCAACCATTTTTAGCATAAGGGTGGTATCTGCTACTATCTCTTATGTTTGTTTGAGATAATTCATGGGAACTGTTAAATGATGGGAGTAATAAAATATGGAGGTAATGCGATGAATTTAATAGAATTTCATAAACAAATTAAAGGCTATACTCAAAATAGACAACCTGGCATTCAAAAAGATATGGAACCACAGCCGCTAACAGAAATGGAAAATTATAAAAGTGGCGGTAAATTAGTTGGTAAAGTTGCTTTAATTACAGGTGGTGACTCTGGTATTGGTCGTTCTGTCGCTATTTTGTTTGCGAGAGAAGGCGCAAATGTTGCTATAGGTTATTACGACGAACATGAGGATGCACAAAATGTAGTTGATAATTTGAAATCAATAGGTGTATCAGCAAAAGCATATGCACATGATCTAAAGGAAGTAGAAGCATCTAAAGAACTCATTAATAAAGTTGTAAATGATTTTGGGGGTTTGAATATCCTAGTAAATAACGGTGGCGTTCAATTTCCTCAAGATAACTTCCAAGAAATCACTCCAGAACAAGTTAAAGAAACATTTGAAACGAATATTTTTGGTATGATGTTTTTATCACAAGCGGCAGTGCCACATTTAAAAGACGGAGATGCTATTATTAATACCACAAGTGTCACAGCATATAGAGGTTCAGCGCATCTTATAGATTATTCAGCTACAAAAGGCGCCATAGTAGCTTTCACACGATCTTTAGCTACTACGCTTATGGAGCAAGGCATACGTGTGAATGCAGTTGCGCCAGGTCCGATATACACACCGCTGATTCCAGCTACATTCTCAGAAGAAAAAGTAGCACATCAAGGTGAAGATACACCAATGGGCAGACGTGGCCAACCAGCAGAACTTGCGCCATCTTATGTGTTTTTAGCATCTTATGCAGATAGTTCTTATATTACAGGTCAAGTGATTCATGTTAATGGTGGTGACTATACTACTTCTTAATAAAAAAGCGGGCGAGGCTTCAACACTTCTGACTAAAAACAAACGCCAATTTCTATTGAACAAATATAGAAGTTGACGTTTTCTTTGGTTTTGTGAAATTTTGTAGCTCATTGAACTACTATTTTCTTAAATCCAGTTTTGCGTATTGAAAAAATTAATATTATATTTTTTAGTTTTAACTTTAAGAAATAAACTGTATATGATTAAAGGAATTCTATTAAATTTATCTATGGTGTGTAATCTACAACATAGCATTGATGGCGACACACCTATAGAAAGATCATACATCTTGAGGCTACGGACTCAAGACGTACCTAAAGTAAGGGAGCAAAATGATATGAAGTATTGGTATAAAATGAACCCCAAAAAGATTTCTAACTTAAGATATCTTTTTGGGGCTGAACTGTTGGATTCACCCGAGCCTCTTAAATATGATATAGGCAGCATATAAGTAAACTTACACAAATCTTTTATAGCGTTATTATCTCAACGCTCACTTTTAGAGTAGTAGATATAAATCATGTTTTGCTCTCTGAAAAAGTATTGGTTAATTGCCTTTATATTATATAAAGCTAGTAATATATTTAATATCAAGAAACATATTTATATAAATGAATCGCTTTTGTGTTAAAAGAAATCAGCAGGGATGAAATCATCTACACTTATATTTTTAAATGAGTCAAAGTTAACATTTTCGATATTTTGCAGTATTTCACCATCTTTAAATTGTTGGTAATAATGCTTTGTTTCTGCTGCGACGTCATGTTCTTGGAACGTTTTTACCGCACCTAGTATAATTAAGATAGCTATGGCGCCTTTAATTATTGTTTTCATAATAAATGACTCCTTTTGATGATTATATATATATTATAATAGAAATTTTAATTGATGACATACGTCTATAGTATTTATAAATCATCGTACCTTAGTAGTATATATCAATCAAAGTAGTCCATTTTATAGTATATCTTAAATGGTAGTTAGAGACCGAAAGCAATCGGCAACCAGAAGTAAGCAAAGAATGATATGACAATGATTGTAAATATATTGAGGATAAACCCTGCTTTTACCATATCTTTCATTTCTAACTCATCTGAACTAAACACGGCTGCGTTGGGCGGTGTTGAAATTGGCAACATAAAAGCGCAAGTTGATGAAACTGCAACAATCCCCATAATAATAAATGGATCTTGACTAATAGCTGCAGCGAACCCAATACTAATTGGCATTAACATATTTGAAACTGCAGTGTTGGACATTACTTCTGTGAGGAATAAGATACCAGTAGTAAGCACGATAACAATTAAAATTAATGGCAGTGGTTTTACAATACCTAACATACCACCGAACCACTTGGTCAGTCCAGAATCTTCGAATGCAGCTGCTAATGAAAGGCCGCCTCCAAATAATAGTAATATACCCCAGGGCAGTTTGTTCATATCATCCCAAACGAGTAAGCCGCCCTTATGTATTTTGGCTGGAATTAAGAACAATAGTACTGCGCCTGTCATTGCAATCACTGTATCAGATAAATGTAGAGAAGTAGGAAGCAAGCCGCCTCCAATCCATAATACACTCACAAATAAAAATACAATGCCAGTTAATTTTTCTTCTAAGCGCATTGGTCCTAAATCATGTAAAGATTTCCTAGCGAAATCAGAAGATATTTTGTCTGCATCTTCAATTTTAAATAGCCATTTTGTCATTAAGAAATATAATATAAAAAGTAAAATAATCGTCAATGGCAAGGCGAAAACCATCCATTGCCCAAATGAAACTGTTCTGTCTAGACTTGACGATGCGATGGCTGCGAATACTGCGTTTGGAACTGAACCAATCAAAGTAGCTAAGCCACCAATTGAAGCAGAATAGGCTACTGTAAGCAACAGTGCCTTACCAAATTTATGTGCTGACTCGGGTTTTAAAAATTGTGCATCTTTAATTTCTTGGATTAAGGCTAATGCAATAGGTAACATCATTAAAGCCGTTGCAGCATTTGAAATCCACATCGAGATAAATGCTGTTGCAATCATCGTTCCTAAAATAATACGATTACTGTTAGAACCCATCATAGCAATAATGGTCATTGCAATACGTTTATGTAAATTCCATTTTTCAATCGCTAATGCAATAATAAAACCACCCATATACATAAAAACAATTGGGTCAGCATATGCGCTTGCAGCTACCGTTTCATTTGTACCTCCACTTAAAGGTAGTAAGATAAGTGGGATTAATGATGTAGCTGGTATTGGAATAGCTTCTGTAATCCACCATGTCGCGACAAAAAGTGTTACAGCAAGCACAGCTCTAGGCGCATCGTCTAAATCTGTAATACTTGGGACAAAGTAAAAAATTAAAAAGAGCAATGGTCCTAGTACCAAACCAATCTTTTGTTTCATAGAAATTTCCCCCTTGTTTGTACCCTTGCAATAGTAAGAATACCAATTCAGAAAAGCTATGACAATTTATTTTTCAGAAAATTGAAACAAGTATTATAATTATTGTTAGAATAAGCGAACAGATTAGAAATATAAAAGGGAGTGATTTTATGGAATTTGGTACAATCGTAGCCAAAGATGATATTTGGGTGTTGTGGGCAATTATCATTGTGTGGGCTACAGTGAGTTTGTTTTTAGAGCAACGTTATCAGTGGGCAAGTACTATATCGGGAGCCATTATAGCGTTAGTCGGTGCGATGTTACTTTCTAATTTTAAAGTAATTCCAACAAGTTCTCCAGTTTACGATACAGTGTGGGATTATGTTGTACCTCTATCGATACCATTGTTACTTTTTAGTTCTAATATTTTAAAGATTTGGAAAGAAAGTCGTCGGTTATTATTTATTTTTTTAATTGCTTCTGTAGGCACTATGATTGGAACTACCGTAGCATTTATCATTCTGAACCATTCGGTGCCATATTTATCTAAACTAGGCGCAATGATGACAGGCAGCTATATAGGTGGTGGCGTGAATTTTGCTGCTTTAAGCTCTAAATTAGAGGCGCCGAGTGATATGATATCATCTACTGTCGTAGCAGATAATAGTGTTATGGCACTATATTTTTTATTATTAATCGCCATACCATCCATACCATATATTAAAAAACATTTTAATACACAATATGGCGGTAAAGATACTTCAGGATCTCAACAAGCATTTTGGCAACCTAAAAAAATCCAATTGTTAGATATTGCATTTTCTTTAGCTATAGCCATTGCAATCGTTGCTGTTAGTTTTAAGTTTTCAGAATTTATTCAACATGTGGTCCCGCAAAGCAATGTGTGGTTGGTAATACTAGTATCATTTTTTGGCGATTTTTATCTGTTACTTACTACTTTAACATTGGTGGTAGTTGCTATATGGGGCGATTTCTTTGAAAAATTAGCTGGTGCATCTGAAATTGGCACATTCCTCATTTATATTTTCTTTGTAGTCATCGGGACACCTGCTTCATTTGTAACGATTATCAAAACAGCGCCATTGCTTTTTATCTTTGTAATTATCATTTTAATTTTTAATTTAGGTTTAAGTTTAATGTTGGGAAAATTATTGAAATTTAATGTAGAAGAGATTTTGCTAGCGAGCAATGCAACAGCTGGTGGACCAACTACTGCTGCGGCCTTAGCTATAGGTAAGGGATGGACTAGTTTAGTGGGACCAATCTTAATTATTGGAACGCTAGGTTACGTGATTGGCAATTATGCTGGTACATTAATGTATCAATGGCTTAGTTATCTTGCTTAGTGCTATGAGGTGAGTGTGTTGACGGTGTATTAGTGAGATAGATATAGTAAGAATACTAGAAATATAACTCATGTTTGGAGGCGCTATTATGACTGAAAAAGACAAAATGCTAGCAGGTGAATGGTATGATGCTAATTATGATGAGGATTTAGAGAAAGAAAGAAGCAAAGCGAACGATTTATGTTTTGAATTGAACCAAACGAAACCAAGTAATAAAGAAAAACGTCATGCTATTTTGAAAGAATTATTAAATGATGAACCTAATCATTTAGAATTACTGAGCCCATTTTATACTGATTATGGCTATAATACATTTTTAGGAAAACACGTATTTATTAATCATGATTGTTATTTTATGGATGGTGGTAAAATCTTTATCGGTGATCATGTTTTTATTGGGCCTAAATGTGGCTTTTATACAGCAATACACCCATTAAATTATCAAGATAGAAATATTGGTTTAGAACAGGCCTTGCCTATACATATCGGAGACAATGTTTGGATAGGAGCAAATGTGATTGTTTTGCCGGGAGTGACGATTGGTAATGGCGCAGTGATAGGTGCTGGAAGTGCAGTAACTAAAGATATCCCAAGTAATGTATTAGCAGTGGGTTCTCCAGCTAAGCCAATTAAGACGATTGATAATGAATAAAATTGCTATATACCTTAAGTTAAATAATGAAAAATATATCACTTGATTAGGATGGTAGTGAGGACAGTCCGGGGCATAAATAGATGTCTCGGACTGTTTAACTATATTGAAATTAGACAGAGTGGGATGAAAAGCGTTTTAGTTAATAAAAAAGAAAGAACGAAAAATTGTGTAAAATTTTAAAATAAATTAAATCTGTTTTAAAAAATGTTCCGCGGAGCTTAAATTAAATATAATAAAATTGTTCGGAATATAATAAAAATTTATGTTAGAATATATAGATATGGAAATTGGTAAGGTTAGATTTTTGTGAGTTATAATATTTTTGTATGTACTTGTTATAAATAGATTTGATAGCCTTATTTGAAATGGGTTGAACTATTAATTTCCACAAATTTAACGTATCAGTAGTTCAAAGGAAGAGGAGAATTATTCATGGACATTTTAATAGGGACCTTGTTTTTAATAATAGTCTTAGTACTATTTACATTATTTACATATCGTGCTCCTAACGGTATGCGTGCCATGGGGGCGTTAGCGAATGCAGCGATAGCCACATTTTTAGTTGAAGCTTTCCATAAGTATGTTGGTGGCGATTTGTTTGGGATTCAATTTTTAGGTGATCTCGGTGATGCAGCTGGAGGTCTAGGTGGCGTCGCAGCAGCTGGTTTAGTTGCCTTGGCTATAGGTGTTTCACCAGTCTATGCTTTAGTGATTGCAGCAGCTTGTGGCGGTTTAGATTTAATACCGGGATTTGTCGCAGGTTATGCAATTGGTTATTTAATGAAATTTGCAGAAGATAAAGTACCAGATGGCGTAGATTTAATTGTGGGTATTTTAATTATTGCTCCGTTGGCAAGATTGGTCGCAACAGTGATTACACCATTAGTTAACAATTCATTACTGAAGATTGGCGATATTATTCAAAGTTCTACAGAGATTAATCCAATTATTATGGGTCTCATACTAGGTGGCGTAATTACAGTGGTCGGCACAGCGCCTTTAAGTTCGATGGCGTTAACTGCATTATTAGGATTAACAGGCATGCCAATGGCTATTGCGGCAATGGTTTCATTTTCATCGTCCTTTATTAACGGTACGATGTTTAATAAATTAAAACTTGGAGATCGTAAATCTAGGATTGCAGTTTGTATTGAGCCATTATCACAAGCCGATGTCGTTTCTGCGAATCCAGTCCCAGTATACACAGCAAACTTTATTGGAGGTGCTTTAGCAGGGGCAGTTATTGCTTCATCTGGCATGATCAATGATGCTACCGGAACGGCAACGCCACTTGCAGGTTTCCTTGTTATGTTTGGGTTCAATGATCCGATGAAAATAATTATCTATGGTGTAATTGTAGGTATTATAGGATTAATTGTAGGTTATGCATGTTCCGTTTGGTTTAAGAATTATCCAATTGTTACAAAAGAGGATATTGAAGCACGTTAAAATTAAGTATAGTCAAAATCAAAGCATGTCATCAAGATTTTTAAAATTACTTATGACTGACGTAAAATGGATACATGAAGTGCATTTTATAAAAAACAAATGATTATAGAAAAATAGGAGCGCGAGCATATAGAGCCAAATGGGTTTTGTGACATCTATATGCCCGCGTTTTTTATAATAATTAATTAACTTTGTATATAGGTTTAATCACTTAATTGGCTATCTGGTACATCAGTGATAAACATGTGTCCAGGTGCATGTGTAACCATTAATTCGGGCTTAGCGTCTAGAGCGACAGATTGTGGTGTTACACCACATCCCCAAAATACAGGGACCTCATTTTCTTTAATCGTAACAGGTTCTCCAAAGTCAGGTTGAGTGATGTTTTCAATGCCAATTTCTGATGGGTCACCGATATGAATAGGTGCGCCATGAACATTTTTGAAATGTGTCGTAATTTCAGTTGCTTTTATGGCTTGTTGCATGGTCATCGGTCTCATACTTACGGTGATATTTCCTGAAAATTGGCCGCTTGGCGCTGCTGGAATGTTTGTCACATACATCGGTACATTATGTTCTTCTTCAATGTGACGGATTGGAAGCCCAGCTTCTAATAAGGCATGTTCAAAGGTGAAACTACAACCAATCAAGAAGCTTACCATATCGTCATTAAATAAATGTTTAATATTGACCGGGGATTCTACTAATTCTCCATAACGATATACTCTATATTGAGCAACTTCGCTAGTTATATTAGCGTTTTTACCATAAAAAGGAAAATGCGTAGATCCTTTTTCAGATACGTCTAAAAGTGGGCATGTTTTAGGGTTCCTAAAACAAAATTTTAAAAAGTCATACGCGTAAGCAGATGGTAATATGACTACATTTGCTTGAATATAACCTTTAGCCATGCCACTTGTATGACCTGTGAGTGTACCTTCACTTATCAATTTTCTTAATGTACTTGGATGTTCTGTTTGTAAATTCATCAAGTGTGCCTCCCATTCATTTGGATATAGATATATTTTAGCAAAAATTAAACGATAAGTTGTATAAATACTTCTGAATATTGTGCGAATTCAAAAAATGATTATAGAAGAGAAACTAATTTTGTTTTCACTTCTACAATCACAATATTGAGTTATAAGGTCGAGCAGAACTTTATTAATCATATCACTGATAATGGCTCAATTTATTTTTGCCATCGTGTATTATCAATAATTTTTAAATGCGTTGTTAATTTAATCGTCTTTATTTTTTGAGTGATTACTCTCGTTTTTGTGATTAGGTTTATCATCTTTAACGTTTGCTTGTTCTACTGAATGATGATCATTATGGGTTGGGTTTTTACGTTCACGTTCTTCTAATGGTATAGAGTAATCCTTATCATCATCGATATAAGTCATTTTAAAATGTTCTGTTGGTTCTCTTCGTAAGGCACGCATTAGGGAGAAAATCATAAGCAACAGAATAAGTGAGAAAGGTAAACCAGTAACCACAGAGGCTGTTTGTAAACTTGTTAGACCGCCTGCAATTGTCATAGCGACTGATATGGCACCAATCAATATACCCCAAACAATTTTATGCTTAATTTTAGGATTTGCAATACCACCAGTAGCCATACCAGCAACGATATGGGTAGTAGAGTCAGCGCTTGTAATGATAAATATAAAAATAAGTGCAATCGCTAAAGCACTAGTTATATCAGCAATAGGAAATTTAGATAGCAATTCAAACAGAGCAACGGTATAGTCTTTATCAACAATATTTGCGATGTTATCGTTACTAGTTAATGCAATTTTAACTGCTGTGCCCCCAAAGCCTGCAATCCATGTAAAAGAAATTAAAGGGGGGATAATTAATACACCAATGACGAATTCTCTGATAGTTCTACCACGTGAGACACGAGCTACAAATCCGCCTATAAATGGAGACCAAGAGATAACCCAAGCCCAATAAAAGACAGTCCATTGTTGTATCCAGCCATTATCTCCTGTATACGGACTAATTCTTAAACTATATTCAACGAAATGACGTAAGTAATCACCGACCGCTAATGTATACGATTCTAAAATAAATTTAAAATCTCCGAATATAAATATAAAGATAAGTAATATTGCGCCTAAACCGATGTTGACATTGCTTAACCACTTAACCCCTCTATTGAGGCCTGTAACAGCTGAGGTCAAAAAGATAGCGACCATTAAAATAGTAATGGATATTTTTGTTATATTATTATTCGGTACATTAAAGACATGATGGAGCCCACCACTAATTTGCATAATACCTAGACCAATTGATGTAGCTATCCCCATAACAGTAGCTATGATAGCTAATATATCTATCACGTTTCTGTATGGGCGTTTATAAGATTCACCAAATACGGGTTCCATTGCAGTTGAAATAAGGCCATTACGTTTTTTTCGAAATTGAAAATAGGCCACTGTTAAACCAGCAATCGCAAATATAGACCACTGTGAAATTCCCCAGTGGAAGAAAGTATAACCCATAGCAACACGGGCAGATTCTGCAGATTCATCAGGTGTTTTACCAGGAAATGGTGAATGTAAATAATGTGTTAATGGTTCGGCTACTCCCCAAAAAACAATGCCGACGCCTAAACCAGCTGAAAAAAGCATGCCAATCCAAGACATCATTGAAAATTCTGGAGCTTCATTATCATTACCCAATTTAAAACGACCATAGCGTGAAACAGCTAAAGCAATTAAAAAGATATCTAAAATAAAAATAATTACTAAGAACAGCCAACCAAAATGATTCGCTATATAATCGTAAACTTGTTGTGCATGTGTTCCGAAAACCGTAGGAAAACTTCCTGCGATTACAGTAATTATGACAATGATTGCTACGGATATCATATAAACAAGATTCCGATGTTTTTTCTTTCTGTCGTATGCATTCTTGTCATTCATAATAGTATTAAATCATCCCTTTGTTTTTATTTATATTAAGCAATTACCCTAACATCATAACTGTATTCGCTTAAAATTTTGTAAATATATTTTAAATATTATACTATAGGGTAGGCCAACGTGAATAATTTGTATAGTGTTGGGTATACAACCTATGAAAATAGATGTTTTTAAGGAGGTTAAATATGAAGCGAACTGTGGAAAAAGTATTGGCTTGGTTAGGTATTCTCATACAGTTTGTAGTTATTTTTTTAATGGCCATTGCAGCGCCATTTTTAAATGATGAGAGTTATAAAAGTTCGTTGATGCGTTCGGTCGAAAACCAAGATATAATCCGTGACAACTTAACGCAAACAGAGACTTCGCAATTGCTAGATAACATAAGTCAGTTATTTATCATCGCTTTAGGGACTGTTATTATAACGACAATTCTAGCACTCATATTTGTATTGTTAATTAATAAGTTACCTAAAACAGTTGGCGTTATACTTGTATTACTAGCTATTGTAACTGTATTTACTTTAAATCTGCTCACGGCATTATTATGGCTTATCGCTGGAATTATATTATTAGTTAGACAGCCAAATAAAAAGAGTAAATCCAAAAAAATACATAAGAAATAGGTGAATTATACTTTCTACATGATCCTATTATAAGCAAATAAGTTATGAAGTAGTTAGTTTAGTCATAGACATATTTTGGAAATAAGTTAAAAACACTTTCGTTACAACCATGTTGCTGGACTGAAATTAAACGAAAGTGTTTTTTAAATACAGTTATTATAATAAATCATTCTGACAGGGAATAAGGTAGTTTGTATATGAAGAAAAAGGACGTTTCACCCATGAAATAAGAACGCGTACTTTTCATATTAAACCCATTATTAAAGCATATTGGCTACAGTGACAAAATACAATATATTTCTATAAAAGTTATTGTAAGCGATTGCATTTGTTGTGTGATACCTATACAATGAAATCAAGAATGGAAAGTTTCCATTTTAGTTTTCTATTTACAAACTTAACATGGGGGTAGAAAAATGGTTGTTAATTATAAAAATGAACCGGGCATTGACTTTACAAACAATGACAATGTCGAATCATTCAAAGAAGCTTTAAAGAAAGTGAAAGGTGAATTAAATCAAAAACTTCCCTTAGTAATTAACGGGGAGAAAATATTCACTAAAGATACATTCCAATCTATCAATCCTGCAAACACTTCTGAAGTCATTGCAGAAGTATCAAAAGCGACAACAAAAGAAGTGGACAAAGCATTTGAAGCTGCTGACGAAGCTTATAAATCATGGAAGCGTTGGACGCATAGAGAGCGTGCTGAGTTTTTAATTAAAGTTGCGGCTATTATTAGACGTCGTAAAGAAGAAATTTCAGCAGTGATGGTGTATGAAGCTGGCAAACCATGGGACGAAGCGGTCGGCGATGCAACTGAAGGTATTGATTTTATTGAATACTATGCTCGGTCAATGATGGAACTCGCAGATGGAAAACCAGTTTTAGATAGAGAAGGGGAACACAATCAATATTTTTATAAACCTATCGGCACTGGTGTTACAATCCCACCATGGAACTTCCCGTTCGCAATTATGGCTGGTACGACATTAGCACCAGTGGTTGCAGGGAATACAGTGCTTTTAAAACCAGCTGAAGATACACCATTAACAGCTTATAAATTAATGGAGGTATTAGAAGAAGCTGGCTTACCTAAAGGCGTGGTAAACTTTGTGCCAGGTGATCCAAAAGAAATTGGCGATTATCTCGTAGACAGCGTGCATACGCATTTTGTTACCTTTACAGGTTCACGTGCCACAGGTACACGAATTTTTGAAAGAGCTGCAAAAGTACAAGAAGGACAACAATTTTTAAAACGTGTCATCACTGAAATGGGTGGTAAAGACGCAATCGTTGTTGATAAAGATATAGATACAGATTTAGCAGCAGAATCTATTGTGACATCAGCTTTTGGATTCTCTGGCCAAAAATGTTCTGCTTGTTCACGCGCTATCGTTCATAAAGATGTATATGATGAAGTGTTAGAGAAAGCAGTTAAACTAACAAAATCATTAACATTAGGTAATACAGAAAATAACACATATATGGGCCCGGTTATTAACCAAAAACAATTTGATAAGATTAAAAATTATATCGAAATTGGTAAAAAAGAAGGCAAATTAGAACAAGGTGGAGGCACTGATGGGGCTACAGGTTACTTTGTTGAACCTACTATTTTCTCTGGGCTTAAATCAAGTGATCAAATCATGCAAGAAGAAATATTTGGTCCAGTTGTTGGCTTTGTGAAAGGTAAAGACTTTAATGAATTACTAGAAATAGCAAATGATACAGATTATGGTTTAACAGGGGCGGTTATTACTAATAATCGTGAAAATTGGATTGAAGCTGTGAAAGCATATGATGTTGGGAACTTATATCTTAACCGTGGCTGTACTGCAGCTGTTGTTGGCTACCATCCTTTTGGTGGTTTCAAAATGTCAGGTACTGATGCTAAAACAGGTAGTCCAGACTACTTATTAAATTTCTTAGAACAAAAAGTTGTTTCAGAAATGTTTTAAGGCATAATGTAAAATAGAGCAAGATAGCATTGCTATCTTGCTCTATTTTTTATATGTCATTAACTTGTATATTAATCATTTTATGAAATAGTTTATCAATTTCTTCTGAAGGTAGTTTGATATCATGTTCGCGAATCCATTCCATAAATGCGTAAAGGGTAGTGCCGTAAACATAAAAAACTAAATCTATCGGGACAATTTTATCTACTGATATCCGGTGTTCATTCTTTTTAATATCATTTTGCAATACGCGAATAAAATGATTCTCAAGCGTACGTTCAAATTCTTTATCGTCTTCTTGCTTACTTTTAATTTTACTGAATTCTTCTATATCAGTTATCGATTTGTTTAAAATCGTAAAAGGATTATTGATTCGTTCTTTCAAATCTGTAGAAAAATAATCTTGTGTTAAATCAGTTGTTAAATAAATAAGTAAATCGTATTTGTCATAAAAATGTTTATAAAATGTTGTACGGTGCACTAACGCTTCATTACATATTTGGTTAACTGAAATGGTTGAAAATGGTTGTTTTTCTAATAATTCATATAAACTTTGAGAGAGTGCGCGTTTTGTTTTAATAACACGTAAATCTTTTTCATTCATTCTACAATTCTCCTAATTTGTAGTTTAAATATACAGAAATGCATATTTAATTCTTTTTGAAACAGGGTAAAGAGATGTACGATACTAATAGAAATAATCTACACTATATGTATAAACTATAACGTTGTTTAAATAAGGAGGCAATAGTTTGGCAAAATTTTTATACAAACTAGGTTCATTTGTTGCTAAGCACAAATGGTGGAGTATAGTTGCTTGGGTTGTTATTCTCGCAGCAATTATTATACCGCTTACAATAAGTTCGCCGAAGTTTGATAATGATATTACTATGAACGGGTTACAGTCACTAGATACGAATAACAAGATAGAAGATGAGTTTGGGCAAGATAGTGAAAAAGCTCAAATACGAGTTGTGTTTAAAAGTGACTCCGATAATGGCATCGTAAAACAAGATATGACAAAAGATGTCAAAGATACATTGAAAGATATTAAAGATAATGATAAGGATATTAAAGATATTACAGATCCTTATGATAATAAACAAATTAGTGAAGACAAGTCTACAGCGTTTGCTGACATTAATTATGATGTTTCAGCAACATCGTTAAAACAAGACTCTAAAGATGAAGTTAAAGACCAAGTTGAAAAATTAGAAGAGGATCACAATGTACAAGTTGAGCTCATGGGTACAGGCATGGAATCTACTGAAATTGGTGGCGCTTCTGAAATAATTGGTGTTATTGTTGCATTTGTTGTTCTATTGATTACATTTGGATCGTTTATTGCAGCAGGCATGCCAATCATTAGCGCTTTACTTGGTTTAGGTACAGGTGTAGGCATCATCTCATTATTGACATACGCATTTGATATCCCGAATGTGACTTTAACACTGTCTGTAATGATTGGTTTAGCAGTGGGTATTGATTACGCATTATTTATTTTATTTAGATATCGACAAATCGTGAAGAGCGAACCTAATCATATTAAAGCAATTGGTTTAGCAGTGGGTACTGCAGGTAGTGCAGTTATTTTCGCTGGTGTGACAGTTATTATTGCTGTTTGTGGTTTATCTCTTGTAGGTATCGATTTCTTAGCTGTCATGGGATTTGCTTCAGCGATTAGTGTGTTCGTAGCAGTAGTTAGTGCATTAACATTATTACCAGCATTAATTAGCATTTTCCATAAAAAAATTCATCCTAAACAAACGAAATCAGAGTTTGATGGAGATGTGGACACAAAATGGTCTAAATTTGTTGTTGGTAAACCTTTAGCAGCTGTGCTTATTGGCTTGATTATATTAGTTGTAGCTGCTATACCGATTAATGACATGCGTCTTGGTATCCCAGATGACGGTATGAAACCAGAAGATACTACTCAGAAAAAAGCATATGACATTGTTTCAGATAAATTTGGTGAAGGATTTAATGGTCAAATCGCAATGCTTGTGAATGTGAAAGACCAAAATGATAATCCAGAAGATTTACAAAAAGATTTACAAAGCTTAACTAAAGATATTAATGATATGGATCATGTGGATATGGCGACGCCACCCCAATTAAGCGACAGTAAAGATTATGCATTAGTAGCAATCATCCCAGAAAAAGGACCAAATGCACAATCCACAAATGATTTAGTTCATGATTTAAGAGATTATGATGACGATGCTAGAGATAAATATAATTTCAAAACAGAAGTTTCTGGACAAAGTGTTATCAATATTGATATGTCCCAAAAATTAAATGAAGCTATACCATTATTTGCTGGTGTGATTGTGGCATTAGCGTTTGTTCTATTAATGGTAGTATTCCGTTCTATTATCATCCCGTTAAAAGCAGTATTAGGTTTTGTGCTGTCCTTAGTAGCGACATTAGGATTCACAACCTTAGTAATGCAAAAAGGATTTATGTCAGGCTTATTTGGTGTAGATACGACCGGCCCGTTATTAGCATTTTTACCAGTTATCACAATAGGTCTACTATTTGGTCTAGCTATGGACTACGAAGTCTTCTTAATGTCTCGTATCCACGAAGAATACAGTAAGACAAGAAATAATGAGCATTCAATTAAAGTAGGTATTAAAGAAAGTGGTCCAGTTGTAGTTGCTGCAGCGCTTATCATGTTTAGTGTGTTTATCGCATTTGTCTTCCAAGACGACGTGATGATTAAATCTATGGGGCTATCATTGGCCTTTGGTATATTATTCGATGCCTTTATTGTTCGTCTATTATTAATTCCTGCATTAACGCAATTATTTGGTAAAGCTTCTTGGTATATGCCAGCGTGGTTAAACCGAATATTGCCGCATGTAGATATTGAAGGACACGCTTTACAAAGTGAGATGCCTTCAAGCAATTATGCCAATATAAATCAGTCCACACATCATGATAATTATGATCGTTCATTTAGTATTCAGAAGCAACCAAGTTACGCTAAAGAAGACAATCATACGGTTATCGTTGATCACAAAACGAAAGTATTATATAACGAAATTGCGCAACAAACAACACAACCTGAATTCTTGTATGAAGCTTTAAAATCATACAAAAAAGATTTATTAGCGTCACAAGATGAAAGTGAAATACAATCATCTGTAGCACGTAAACCTCGTAATAAGCAAGTGAATAAACAAGGCAATGCAGATGATCAAATTGTTGAATTGTTATCGCAACAAAGTGAAAATATTCGTCATTTAAATGAGTTAATTGAAAAAGCGATTAATAAAAATAAATAGACATTAGTTTTTAAAGTTTGAGCATACAGTTAAAATTTGAATGTGGTATGTGCTACAAACATTTCTGAAAAAACTAAACGTAATTTTAAAAGAGCAAGTGTAGAAAACCAATTCGTATTTTGGTTTCTGCATTGCTCTTTTTTTATGTCTAATTACTGACAAATCAAAAAAGAACATGAAAATTCATATTTACTTTATTAAAATGTATTTAAATAAAGAGGTGTGATATGGAAATCTTTTACGATATAGAATTTAATGACAGTGGTAATTCAGTAGTGAATTTTAACGATGGCGTACGTATGGTATTAGTGCTTAAAAGTACGTTGAAAGTTGTAAGAGGGAGTCAATTTCAGACTTTTCAAGCAGGTGATGTATTTATTATTAATCATAGAGAACGTTATCAATTTATAGAAGAGGATGATGCTTTATATATCAGTATTCATTTAGCGGAAGCTTATTTACGACAATATATTAACGACTTTAATGGTAAAATGTATATTTTAAATCAGCAAACGTTACAAGGTGTGATTTATAAACAAATTATTAATGCAATTGCTAAAATTGGTATTGTCTATATTAGAAAAGGGAAATTTTATCGCTTATATTTAGAACAGCAATTAATTGATTTGATATTTATTATTGTGCGTTATTTACCAACACATGACAATGCAACGCTTGAAAATGACATTAACGATGAACGTTTGGAATTTGTATGTAAATATATTGAAAAATATTTTAATACACCTATTACATTAAGTGAAATAGCCGAAAAAGTTCATTTGAGTACGACGTATCTTTCGAAACTATTTACGAAACACATGAGCATTGGTTTTAATCATTATATTAATCATATTAGAACAGAACATTGTAAAAATGATTTGGTTCATACAAATGCATCAATCACACAAATTGCTTTAAAAAATGGTTTTAGCAACTCGACTATGTTATTAAAGTATTTTAAAGCAAATACTGGGCTAACACCATCACAATATAGAACCCGATATCAAAGTGAAGATCACCCAACGAAAATAAAAAAAACAACAGAATTTGAAAACTATCAAAGGTATTTATATTATTTATCTTCATATATACAACAAACGCTTGGAACCATCATTCAATCTCCTGATAATCAAAAAGTAATTGATATTACATTAGAAAATAATCTAAGCCAACAATTATCACATTACCAACATGTTATTCAAATTGGGAGCTTTGACACGTTACTCATTCAAAGATATAGAAAACAATTAATAGAAGTACAACACGATTTAGGATTAGATCATGTTTTAATTAAAGACCCTATATTAAAAGGTTATATTGATCGTAATGTGATTGAAAGTGACGAAATGATTCCCAATATGCACCCTTATATGAAAGTGGATGAATGTTTAAATTTTCTATATGAGCATCAAATAGGGTTAGGTATCGAAATGCATCCGCCAACGTTGCCTTCACAATTTGAAAAATACACAAAAGAATTAAAGTGCTTATTAGAACATATTTATAATACGGTTCCTAATAGAGATTGTTTTAAACTTGTTGTTTATCTTAAGTGTAACCATACGCAGAAAATATTAAACGTTATCACTTTGTTTAAGCAATATTTTGAGTTCGCCCATATTGTACTTAATATTGATATGGATAATATGAATGCGTTAGCGACAGCTAAAAAACTACTGTCAGAAGCAAGCACAAATATTGATAGTATAGCGTTTAACGCAAACCAAAATGATATTATTAATTTTAAATCTATAGAAAGTAAACAGTATGATTTAGCAAAAAGACATATCATCGCACAATATAATACCATGACACGATTATTAGGAGTGAAGGATAAAAATATACCAGTGGTGCTTCTTAATTGGAATACTTTAACTGGTAACACGCACCTCACTAACGGAGAATACTTTAGAGCAGGTATTATTTTTGAACAACTCATTGATATGAATCATCGTATCCATGCAATTGGTTATTGGTTAAATCACGAATTACATCACCAATATAATGCAAATGATGTGATATCAGAGCTGAATGGTATCGATTTATATCACCAATTTGATGGAAAAAGACCAGCATTTTTTACAAGTATGTTTTTTAAGAAATTATTTAAACAAGTGCTATTTAAGAATGAAGACTGTATAGTTTTAGGGTGTAATGATCAATTTCAAATCGTGGTATGGGATGCAGAACATTATAACCCATACTACACTATAAATGAGAAATCGGATTATTTGCTACATAAAGAGTATCAACTCAATATTTTGAATGCAGACAAAGGCACTTACAAAGTTAAACACTTAACTCTGGACAAAAATAATGGTGCACTTTATCAAGTTTGGCAGCAATACAATACGCGTCATGGTATGGATGAAGAAACTATTAATTATGTGAATAGAGTATCTTACCCTAAATTAGACGTTAGCGAAGTGGATATAGTAGATACAGTGTCTTATCATTTAAAGTTACAAACCAACGCGATACAAATCATTGAGTTTAAAAAATACTTTTAATCATCTTCATAAAACGTTTGAATACCATCTGTTATATATAAATAGCGGGTTACAATTTAAAACGCATCCTAGAACAACCGTTAATATAAAATGCTTTAGCATATTTATTGGAACTGCAATCATTTATCAGGTAGAGAAACATAGAAATCAATTTATTTATTGTAAGTAATGATTTTTATGTTTCTCTCTTTTTTAGTTATCAATGAAAAGACAAAAAAGATATATTACATTTTTGTCTTCTTTAAATGAAAAAAATAAGTAGAAAATATTAGATACTAGAAACACAAATATTCTATATTTTTCAAAAATGGTACTCGTTATGATGTTTTGTAGAGAGGATAGCGAGTATCATTTATTGAAAATGTCGATAAACAAGCACATTTTTCAATCGAGCTAATCTTCCCTATTTGTCATTTAACAAAATAATTTAGGAGGACGAACAAATGACTCAACAGGGAAACGTGCAAACGTATAGAGGCGACAATAAATTAATATTAGGTATTGTATTAGGCGTCGTTACTTTTTGGTTATTTGCACAATCATTATTAAATGTAGTGCCAACGTTACAACAATCGTTTGATAGTAATATTGGCACAATCAGTATCGCTGTAAGTATTACAGTATTATTCTCAGGGATGTTTGTGGTTGGAGCTGGCAGTCTTGCTGATAAAGTAGGACGTGTGAAAATAACTTATATTGGATTATGGTTGAGTATTATTGGCTCACTATTAATCATTATTAGCAACTTACCAGTATTACTCATTTTAGGGAGAGTGATTCAAGGTTTATCAGCAGCTGCAATTATGCCATCAACATTAGCAATTATGAAAACATATTTTGAAGGCAAAGATAGACAACGTGCATTAAGTTACTGGTCTATCGGCTCATGGGGCGGTTCAGGATTGGCATCATTATTTGGTGGCATGGTGGCCACATTTATTGGATGGCGATGGATTTTTATCTTATCAATAATTATTGCTTTGATGGCGATGTTACTTATAAAAGGGACGCCGGAAACAAAATCAGATAATACAACCGATTTAAAATTTGATTTTACAGGCCTCATACTTTTTGTAGTGATGATGTTAAGTATTAATATTGTTATTACACAAAGTGGTACATTCGGCATCGTTTCACCTTTAATATTGGGTCTGATTATTGTATTTGTATTAACTACAATGTACTTTATAAAAATTGAAAATAAAAAACGTAACCCACTTATTGACTTTAAATTATTTAAAAATAAAGCATATACAGGCGCAACGTTGTCGAATTTCTTACTTAACGGCGTGGCCGGTGCCTTATTAGTGGCAAATACTTTTGTTCAAAAGGGATTAGGTTTTAATGCGTTTCAAACAGGGCTTTTATCAATCACATATTTAGTAACTGTATTATTGATGATTAGAGTTGGTGAAAAAGTGTTACAAAAAGTAGGCGCAAAAAAACCTATGTTATTAGGAACTACTTTTAATATGATAGGTATTATTTTAATCTCATTAACGTTTTTACCAAGTGTATTATATGTCATTGTATGTATTATTGGTTATTTATTATATGGTTTAGGCTTAGGTTTTTATGCAACACCTTCTACAGATATGGCGATATCTAATTCGCCTGAAGATAAAGTGGGGGTAGCTTCAGGTATTTATAAAATGGCTTCTTCATTAGGCGGCGCATTTGGTATAGCTTTATCTGGTGCATTATATGGTGTTGTTACGGCAGCAACAAACGTGCAAATCGGTGCATTGGCAGGCTTATGGCTGAACGTCATCATGGCACTTTTATCATTTGTTATTATTTTATTGACAGTACCATCTTTTAAAAAGCAAATGAAAGCATAATTCTAAAATACAACGCTTTAGTTTAAAAAGTATATAATAGCAATTAGATATTATATATTTACAATAGGAGGAATAACCATGATGAAACATTTAATTGAAAAATTGAAAGAAAAAGAACCGCGTATGATTGAAATACGTCGTTATTTACATCAACATCCTGAGCTCTCTTTCCACGAAAAAGAAACGCCAAAATATATTGAATCATTTTATGAAGGAAAAGATTGTAAAGTCGAAACAAATGTGGGTCCTAACGGGTTGAAAGTTACGATTGACAGTGGAAAACCAGGTAAGACGATTGCAATTCGCGCTGATTTTGATGCTTTACCAATTCAAGAAGATACAGGATTAGCATTTGCTTCAAAAAATGAAGGTGTTATGCATGCATGTGGACATGACGCACATACAGCATACATGTTAATACTCGCAGAAACGTTAATCGAAATGAAAGACGACTTTAATGGCAAAGTAGTTGTCATCCATCAGCCAGCTGAAGAAGTGCCACCTGGTGGCGCGCAAGCAATGATTAAAGACGGTGTCTTAGATGGCGTCGACCATGTATTAGGTGTTCATGTCATGAGTCATATGCCTGCTGGCAATATATATTACAGAGAGGGCAACGTACAAACTGGACGTGACTTCTTTAAATTAAAAGTGAATGGCCAAGGCGGCCATGGTTCATCGCCACACACAGCAAATGACAGTATCGTAGCAGGTGCTTACTTTGTAAATGCCATACAAACAATCGTATCTAGACGTTTAAACCCGTTTGAAACTGGGGTCGTAACGATAGGTTCATTTGATGGTAAAGGTCAATTTAATGTTATTAAAGATAGTATCGAAATAGAAGGCGATGTACGTGCGTTGACTGATAAGACCAAAAATACAATTAAAAAAGAAGTGAACCGTTTATCAGCAGGTTTAGAAGCAATGTTCGGTGTCGAATGTGAATTAGACTATCACGATGATTATCCAGCACTGTACAATGATCCTGAGTTTACTCAATTTGTGGTAGATACATTAGAAAATGCAGAAACAGATGCGATTAACAATGTTGAAAGATGTGAGCCACAACCACCATCTGAAGATTTTGCGTATTATGCTAAAGCAATTCCTAGCACATTTATCTACGCAGGTGCTTCACCTGAAAACGGTGATATCCACCCGCATCATCACCCTAAATTTAATATTAGTGAAAAAGCGATGCGTGTTTCTGCTGAAGCGGTAGGCATTGCTGTATTAAATTATTTGAAATAAAAGCAATACCTGCTAAATATTGAATGATGAAAGTTATAAAAATGGAGTTACTATAGAAGGAAGACTAAAGTGACAGATATTTGGTTAAGCAATGTATTTGAATCAAATGATTAAACATCTATTGATATTTATGAGAGTGAGAAAATGGAACCTATGACCTAAACATAGGCCGCTTTCTCACTCTTTTTTTGAGATAAGTATGGGATTTTGCACTTTCATATATTGTGGAACAGAAATAAATGGTTGTAATAAATTTGAATGCAATTTAAACTAACAATTAAAAATGAAGGTTTAATATATCTCTATTTAGTGTATATGTAAAATGAAAAATAGAAGGGGATGATTGCATTGAATGGCGAGAAAAAAATAAATGACTTGTTAGAAGACTATAATAAGCAATTAAAAAAATTATTTAAATATGATCATTCTAAGGCTTTAACATTTGATAATGATAAGCGAAGTAAAGTTAGAGAGCAAAAGGGCGTTTTTGTAATCTTTGAAAACAAAACACCTATTTTTGTTGGGCAAGCCGGTGGATTTATGACTGGTTATAAATTAACGCAAAAAGATTTATATGATAAATTAGGGCAATTTAATTTAGCTTCAGATACTGGAACTGCAAAATTTAGAAAAACTTATATCGAACAACATGAATTAGATGATTCAGAACTGAAACATATTAAAGCAGTAGAAAAAGATTTTAAATTTCAGTATATTAAAGTTAAAGAAAATAGAGCATTCATTAATATTTTAGAAATATTAGCTTTAGAATACGCCAAAAATAATAATATAAAATTATTCAATTTTGTATAATGACCCATGTTGTATTTCTGTGGTCTGTTAAGAAAGCAGTGATTAAAATGAATACGAAAACAGTTAAAATTCATTTTCAACAACACGATATCCTAGTGAAGCTACCGAAAGGCTATGACGAAAGGCGTCATCATCCATATCCGCTTATGCTAGTACAAGAAGGTTATGCATTATTTAAAGACGTTGAAGCAGATGTGATATTTGCAGACTTGGTTCCGAATGATAGAAAACTTGAACTTACACCATGGCATGCAGTAGTAGACGGCGTCAATTATGATGGAGGGGCAGATACTTATAAAAAGTGGATAATAGAGCAATTGATCCCTTATTTAAGAAAATGTTTTAATATATCACAAGAACATAAAGATATTGGGATTGGCGGCGTTTCTTTAGGTGGGTTATTTACTTTATATACATTATTGAAAGATCCAGAAACATTTGGCTATTATATATTGATATCTCCATCGATATGGTATCCAAGATTTGTTGAATTTATGAAACAACAAGAAATTATAAAACAAGATAAGCGTATCTATTGGTATGTGGGTGAACAAGAGGGACGACAACACATTAGCATAAAACAAGAAATGTTCACTCAGACAGAATTAGGTGTAGATATATTAAACGAATTAATGATTTCGGAAAATGCTTCATTTTATTATGAGACAAATAAAAGAGGTAACCATGAAATGTCTTATTTTAAAAAGTATTTTGCAAGAGCAATCAAAAAATTATTTTGATTTTGTCAATTTTAAGAAGAAATTAAGTCTTTAAGGCTAAAATTATCAGAAAATTCGTAATAGTAACGATAAAAATCTGACCTTTGTACAAAATAATGGTAAAATTTGGACTATATGGATTTTATAAATTGAATAATTTGCTTTATAATGATGCATCTATAAAATTCCTAATAAGTAAGTTCAAAGTAATTATTATTTTAAAACATAGGGGATGTTTTTATGACAGTGAAAACGAATAAGGTTTCAGGTAGTAAGTTATTGACTGGTATTGTATTATCTATATTAACTTACTGGCTGTTTGCCCAATCTTTTTTAAATATCGGGCCTAAGATCCAAACGACATTTGATGCGAGCCCAGATATCGTAAACATTTCAGTGAGTTTAACTTCATTTGTTACCGGCGTGTTTATGGTGGTTGCAGGGAATATTTCAGATAAGTTTGGAAAAGTAAGAATGACTAGGATAGCGTTAGTATTAAGTATTATTGGCTCACTTATGCTTATTGTTTCAGGAAACGTTGTACTACTTTTACTCGGTAGGATTGTACAAGGTTTCTCGGCAGCGATTATTATGCCGGCAACAATTTCAATTGTAAATGATTTCTTCGAAGGAGACGATAGGCAGAAAGCATTGAGTTTTTGGTCAATTGGCGCATTTGGTGGCACTGGACTATCGTCATTTTTTGCTGGAGCCATGGCTACATTTATATTTTGGCAATCGATTTTTATATTATCAATTATATTATCAATCGTAGCGTTGTTTTTATTGAATAAATTACCAGAAAGTCGTATAAATAAAGCTGAATCTAATCCGTTTGATTATATCGGTTTAGCCATTTTTATTATAATGATTGGCAGTATTAGTTTTGTAATAACCCAAGGTTACAAAATAGGGTGGCTTAACGCTATAACAGTGATTTTATTTGTTGTATTTGTAATTTGTATTTACATATTTTTCAAAGTAGAACGTGTCAAAAAAGCGCCATTTATAGATTTAGATTTATTTAAAAATAGACCGTATATTGGCGCAGTCATAGCTAACTTTTTATTAAATACTGGGGTTGGCGTTATTGCACTATTTAATATGTATGTGCAAGGTGGGTTAAAGCTAACAGCTTTCCAAGCTGGCTTACTGACGTTGCCGTATTTAATTTCATTATTGCTTATTATACGTTTAGGAGAAAAAAGTATTAAACGATTTGGCGCAAAGCGTGCAATGGTTATTGGCCCGATATTTACAGGATTAGGTGTTCTGTTATTCAGCTTAACGTTTTTTGATACACCTGTTTACGTGGTGATTGCATTAATTGGTGCCGTATTCTTTGGTGGGGGCACAGGATTATTTGCTACACCGGCATTAAGTACAGCAGTATCTACGACGCCTCCTGAAAAAGTTGGCGTGGCATCAGGTATTTTTAAAATGGGTTCTACATTAGGTGGTGCCTTTGGTATTGCGATTATGACTTCTATTTTTACTGGGATCATTGAGAGTGGCCAAAGCGTGCACAGCGCTGCTGGTATTGGTTTTATTGTGGGTACTTGTCTAGTATTATGCGGCGTGCTAACGAGTGCGATTGTAATACCAACACGGAAAATAAACTAAATATGGCTAACGTATAATTACCAGCTGTTTCTGGAATATAAACAAAAGATCTAGTTTTATATAAACGACATATGAAAGCATGCGTTAGGCATATGTTTATACCAGCTTTTAACTACCCAAATCATTTTGGTTAGGGGCGAGATAGAGATTTAATTCTTTTAATTAGATTTCTATCTCGCTTTATTTAATTTTTTACGTTATAAAACTAAATTACATTTCATAATTTTACATAGAAAATTAAAAGGATTATGATTAATACAAATATATACGAGAAAGGGGGGGTTCTATGCAATACAAAACATATTATGAATCGCCAATCGGTCAAATAGCAATTACTTCAGATGGAGAGGCGATTACAGGTTTATGGTTGCCTAAGCATAACGATTTTGAATTAAATTATAATGAACCTTTAACAGAAGCAAAATTGCCCATATTTACAAAAGCAATTACATGGCTTGATGCATATTTCGCAGGAAATAATCCCAAAATTGATTTTGAATTAAAAGCTACAGGGTCGGAATTTAGAGAACAAGTTTGGGAGATTTTATTAGACATTCCATATGGCGTAACAGTGACTTATGGCGATATTGCGAAAAAAATAGCAATTAAAAGAAATAAACAAAAAATGTCTTCACAAGCAGTTGGCGGTGCTGTCGGTACCAATCCAATTTCTATAATGATCCCTTGCCATAGAGTAGTTGGTAAAGATGGCAGTCTTACAGGTTATGGAGGCGGCATCGATACGAAAATTGAGCTATTACAACTTGAACAAGTCAATATGAAGCCACTTTATAGACCCAAACATAGCACTAAGCCATAAATGACGCACAAAATAGCGTAGCTTTCTATGCTCAGAACAATTAAGTATAAAACATAGAAATATGAAAGTTAGATTATTGTATATATATGCAATTTCATCAGTGTCGAGCTAGCGTAACTAGATATTAAGATAAAGCCAAAGCTAGAAATGCTATTCACTTTCATTTTTTATTTAAAAAATTATATTTTTAAAAAATAAAAAATTATTTTAGCACCAAGTTGCTTATTAATCTCATTGTGTTATCCTAAAAAACGTCTTTCCTATTTATACTAGAGGGGTGGAAAATTTGGAAAATACAAGAAAATCATTTTCTAGTGTGTTTATTTATTCAGCACTAGTAGTTGGTATATTAGTAATAATTGGTGCTATTTTTCCAGCTAAATTTGGAGAAATTACAGGTGTTATATCTACTTGGGTAACGAAAACATTTGGTTGGTATTATATGTTGTTATACACAGTGATTTTAGGTTTCTGTGTGTTTTTGTTGTTTAGCCCGATTGGGAAGTTGAAATTAGGTAAACCAACAGACAAACCAGAATTTCATACAGTGTCTTGGTTAGCAATGTTGTTTAGCGCTGGTATGGGTATCGGTCTCGTATTCTATGGTTCATCTGAACCGATATCACACTTTCTATCTCCACCGACTGCAGATCCAGAAACAAAGGAAGCAATGGCACAAGCCTTTAGGTCATCATTTATTGACTATGGCTTTCACCCGTGGGCAGTCTATGGCGTAGTTGCGTTAGGTTTAGCATATTCACAATTTCGTAAAGGAGAAAATGGATTAATTTCAAGGACATTAAGACCAGTGCTTGGAGATAGAGTAGATGGTCCCATCGGTGTTATTGTTGATGTGTTAGCTGTATTTGCCACGATCATAGGGGTAGCAGTTTCTTTAGGTGTTGGCGCAATACAAATAAACGGTGGCTTGAATTATTTGTTCGGTGTGCCGAATAACGCTGTAGTTCAAGGTATTATTATCGCTGTAGTTACAGTATTATTTTTATATAGTGCCTGGAGCGGCTTGAGTAAAGGCATTCAATATTTAAGTAATTTAAATATGTTTTTAGCAGCATTATTACTTATTGTTATTTTTATCGTAGGTCCTACAGTACTTATATTAAATATGATGACCAGTGGCACGGGGGATTATCTCAATTCACTTATTTTTAATAGTCTAGATGTCGCACCGTTAAATGAGCAAAAAGCGGAGTGGCTCCAAAGCTGGACAATTTATTATTGGGGCTGGTGGATGAGTTGGAGTCCATTCGTTGGTATTTTTATCGCGAGAATCTCAAAAGGGCGTAGTATTCGTGAATTTGTGATTGCAGTTTTAGGTGTGCCAGTAGTGGTTAGTATTATCTGGTTTAGTGCATTCGGTATGACTGGTATAGATACTGGCCAATCTCATAATGAAATATTTAAAATGCCCCCCGAGACGCAATTGTTTGGTATTTTTAATGAATTACCGTTCGGTTTTATTCTATCAATTATCGCACTAGCCTTAATTGCTTCATTTTTTATTACATCTGCGGATTCAGCAACTTTTGTGTTAGGCATGCAAACAGCCTATGGCACATTAAATCCTTCAGGTTTTATAAAAATTGTATGGGGCATTGCATTGGCAGCTATTGCTTACGTACTCTTACTTGCTGGTGGAGATACTGGGTTAGACGCATTACAATCTGCAGCCATTATCTCTGCTTTACCTTTCAGTTTTGTAGTGATATTAATGATGATATCTTTATACAAAGATGGTAATAAAGAACGTAAACATTTAGGCTTATCTTTACAACCAAAAAGACATATCCAAAGCCAAGATCGTGATTAAATAATTACTAAGAATTGGACAGGTATAGCTCAGTTACATTAGAAAAAAGGATGGTTTTTACTAAAAATAACGTAAAAACCATCCTTTTTAATATTTTTATATAGAAATATTGTGATATTAATCATTTTAGATATTTCAGTGTACTTGTTCATTTCTAAAACTTTCAATAGAGATAAATATATTACTAAAATATAAAATAATTGAGAGACTATATTCATACATGTTTAAATTTAGGTTATGAGCGTGATGGTCATATTTAGCGTTAAATTTAAAGGATAGGAAAACGGCATCTAGGCAAGTATATAGATTGATAAGCGACAAATGTTAAATATAATAATGCACCTTTATTTTTAAAAATAAAGGTGCATTTTACTTAATCTTAGAAATGATATTCTAGACTATTTTGTTATATATTTATATTTTCGGTTAATGATGAAGAATGAGATAAGATTAAGTGATTTGAATTCTAATTTAAGGTATTATAATTACGGATATGATTATGAATGCTTTCAAGGTAGAATATACCTTTTGATTCATTTGCTAATTCAACCTCGTGATTAAACTCAAGATTATCGAAACGTTTAAAGAACGCTTCATACGTATCAACAGAGATTTCTGTACGATGGTTTAATAAATTTTTATGGCCTTCGATGTCAAGTGCATCTCGATAGCCTTCTACTATTTTACCACTGAAGAATTCACCAACTGAGCCTGATCCATAGCTGAATAAGCCAATTGTATCCCCAGCATTGAGTTCATGATGCGTTTCTAGTAATGAAATTAAACTTAGATATAATGAACCAGTATAGATATTACCAACATAACGATTGTAATAAGTCGCTGCATCATACCCTGATGTTAATCGTTCTTTGGTTTGTTCATCGATATCATCTGTTAAAATTGAATCAAGTGCTTTTTTACCCATTTTTGTAAAAGGCACGTGGAAACATAAGGATTTAAAATAATCTAGTGAAATATGATGTCTACGCGCATACTCATTCCAACTTTCTTGGAATGAATGAATATAAGCATCTTTTGATAACGCGCCGTCTACAAGTGGGTATGATTGACCACTTGGGCGCCAGAAATCATATACATCTTCAGTAAATGCTACAGCATCATCATTTAGTTCAAGAATGCGTGGATTTTGTGTTATCATCATAGCAACTGCGCCTGCACCTTGAGTTGGCTCGCCACCAGATTCTAAACCATAACGTGCAGTATCACTAGCAATGACTAAAACTTTTTCATCAGGGCGGTTTGCTAAGTAATCTTTTGCGAGTTGAATAGCAGGTGTTGCAGCATAGCATGCTTCTTTCATTTCAATACAACGCGCAAAAGGTTGAATACCTAATAGATTATGTATTTGAACTGCTGAAGCCTTAGCAGAATCGATAGCAGATTCAGTTGCAACAATAACCATGCTGATTTGTTTCTTATCATCTTCTGTAATAATATCTTTGGCAGCATTTGCACCCATAGATACAATATCTTGACTCATAGGACTCACTGCCATTTCATTTTGGCCAATACCAATAAGGAATTTATTTGGATCAACTTGTCGAGATTCAGCAAGTTTAGCCATGTCTACATAAAAACTTGGAACATAAAAATTGATTTGATCAATACCAACTGTCATAAAGCATAACGACACCTTTCTTTATATAAATAAGCAACTGTATCATACCAAATGATACGTATAAAATACAATAATTTATAACACGTGATAAAGGAGACGAACAATGAAAAAAATAGCAATTGTAAGTGCCAAACGTACACCAATCGGGAGATTTAGAGGGAAATTAAGCAATTATACCGCAGTAGAATTAGGCACAAAAACACTGGAGGCTGCTATGTCAGCAATTAATATTAAACCAGAAATGATAGAGCAAGTGATTTATGGCAATGTATTGCAAAGTGGGAGTGGTCAAAATCCTGCCCGTCAAATAGCAATCCATTCTGGTGTTCCAAATACAACTCCAGCTATGACAATTAATGAAGTGTGTGGGTCTGGCTTGAAATCTATTATTTTAGGAAAGCAATTAATCCAATTAGGTGAAGCTAAAGTAATAGCTGTAGGTGGCGTAGAAAGCATGACAAACGCGCCTAAGTTAGTACTTAATGAAGACGAAGCCCCTGTAGATAGTTTTATGCACGATGGCCTTACTGATGCATTTTTAAACGTGCCTATGGGTATTACAGCCGAAAAAATTGCTGAAAAGTACAATGTATCACGTGAAGCACAAGACCATTTTGCTAATGAATCTCAACAAAAAGCACAACAAGCGTCAGCAGCAGGTAAATTTAATAATGAAATCGTTCCATTAGAAGATGTAAATGGAGAAATGATGACTACGGATGAAGGTATTCGCGGAAATAGTAGTGTTGAGAAATTAAGTACATTAAAAACGATATTTAAAAAAGATGGTACCGTAACAGGTGGTAATGCGTCTAGTATTAACGATGGCGCATCAACTATCATTTTAATGGATGCTGACTATGCGAAACAAGAAGGCTATGATATTTTAGCTATAGTTGGTGCGCATGCCGAAATCGGGTGTGATCCTGAGTATATGGGCTATGCGCCATATCATGCTGTGACAAAATTATTAGATAAAACAGATAAAGTCATTGATGACTTTGATGTAGTAGAAATGACAGAAGCTTTCGCATCGCAAAGTATTCCTGTAAGAGACCATTTAGGTATATCTGAGGATAAGTTAAATTTATATGGTGGGGCGATTGCATTAGGTCATCCTATTGGTGCAAGCGGTACTCGCTTAGTCACAACTTTAGTTAATATTTTAGCTCAAGAAGATAAACAATCGGGCGTAGCAACTGCCTGTATCGGTGGCGGTTTAGGCATTGCAATCCAAATTGAAAAGGAGAATAACTAATGGATCCATTAGGCAAGACATTTCGTCATTTGTCCAGAACAGAAAAGTTAGAGGAATTAGTAATTAAAGGATGGTTATCTGAAGAAAATAAAAGTGTGTTACTCAATAACCCTTTAATTTCAGAAGAGATTGCGAATAGTCTTATAGAAAATGTCATTGGTCAAGGGACATTACCTGTAGGTTTATTACCTGAAATCAAAGTAGACGATAAATCATATGTTGTGCCAATGATGGTCGAAGAACCTTCAGTAGTTGCAGCAGCCAGTTATGGTGCAAAGCTTGTAAATCAAACTGGGGGCTTTAAAGTTGTTTCTAGTGAGCGTTTAATGATTGGGCAAATTGTATTTGATGGTGTGTTAGATACTGCAGTTTTAGAACAACGTCTTCAACAACTTGAACCACAAATGAAACGTATTGCGGATGAAGTATATCCTTCAATAATTGAGCGTGGCGGTGGTTTTCGTAAAATTGAAATAGATACATTCCCCGAGGAAGGCTTATTGTCATTAAAAGTTTACGTAGATACAAAAGATGCAATGGGCGCAAATATGTTGAATACCATTTTAGAAGGGATAACAGCATATTTAAAAAATGAATTAGAACATGTTGATATATTGATGAGCATTTTATCTAATCATGCAACTGCATCTGTCGTTAAAGTACAGGGAGAAATCACAGTTGATGCATTGTCAAAAGGTGGGCGTGATGGTCAAGATGTAGCCAAAAGAATGGAACGTGCATCTGTATTGGCTCAAGTTGATATTCACCGTGCAGCCACACATAATAAAGGTGTGATGAATGGCATTCACGCTGTAGTGTTGGCGACAGGTAATGATACTCGTGGGGCTGAAGCCACAGCGCATGCATATGCAAGTAAAGACGGTCAATATCGTGGCCTAGCTACGTGGCATTATAATGAAGAAAAACAAGTGCTTGTAGGGACAATTGAAGTGCCTATGACATTGGCTACTGTAGGCGGTGGCACCAAAGTATTACCAATCGCAAAAGCGTCTTTAGAATTAATGAAGGTTGATTCTGCGCAAGAATTAGGTCACGTCGTTGCTGCCGTGGGGTTAGCACAAAATTTTGCGGCATGTCGTGCATTGGTTTCTGAAGGTATTCAACAAGGCCATATGAGTTTACAATATAAATCATTAGCAATTGTAGTAGGTGCGCAAGGTGAAGAAATTGCTCAAGTAGCAGAACGCTTAAAAACACAAGATCGTGCAAATACAGCCGTTGCACAACAATTGTTAGAAGAATTAAGATTGCAAAAACAATAATATTAAAATAACCCCTGAATGATTTTGATGTGTGCCCCAAAAGTTGAACTGAAAATCTAACTTTTAGGGGCTTTTTGCATATAAGTAAATTAGATAGTAAATTTTAAAGTAATTGATTTATTTGAAACTTTGTATACCATATAATTAAAATATGAAGAAATTAAAAAAAGGGGAAATGATTAATGATAAATAATAAATTACCTTCATTATTATATACGGGGAACGCTAAAAGTGAGGTGCCTATCCTTGCTCATGAACAAGGGATACAAACTATTACGGCAGAACCATGGTTAGAAATTTCTGATAAGGGATTACAACTCGAAGGACTCTGCTTTGACAGAAATGGAGACTTGATACTTTGCGAAGTTTTTGGGGGAACTATTTTTCATGTAGCCCTGCCTGATAAAAAAATAACTCGATTATTAAAGTCACATAAAGAAAATCCAGCAGCCGTTAAAATACATAAAGACGGACGTTTATTTGTCTGTTATTTAGGTGATTTTGATCGTTCAGGTGGTATTTACGCTGTTGATGCAAATGGCAATAAGATTCAAGAAATTGTATCAGATATTGAAACAGAATATTGTGTGGACGATTTAGTATTTGATCGTAAAGGCGGGTTTTATTTTACGGATTTCAGAGGTTATTCTACAAATCCTAAAGGTGGCGTGTATTATGTTTCACCAGACTTTCAATCTATTACACCTGTTATACAAAACTTAGCGGTTGCCAATGGTGTAGCACTTAGTACGGATGAAAAAACATTGTGGGTAACAGAAACGAATACGAACCGATTACATCGTATTGATTTATTAGAAGACGGTGTGACCATCGCACCATTTGGAGCGTCTATACCTTATCATTTCACAGGGCATGAAGGTCCTGATTCGTGTTGTATAGATAGTGATGATAATTTATATGTTGCAATGTATGGTCAAGGAAGAGTGCTAGTATTTAATAAGAGAGGTTATCCAATAGGGCAAATATTGATTCCAGGAAGGGATCAAGGTCATATGCTTCGTTCAACGCATCCTGCATTTATTCCAGGAACAGATCAACTGATTATTTGTTCAAATGATATTGAAAATGATGGTGGCTCTTGGATTTATACAGTAAAAGGATTCGCTAAAGGACACCATAGCTACCAATTTCATTAAACACAATCAAACTTTAAAATATTTACCTGTAATGAGCAGTCATTTGATATTGCTTAGTTACAGGTTTTTTTATTTTAAAAAATTTTCAAAAAAAGTAAATTTTAATATATAAGACAATGTCAGTGTATGGTAGTACTTTAGGGGATCAGGTAAGAATAGATGTAATAAATAAGTACGTTGTAATTAAAAAATTTCATGGTATTTTGATGTAATAGTAAAATATTTAAGGTAAAATTTATGAAAAAGTTATAAATACACGATTGAAAGCGTATTCATTTTTAAGTATGATATTAATTAACAAAGGGAGGTGTTCGTTATTTTTACGCGAAAAAATAAGAATGACGAAGATAACGTAAATACGAAGAAGCCATTAGGTGTGACATCTGCAGTAATTACCTTATCAATTATGATTATTACTATGTTATTTACAGTGGCTGTATTAGAAAAAGAACCTCATATTCCATTAATGATAGGAACTGCAGTCGCAATTATAATGACAATGATGCATGGCTATGAATTTCGTGAAGTAGAAGAAATGATGTATAAAGGCATACGGCATGCGTTACCAGCTATTGTAATCATTATACTTGTAGGTTTAGTAATTGGTTCATGGATTGGCAGTGGTGTTGTGGCGACAATGATTTATTATGGTTTACAATTAATAGATCCACGTTATTTTTTAGCAGTTGTGGTCATTTTATGTAGTGTTGTCGCATTAGCTATTGGCAGTAGCTGGTCCACAATGGCAACTGTTGGTGTTGCGTCAATGGGCATCGGTATTAGCATGGGCATTTCTCCAGGCATGGTTGCTGGCGCAGTTATTTGTGGTGCTTATTTTGGTGATAAAATGAGTCCACTGTCTGATACAACAAATCTTGCTTCAGGTTTATCAGGCGTTGAATTATTCGAGCATATTAAGCATATGTTTTACACGACGATACCAGCTGTAATCATTGCGTTAATCGCTTTTTTCTTTATGGGTATGCAATATGGCAATAAAAACTTTGATACAAAAAGAATTGATGCAATCCTTAACACAATGCAAGATAACTTTGTCATAACACCTTGGTTATTATTAATACCTTTAATAGTAATCGTCCTAGTCATATTTAAAGTGCCAGCGATACCCGCCATTTGTGTTGGTATTATATTTGGTTTCTTTGCTCAAATATTTGTACAAGGTGGATCGATAACAGAAGCATTAACAGCTTTACAAACAGGTTATACGATCGAATCAGGAAACAAACTTGTAGATGAACTATTTAATCGTGGTGGATTAGAATCGATGTTTTATACTATATCACTGACTTTAGTAGCGATGACTTTTGGTGGTGTGCTCGAATACTCAGGCATGCTATCAGCATTGATTTCACTGATTTTAAGAGTAGCGCAAACTACTGGTTCATTAATTGCATCTGTCATTATATCTTGTATTGGGACTAACTTTACGTGCTCAGAACAATACATATCTATTATTGTACCGTCAAGAATGTACGCTAATGCTTTTAAAGAAAAGAATTTACATCCTAAAAACCTATCGAGGGCACTCGAAGATGGTGGCACGTTAACGTCCGTATTTGTACCCTGGAATACGTGTGGTGTGTTTATAGCATCAACACTAGGCGTATCTGTAATGGAATACGCACCGTTTGCGATTGTTAATTATACGGTACCAATTATTTCAGTTATCTTTGGTTATGTTGGCTTTAAAATAATTAAATTAAAAGAAATAGATAAAGAAGACTCAGATAATGCAAACTTGGCTTAAAACTTAACATGATAAGCTAAGATGTGGTTGAGTATTAGAAGCGTATCGTTAATTACAAAAAATTCAAGGTAAATCAAAAAAGGTGATTGTTATTTTTATTTCAATAGTAGAAACTAGACATTTATAGTTTAATGATGAAGCTTAAAACGATAAATAACAGTAATGAACGCCATACCAAATGATTTATTGTGTTAACCTAAGTTATCTACAATGATAACTTAGCACGTCAATTTCTTTTTATGATATCTGTTAATTAAAAAGATTGAAAAATTAGAATTTAGCCGTATACTAGAATGTACAAATTGAAGTTAGGTATAGAGGAGCACGCATATGGATATTAAGCATATGAAATATTTTGTTGAGGTTGTAAACCAGCATGGTATGACGAACGCTTCTAAATCTTTATATATTGCACAACCAACGATTAGTAAAGCGATTAAAGATATAGAAAAAGAATTAAATATGCCGTTATTTGATCGAAGTAATCGTCAACTTGTGCTAACGGATGCTGGAATGGTTTTTTATCAAAAATGTAAAGAAATATTAGCGCTATATAAAGATTTACCTAGAGAAATCAATAGTTTAGTTGGCTTAGAAACAGGACATATTAGCATCGGTTTATCTGCTGTCATGAATATGAATAAATTTATTCATATATTAGGTGAGTTCCATCAACAATATCCTAATGTCACTTATAATTTAGTTGAAAATGGTGGCAAAATGATTGAGCATCAACTGATTAATGATGAAATAGATATTGGTATTACAACGTTGCCAGTCGACCAATCTATTTTTCATTCGTTGCCTTTATATCAAGAAGAGTTAAAATTGGTTTTGAATCAAGAGCATCATTTAGCTAATTACCAGAAAGTGCAAATGGCCATGCTAAAAGATGAAGATTTTATACTATTTAATGAAGATTTCTATTTAAACGATAAAATAATTGAAGCAGCAAAAAATGCTGGTTATATCCCTAATACAGTATCAAAGATTTCACAATGGAACTTTATTGAAAACTTGTTAAACGCACATTTAGGTGTGAGTATTTTACCTGAAAATATTGTGAATTTATTGGATAGTAATTTTAAAAATATAACACTTGAAGATCCTGGCATGCGTTGGGAATTAGGCGTGATTTGGAAGCGCGACAAATATTTAAGTTATGCAACTAGGCAATGGATAGATTTTATGAAACAACGACTATAATATATAGACAAGCGAGAAAACAAACAAGCCGCTTTATTAAAGTAGATATTTTGTTGCATGAAAAAGGTATATACAAATGAGGTTAATCATTACTGAATGATTATAGCGTTTTTTACAGTAATTTAGTTAATTTGCGGGAGTCGGAACGGGAATCCAATTAAAGCTATTTGGTCCCGTGCTGCTCCCGTTATTTTTTAGATATAAGCATTCATTTATAAATAGTTCATAACGTAAATAATTTTGATAGATATGGCTATTTCTAGATAAAGTATAGACTTACATAATATGTAAAAACGTTTCCATAGATAAAAGTAATAGCTAGTATAAAAAAACAATATTTTTATTATAAATTGTGGCGCGTTATACTAATAATGTAATCAATAAAATAGTTATATATAAAAGTACGAAATGAATAAAACAATAAAGGAACAAAGGATGATGAGTATTGCAGGTAGCATTAAAGATAGTCAAAATTATGTTTCAAGCGTTAATTATTATGGGTATTACTTTTATTGGTAATAAGATTCAAATGATTTTCCATATTCCAATTGCAGGTAGTATTGTTGGATTGATTTTATATTTTTTGTTACTTCAATTTAAAATAATTCCAACAAAATGGGTAGAAGAAGGTTCTAAATTTTTCTTAGCAACAATGGTATTTTTCTTTGTCCCATCTGTAGTAGGTGTTATGGATGTTGCGTCTATGATTAATCTCAATTTTATTTTATTCTTTATTATGATTGTAATAGGCACGTGTTGCGTTGCTTTAATCTCAGGGTACATTGCTGAAAAAATGGTTAAAACTGAGCAATACGGGAATGGTCAAAATTAGATGACATTTCTAAAAGCAATAATAATGATTGTATTAACAGTTTGTATGTACGTTGGAGCAAAAAAATTACAGTTTAAATATAGAAGCCCATTTTTAAATCCAGCACTAGTGTCATCCATTGGGATTATTATTGTACTATTAATATTTAATATAGATTATCAGCAATATATGATTGGCGGTAAATGGATTCACTATTTATTAAATTGTACAGTGGTCGCTTTGGCATATCCGCTGTATCAAAACCGTCATAAAATATTAGCTAATGGAAAAATCATATTTAGTAGCGTTATTGCAGCTGTGATATTGAACTTCGTATTTGTATACGTCATTTTGAAAACATTTGGCTATTCAAAAGAAGTCATTGTTACGATGCTACCAAGATCAATTACGGCGGCAGTTGGTATTCAAGTATCACATCAAATGGGAGGTGTCGATGCAATTGCTGTGTTGTTTATTATAGCTACTGGTTTAATAGGTAGTATTCTAGGCGCGTATTTGATTAAATTTGGAAGGTTTAAAACATCAATTGCCAAGGGATTAACATTTGGCAACGCATCGCATGCATTTGGTACAGCACAAGCGCTTGATATTGATTTAGAAGCAGGTGCTTTTAGTTCAATTGGTATGATTTTGACAGCGTTATTGAGTTCAATTGTACTGCCTATACTCATGATCTTTTTATACTAAGTATAAGCCTAGCAATGATTAAAAATATTAACTATTTTATGTAATGAAAAATTAAATCGCTAAAATTCGGAAGGAGCAATTTTTACAATGGCAAAAATTAAAGCAAATGAGGCATTAGTAAAAGCATTACAAGCATGGGATATAGATCACTTATATGGTATTCCTGGTGATTCAATAGATGCAGTAGTGGATAGATTAAGAACAGAAAGAAATAATATAGAATTTATTAATGTGCGACATGAAGAAGTTGCTAGTTTAGCTGCTGCAGGGTATACAAAATTAACAGGTAAAATCGGTGTTGCACTCAGTATTGGTGGCCCAGGGGTGATTCACTTATTAAATGGTATGTATGATGCAAAAATGGATAACGTGCCGCAATTAATTCTAGCAGGGCAAACAGATAGTACAGCATTAGGCACAAAAGCATTCCAAGAAACGAATATTAATAAAATGGTTGATGACGTAGCTGTGTATAAACACCAAGTATCTGAAGATGATAAAGATATATTTGGTATTGTAAATGAAGCAATCCGTACAGCTTATGAGAAAAAAGGTGTAGCCGTTTTAATCTTGCCTAATAATTTATTAACACGTAAAGTAAAAGATACTACAGACCAAAAAGTAGACACTGCACCACCTGCACGCGTAGCGCCTAAACCACGCAGTATTAAAAAAGCGGCTAAGTTAATTAATAAAAGTAAAAAACCAGTTGTGCTACTTGGTACTGGTGCAAAACATGCCAAAGATGAAGTACGTGAATTTATAGAAGCATTCAAAATACCAACAATCTTAACGTTACCAGCGAAAACGATTCTGCCAGATGCACACCCTTATAATTTAGGTAACCTAGGTAAAATTGGTACTAAAACTTCATATCAAGCAATTCAAAACGCAGATTTATTAATCATGGTAGGTACTAACTATCCGTATTTAGATTATCTACCTAAGAAAAACATCAAAGCTATACAAATTGATACAAATCCAGAAAATATAGGACATCGTTTTGATATAAATGTGGGTATTCTAGGTGATAGTAAACTCGCATTACAACAATTAACTGATTCAGCTAAACATGTAGCTAACCGCGATTTCTTAAATAAAATATTAGAAAGAAAAGCTACATGGGACGCTTGGATGGCTGAAGACATGGCTAATGACAGCAAACCAATTAGACCAGAACGTTTAATGGGTGCAATTAATAAAGTTAGAACTGATGATGCTATATTTGCTATAGATGTTGGAACAGCGACTGTATGGTCTACGCGTTATCTAAACTTAACAGTAAATAATAAATTTATTATCTCAAGTTGGTTAGGTACAATGGGCTGTGCTTTACCTACAGCATTAGCAGCAAAACGTGAATATCCAAATCGTCAAGTTGTTGGTATTATTGGTGATGGCGCGTTTGATATGGTTATGCAAGATTTTGCTACCGCAGTGCAATATGATTTACCAATGACATTATTTGTATTAAACAATGAACAACTTTCATTCATTAAATATGAACAACAAGCTGCAGGTGAATTAGAATATGCCATTGACTTCACTGATATTGATTTAGAAAAATTTGCTGAAAGCTTTGGTGGCGTAGGATACACACTTAAAGATCCAAACAGAATTGATGAAGTTGTCGAATCAGCTATGGCTGAAGATAGACCAACAATTGTTAATGTTTATGTAGATGAAACCGCAGCGCCATTACCAGGTAAAATTGTAAATGAAGAAGCAATGAATTATGGTAAATGGGCATTTAGATCTATTACAGAAGATAAAAAATTAGACTTAGATGAATTACCTCCAATTTCTACAGCTGTTAAACGTTTCTTCTAAATAAGTAGATAATGTAGACAGAGTGGCAGAGACAATATATTATGCTCAATGACTTTGCGTCTTGTTAAAATCTCAAAGTATAAACGTTGAAGTGGTTATAAAACAATTAGAGACCCAACTGGGTCTCTTTTTTATATCAAAGATATTTAAGTTAAGAGTGATACATGAATCAAGTTCATACATAAGTGTGGTAAACGTTAAAAGAATTATGAGCTTTAGCTCATGTAAAGCGCATGCGTAAGTGCTCCCAAAGCAATAACTAAAAGCGTAACGCTTTAGAATTAATTTTTTATTTACATTTTTAGTCTAGTTGTCTACTGCTTATATAGTATTAGGAGCAAGACATCATAAGATATTTTGGTTCTTTTTATTATTGATTTATTTTATAAGTTAGTTTGTTCTATGAAATAAGGATATAATTTGAAAATTGATTGAAAATTCAGCTTAATACCTATAAAGTATAATATTATAGATATAAGTAATTATATTGAAATGATGGATTCATTCGTTGAAGTTTGGGTTAATTTTTCAAATATATGAAACGCCAAGTGAGGGGTAATTTGAGATGTTCAAATCTTTATTTAAAAATTTAAAATTTAAAACACCACATACATATGGACTATTACTATTCATTATAGTAGTAGCAAGTTTACTTACATATATCATACCGGCAGGAGAATATGCACGCGAAAAAAAAGATGGACAAACGCTTGTTGTATCAGGCTCATATCAAGAAGTATCACAGCAAGGTGTCTCATTTTTTGATATTTTTCGTGCGATACCAGAAGGGCTAATCAGCGGTGGCGAAATTGTATTTTACATTTTTTTAGTCGGCGGTGCGTTTGGTATTGTACATAAAACAGGCGCCTTTGAAAATGGTGTGAACAAAGCTATGAATGTATTAGGTTCATACAAAGCGTTAATGATTCCATTGACGATGACAATATTTTCAATATTAGGATTTTCTATCGGATTAGCAGAAGAAACAATCATATTCGTACCTATTGGTATTATTATTGCTAGAACTTTAGGTTACGATGCGATGACCGGCGCAGCAATGGTTATATTAGGCGCCTCCAGTGGCTTTATAGGAGGTATGCTAAATCCTTTTACAGTGGGCGTAGCTCAATCTGTTGCGGAATTAACTTTATTCTCAGGTTGGGGTTTGCGTTCTGTTATTTATGTTTTTATTTTGTTAGCAGCTGTTACAACTGTTATGTTATATGCGCGTAAAGTTAAGCATGATTCAAGCAAAAGTATTGTGTATGAATTAGAGCAAACTGAAAGCCAGTCAGGAAAAGCAATAGAAACGCCTCGCTTTACGAAGCGTCAAGGCATAGGATTGTTACTTATTGTTGCAGCGATAGTGTTAAATGTATATGGCATTTTCACTTATGGTTGGTCGTTTAATGAAATGAGCGCAAATTTCTTATTGGCAGGCTTACTTGCAGGCGTAATAGGCGGTTTAGGTATTAATGGCACGTTTGAAGCGATGATAGAAGGTATGAAGGATATTCTATTTGGCGCGATGATTGTCGGCTTTGCTAAAGGTATTATTTATATTTTAGAAAATGGTCACATTATCGATACGATTGTACACGGGATGACCACGTTACTTGCTGATGTTCCTTCGTCAATGGTTATTATCACTATGTTTGTTTTACAATTCTTTTTAAACTTCTTTATTCCATCCGGTTCAGGACAAGCATTAACGACTATGCCATTAATGGTACCTATCTCTGATTTACTGAATATTAATAGACAAATCACGGTACTTGCCTTTCAATATGGAGACGCGATTAGCAATGTATTATTCCCGACATCTGCCATCTTGATGGGTGCATTAGCGGTAGGGAAAATAACTTATACACAATGGCTTAAATTTGCTTGGAAGTTAATTGTTGTTTGGGTAGTTATTTGCTGTATCGGCATGTCTATTGCATTAATGATTGGTTATTAAATGTAACATATCCAATGATAACTTATTAGAAACAAATTATAGGCGAACACGTTGTTAAAAGTTAAATGATATAAATAAAAGATTTTATTTGTAAATCAATTTATGACTTTCATAATAGCATTAAGTCAATCTTATGCGGAGCGGCAATTGGAAATCAACGATTTTTGATTTCTAAGTCGCTCTTATTTTTTAAGTTATCAATCATTAAAAAGTTGAAATATTCAGAAATTACAAATATGATAATAAATAAGACGTTATTAAAGAAGGTGAATCTATGCATTACAGACCATCTATAACAATTTTGCCGAAAGTCACACTAGTACCACCGGATCTTCAAATGGCGAAAGCGTTATTTCAAACAATACAAGAAAACTTTTCACATTTATCTAGATTTTTAGATTTTATAACGGAAGACATGACAGTAGATGAAGAAAAATCATATTTAAAAATGATGATTCAACATCAAGCTGAACAAAAAGGACAACTATTTTTAATTTATTACGAAGATACACTCATTGGTACAATTGATTTACATAAAATAGATACTAAAAATAGTAAAGCAGAAGTTGGTTACTGGATTGCTAAAGGTTATACTGGTAAACGAATCACTACAGCAAGCGTTAAATTTATTTGTGGTTATGCATTTCACCACCTAGGGTTAAATAAACTAACAATTGTTGCTGACGTTAGAAATTTGGCAAGTAATAAAGTAGCCAGAAACGCCGGATTTCATTTTGTCGCGACGGATGTTCAAGATATATATGACGGCAAACATTACCGAGATATGAATCGGTATAGGTTATTGAAAGATGATTTTGATTTATCTCAAGATCACTAAAATCATATATATTTATGAAAGATATTTTAAATCGCTATCATTGTTGGTTATATAAGGTTGTTTTTAAATAAGTAATCTTTATATTAAATGACATATGAAAATGAAGTAAGCAGCAATGTATAAAGGAGGCTTTAAGTTTTGATAACAAGAGGAATTAACCATATTGGTTTAACTGTTCCAGATATTGAAAAGGCAACGTCTTTCTTTAAAGAAGCTTTAGATGGTCAGGTTGCTTATGACAGCCAAACTAGGATGGATGATCCTAGAGGTGGAGAATTTGTTGAACACGTCTTAGGACTAGAACATGGAGCCAAAATTATTAAAAAAAGAATGATGGTGTTTAATCATGGGCCGAATATAGAGATGTTTGAATTTGTGCGTGCAACACAAAACAACGCAGATACATTACAAGATATTGGCTTTACGCACATCTCATTTTATGTAGATGATTTTGAAGCGGCATTTAGAAGCATAAAGCAAGCTGGTGGTCAACCATTATCAAAACCGCATAGTAATACGAAGTACGAAGATACTGAAGATAACCGCACAGTATATGTTAGAGCACCATGGGGAAGTTTAATCGAGTTACAGACGATACCTAACGGTTATTATTATCCATCAGATAGTGAATCAACAGTATTTATACCAAGACCATGAATAATGTAGATAAAGGAGGAAATGATATGTTACAAAGAAAATTAAACGTGGCCAATTTAAGTACACCTATTCAAAAATTAGAAACATTAAGCCAAACATTAGGTAAAGATATATATATTAAAAGAGACGATTATACTGGAACTGAAATATCAGGTAATAAAGTGAGAAAGCTAGAATATACCATACAATACGTGTTAGATAATGGTTATGATACGATTATTACTACGGGCGCCATTACCTCTAATCATGCTAGAGCAACAGCAGCTTTGTGCGCTAAATACAATATTGAATGTCATCTTGTTTTAAGAGGAGCGCTAAAAGCATTTGAAGGGAATTTATTCTTAGATGCTATGTTAGGTGCGCATATACATGTGATTGATGAACATCAGTCTCGGGAAAAAGCGATGGAACGATTAAGTAAAGATTTAGAAAGCGAAAATAAAACGCCTTTTATAGTACCAAGCGGTGCATCAGATTGGATTGGCGCTCATGGCTATATCAATGCTTTTGAAGAAATTGTAAAGCAAGCAGATGAATTAAATGTTCAATTTGATTCTATCAATCTAGCTGTCGGTTCTGGGGGCACATATGCAGGTTTGTGGTATGGAAAGTATATACATAATTTATCAACTCAAATTATTGGATATGCTGTCAATGAGAGTGCGTCTATTTTCAAAAATAAGGTGATTGAAATCATTAATGAATTAGATGAAGATATAACAACATTTGATACGCTATCGATTAATGATCAATATATCGGATTAGGATACGCTCAAGCAACAGATGAAGAGTTACAATTTTATATTGATATCGCACAACAAGAAGGCGTTGTGTTAGATCCAACATATACTGGAAAAGCATTTCGTGGTTTAGTAGAAGAAATCAAACAAGGAAAGTATGACGATCAAAAAGCGATTTTATTTATTCATACAGGTGGTCTACAAGGTTACACTGAAGAAACTAGAGCACGTATCCAACGTTTACTCCCGACTTTTAATAAAGATTTATAAACGACTGGAAAGATAGCTGATTGAAATATGCCATCTGCAGTTTAGAGCATAAATATTGCTAATTCTAGTGCATATGATTCATAATATAAAACACTTTATATTTAAGGAGGGTATTCTAAATGACTCAAATATTAACTTCAATTGATGAATACCAATCATTTATTGAGCAAAACCCACTCGCAGTAGTCCACGTAATGAGAGATAATTGCAGTGTTTGTCATGCAGTTTTGCCCCAAATAGAAGATTTAGTACGTGGATTTCCTGGCGTGCCATTAGGTGTAATTAATCAAAGCAAAGTAGAAGCAATAGCAGGTGAATTATCTATTTTCACTGTACCGGTAGATTTGATTTTTTTAAATGGTAAAGAAATGCATCGTCAAGGCAGATTTATTGATATGCAACAAATAGAACACCAATTAACAATGATGTACGAAAGTTTAAAAACATAAGACTATAAAGTAAATAAATATGCACGTAACGCACTTAGACATCCTGTTATTCGCTTACTATTGTAAAAGTAATAATAGGATGTTTCAATTTATGCTAAAACTATTGAGTGAAAATGAATAGTTCGAAATAAAAACGGGTTAAATTAAATTATAAGTGTCATCTATAATAAAAATATTGTATGATAAGATTAATCTATAGAGTCAAAGGGGGAGTATTTATGCGCATAGAAAGAATTTGCCCAGATGAAGCAGAAGCGCTGTATACTTGTATGAAAAAGATTGATCAAGAAACACAATATATGCTCTATTTACCGGATGAAAGAAGTTTTAATAAAGAAAAATTAATAGAAGATATTAAGCAAAATTTTTATATCGGTGTAAAAACAGAAACAAATGACATTGTTGGCTATTTATCAGTGCACATTAGTAGATTAGCTAAAATAAAACACATAGGTTATATCTTAACGGGTGTAATTAATGAAATGCATCATCAAGGTTTGGCGACTAAGATGTTTCAAGAAACGATAAAATGGGCAGAACGTAAAGGGTTAAGACGGTTAGAGTTAACTGTAATAACAACGAACACGCCAGCAGTAAAATTTTATGAAAAATTGGGTTTTAAAATTGAAGGCATTAAACACGAATCTATTTTTATGGATGATCATTATTATGATGAATTATATATGTCCATGATGATTAATCAAGCATCTTTATTAGATTCAACTATAGGATGAAACTGCGTCATGATAAATGTGGTTTTGTATGTAGAGCATTTATAACTCGTGTATTTCATACATACTAATATAATTTAGGATAAACACTTTACTAAAAAATAAAGTGATTTATAAATAGGATGCATTAAATTTTTACTGGCAGCAGATAGCAAATTTGAAATCTATTTATATCCGTTTTTTCTAGTTATGAATACCAAGTAAAGCGATGCATGTCATTGTTATTATGAAATAAAACTTCTGTCTTGCTCTCAGATAATGATATATTGGAGGTCATATGAGATGTTAAAAAAAATAGCTACTATTACAAGTATGGGTGTGGCTACTTCATATTTGTACGCTGAAATTGTAGAAAAACGTAGTTATAAAAGTTTTTTATATGAAATGCTGCTTAGAGTTACGAAGATGAAGCGTGCATTTGAAAAGGCAACATACGCACAAGAAGCACTTGAGGCAGTTAAGCATCAAACTCAAGGTAAATATGAAGGAACAGATTATCATTTTGAAAATACAGTTTATACAAAAATGATACAAAATGTCACAACTTATGTGGTAAATGATAAAGAAGATAATCAACAAAGATCATTAATCTATGTTCATGGCGGCGCTTGGTTCCAAAATCCACTTAAATACCATTTTGAATATATAGATAAACTCGCTACGGCTTTTAATGCTAAAGTCATCATGCCTATCTATCCAAAAATACCGCATGCCACATATAAAGAAACATTTGAATTATTAGAAGCTATATATCGAAACGAATTGGAACAAAAAGTGAATGCACAAAAACTTACTATTATAGGTGATTCTGCAGGCGGTCAAATAGCATTATCATTTGCGCAGTATTTAAAAACGGTTAACTTAACACAACCAAGTGATATTGTGCTGATTTCACCTGTATTAGACGGCACTTTAAGCCATCCTGAAGCACGTGTGTATGAAAAGATTGATCCAATGCTAGGAATTGAGGGGAGTAAATATTTAATTAATTTGTGGGCTGATAAATTACCTTTAACAGATTGGAGAGTTTCACCAATTTACGGAGATTTCAATGGTCTAGGGCGCATTACGATTTCCATTGGAACGAAAGAGACACTTTATCCAGATGCTGTAAAATTATCTCAAATGTTAAATGAACAAGGTATTCAGCATTCGTTTATTCCTGGATATCAGTTGTTTCACATTCACCCTATTTTTCCTATTCCTGAAAGAGAACAATTGATTCATAAATTAAAAGAAATTATAGATTAAATTTTAAACTTTGTTTTACAGCGATGAAATTACAATTGAATCATTAAAGTTATAAAGTAAAGAGCGAAGATATGCAATCAAATAGTGGTTGCGTATCTTCGCTCTTTTTATATTGAGACTGATATAAAAAATCATGGCTTGGCCTTAAAAAGGATATAAGCATGTTGAATTATTTTGAACCGTTTAAATAAGCTGGGAAGAAGTCCGTAAATAGATCAACGAATGTTAAATATGCTTCTTTGTCTACATGCTCATCTACTTGGTGAGCCTGACTGACAGTACCTGGACCATACATAATAAATGAAAAGTTTTCGTCTTTATCTACTAATAGATCTGAGGCATCCGTCACACCAGGCGAAGCTTCTGTTGGTAATGTTGTATTGAGATATTTTTCACCCATTTCAACAGCAAGTGCTATTAATTTATTTTGGCCTGTAGTGTAAACAGGGGGTCTAGACATATAAGTGTCAATTTCAATATCAGTTTCTTCAGTAGCAACTTGTTTTAAGATTTCATTGAAATAAGAAATAAATTGATCGTTATCATGTTCAGGAATAGTACGAATATTAAATTCGGATGTTGCGTGTTCGGGAATGGAGTTCACTTGATTGCCTCCATTGAAAATCGTTGCATTCATAATCGCATTACCTAATAAGTCATTATTTTTATTAAACTTGTTAAACCCTTCATCTGCTTTGTAAACAAATTTAACAAGTGGTGAAATAGCGTTAAAACCAAGTTGTGGCATAGAACTGTGTGAAGCTTTACCATGAGAAGTGACACGAATATCCATTGATCCTTTATGAGCATAAATAATTCTATCTTGGGAAGGTTCAGCAATAACTAATGCATCCACGTCTTTCATATAACCTTTATCATGAAATGCTTTTGCGCCTTCTCCAACAATCTCTTCACCAGCAGTTGCAAGTAAGCGTATTTTCCCATGTGTTAATAAACCTTGGTCGTGAATATCAATCATGCTGAGTACTAACGCGGCTAAGCCTGATTTCATATCAGCTGAGCCACGACCATAAAGTTTGCCGTCTACTTCTGTAAGTTTGAATGGATCGTATGTCCATTTGTTTTCATCGCCAGCAGATACAACATCCATATGGCCAGATATACCAAGCACGGGTGCGCCTTCACCAATTTCAGCCACTAGGTTAGCGCGACTATCACTTATTTTAATAATTTCAGATTTAATACCATGCTCTGATAATAAATTCTGTAGATATTTACATACTTCCATTTCATTGTCATTAACTGATTTAATACTTACTAAATCTTCTAAGATTTGAATTCTTTCTTGTTTAGTAAATTTACTCATCATAAAACCCCTTTTCCAAAATTAATAAAACATCTATCGCTTTTATTATATCTGAAAAATCAGACACTTTGAAATTAGACACATTTGAAAAAGGCATCTTTATAGGAATTTTGAACGTATTGTTAAAAATATATGCCGAGTGATTTTATTAAAAATTAAACATGGTTTTTAGAGGATGCGTTATCTAAAGACCATGTTTTTATAGTATCGAATTGATTAGTTGTAGGTTGATTCATGTGTTGAGACTGCCAATTTTTAGGAATAGAGCGATTTTGTTGTGTAGATGATTTTGTAGATTGCGATGCGTTATTTGTTTCATTCACGTTTTCAATATGTCTTGTGTTATCTGTATCAAGCACTGCGCCGCGCATATCATTACCTTGAAAACTTCCTACTAAAATCATAATTAAATAACTACAACATAAAAGTGCAACGACAATAAGATACAGTGAGACAGTTAACTTTACTGGCTTGCTCATATCCATCCTCCTAAACAACCTATGATTACTTTCAACTTCAAGATAACATTTGAATTTTAATACTATGTAAATTTCAAGTAAATATTGTATTTATTTCTTTTAAGAGTGAATACTTGTTGTTAAAAATTTTTATAAAATTTTTCATTCAAATTTATTTTTTAATAAAAGTATGCAATCATTGTTATAAAAGGAATTGTTATTGCATTAAATATAACTTTTTATAAAATGTAGATAGTGTTTCATATTTAATCTATAGATATCTTATAGACTTTATATTAAATCAATGTTATAAAAGGAACTGTTGTTATATTAAATATAATTTTATAAAAGAGTTTATTGGGAGATTAAATATAATTTTACATTTAATTAACAGATATTTTATAGACTTAATATGAGATCAATAACTAGATGATATTATGTCTTTATTGAAAGGTTATAACATATTGAACCATTTCTTTTAATTAAAGTTTTCAAATAGCTTGATGACTTTAGTACACGACTGAAAATATGAGCAGGAAAAGAGGGACAAAGTTTGCTACTAATCATAATTTGTGTAGGCGTCATTCTTTGGTTAGGCATCGTTGAAAAACGAAGACATTCTGACAGATTAGCAAAGATTCCTATACGTATCAATATTAATGGCATCAGAGGTAAATCAACAATCACCCGCTTGATTTACAGTATTTTACGGGAAGATAAGTACCGTGTGATTGGTAAAACAACTGGTACAGACGCGCGTATGATGTACTGGTTTACGCCTAGAGAATATCCTGTATACAGGAAACCTCAAGGAGCAAATATTGGTGAGCAACGAGATATCGTAAGAAAAGTTGTGAAACAAAATGCGAATGCATTAGTAAATGAATGTATGGCTGTCAACCCTGATTATCAAATTATATTTCAAAAAGATTTGGTGAAGGCTAATATTGGCGTCATTGTAAATGTTATGGAAGATCATATGGATGTGCTTGGACCAACATTAGATGAAGTTGCTCAAGCATTTACCGCTACGATCCCTTATAAAGGGCATTTGATAGTTATGAAAGATGACTACACTCCCTTTTTTGCAAAAGTTGCCAAAAGACGTAAGACAAAGTTAATCGTTGTTGATAAGGATGAAGTACCAGAATCCTATCTGAGAAAATTTGAGTACATTGTCTTTCCAGATAATGTGGCTATTGCAATGGGTGTGGCAGAAGCCTTAGGTATTGATCGTGATACGGCGCTAAGAGGTATGCTTAACGCTCCGCCAGATGTTGGCGCGGTTGAAGTAAAATACTTTAATGCAAATGAAACTACAAACGTATACGTCAATGCTTTTGCAGCCAATGAACCACAGTCTACTAAAGCAATTTTAAATAAGGTAGAATCTTACAATTACCCGTACCAAAAAATTGTGATTGTCTTAAATTGTCGTGCTGACAGAGTAGATCGAACACGACAATTTGCTGAAGACTTTGTAAAAGATGTACCGTTCGATACATTAATTTGTACTGGAAAGAGCACACAAATGGTCACTGAAGTGATGCATGATTTGCCTGACAAAAAATATTTAAATTTTGAAGGCAAAAGTATAAAAGAAGTTGAACATGCGCTTTACACAGAATCTAAAAACGCATTGATATTTTGTGTAGGTAATATTCACGGACCAGGTAAACAAATAGCGCAATATATAGAAGGGATAAATTAATATGATAGGTTCAGAGTTATATTTTTCATTATTTGTAGGCATTGTTCTTAGTCTTATCTTTGCCGAAAAATTTGGTATTAGTCCTGCTGGTTTAGTCGTTCCAGGGTATCTAGCACTCATTTTTGATCAACCCATTATGCTACTATCAGTCTTAATCATTAGCTGTATTACATACTTCATTGTTAATCATGGTATAAGTCGCTTCGTTATATTATATGGACGTAGAAAATTCGCTGCTATGATATTAACAGGCATGGTATTAAAATTTGTATTTGACTTAATTTATCCAATAACACCGTTTGAAATGGTTGAAATGTCCGGTATTGGTGTTGTGATTCCTGGTATTATTGCGAACACAATACAAAAGCAAGGCGTCGTTATTACCCTATCCACATGTATGTTACTAACATGTATTACGTACGTTATCTTATTCTTTTATAGCTTTATTAATTAGTAAGGAGCAGAGATATGAAGCAATCCAAACGATTTTCTATAAATGAGCGTGTATTGAAATGGACAAAACGCCATAAAAAAAGAAATTCCATATATACCGGCTTAATATTGCTTGTTGCACTTGTTTTATTAGGATTTGTTTTAAAAAATCAAGATTTTGTACCTGTTAAAGCTATGGAAAAAAATGGAGAAGAAATCAAACTGACATATTTAGGTAACGTGGAATTAAATAAACATATAAGAAAAAATGATTTAAATGATACTTTTAGTTCTATTAAAGACCTTTTACATGGAAGTGATTATTCAACAGCCAGTTTGAAGTTATCGGATTTTTCAGATGATAGAAAAACCAACATTCATAAAAATTTAGAAAATGTAATGTTTTTAAAAGGATTAAATATAAAAAGTTTAAATATTATTAATCAAGTTACTGATAATATTACTGCTAGAGATTTTAGTAGAGCTGTTGAAGCACAAAATGGTTATAATTTTTTAACTGGAAATGGCTCAAATCCAATTAATAGTAAAACGGTACAACAAACAATAAAAGGCAAGAAAATTGCCAATGTATCTTTTACAGATATTGAATCTGACTACGCAGATCCGTTAAAAAATACTACATCCATCAGTTTAGAACCCAATATCTATATACCGATAATAAAAAAATTAAAAGAAAACAATGATTACGTGGTTGTTAATGTAGATTGGGGCATGACAGATGAAAGGTCTGTTACGACAAGACAAAAACAATATGCACATTCTTTAGCAGACGCGGGTGCAGATACTATTATTGGTCATAATACCGTAGTTCAAGAAATTGAAAATTATAAAGACACAAATATTTTTTATAGTTTAGGAAATGTAACTTCAGAAGATTTCTTATCAAAAAATAAACAAGGTTTAGCTGTTCAGCAAAATTGGAATGGTGAGCATTCAAAATTTATGGTAACGCCTATCAAATCAGTAGGCGGTAAGCTAACGAAAGCTACACCGAACAAGATAGAAGAAACCAAATTATTAAATAACATCAAAGGTGAAAACGTCGAACTGAAAAAAGAGAATGGAGGTTATGTATATGAACATTAAAGATCATTGGGTAAGTCTTACAATAATTACAGTCATTCTTATTATCACAATATTAATTGTATTCGCGAGAGCAAACGAAGGTTTAGATCACTATGAACAAAATGAACTTAAAACTTCGCATCATCAGTATTTATCTAAAGGAGCATAACTATGAGTATTTATAATAAAAAAACGCTCATCGTAATACTACTCCTTACTATTATCATTTCTTTTATGTTTTTTTTAGTCACGAAAAAAGATAATTATAATAAAGATGATTTATATGAGAATAAAATCGCTGATCATCAACATGATGCATCAGATAAAAATTACGGTGTTGCTTCAAATAATCCGATTGCTAAACGTGTGGGAGAAAAAATATTGAAAGATGGAGGCAACGCAGTGGATGCCTCTATGGGTGTTTCTTATGCTTTAGCTATTACGGAACCACACTCTTCAGGGCTTGGTGGCGGAGGTGCAATGTTAGCTTATGATGGTCAAGAAAATGTAGCACCAAAACAGTGGCAATACAAGGACATCTCTTCGTTTAATTATAAACAAAAGGACCAAGTTGGCGTGCCAGGTTTCGTTCGAGGTATTGATGATGCGCATAATGAAGCGGGAAAGATGGACAAAAAGAAAGTGATGAATTATGTTATCCCTTTAGCTGAAGAAGGATTTGAAGTAGATTCAGAACTTGAAAGAAGTTTGAAGTTATATGGCTCAGATGTGGATAGAGATTCACCTTTCTTTGATGGCGCACAAACCAAAAGAGAAGGTGATGTTATCAAGCAACCAGCTTTAGCGAAAACCTTAAAAGGTATTAGAGATAACGGGCCAGATTATTTCTATGATAAAGTAGGAAAAAGCGTCTCTAAACAAATGGATAATAAATTAACAGAAAAAGATTTTCAAAGTTATAAAACAGAGAAAAAAGAACCAGTTAGTACACAATATTTAAATAATACGGTTTATGCTGCATCCAATCCTTTAGGAGGTACACTGATGTTACAAGGCTTAAAAATTGATGAAGCAACAAATAGCCAAACAGCATCAAATGACCGGTTAGATTATATTACTGGTATTTTAAAATCTAGAAATTTAATGTATGGAAATAGAGATATTGTCAACGGTCAAGATGAAGACTATGATGAATATCTTTCTCAAGGTTATATTTTAGATAAATTAAACAAAATCAATGTTAGTAGTGATTTCAATACAAATAATGTTGATAATACAAGTACAACGCATTTTGTAGTAGTTGATAAAAACGGAGAAATAGCAAGTACTACCAATACACTAGCGAGTTTCTTTGGTTCAGGTGACTATATGAAAGAAGGGTTTTATATGAATGATTCATTAGGTAACTTCTCTTCTGATCCTGCAAGTCCAAATTATGGTGAGAAGCATAAGCAACCACGGTCATTTACTTCACCTAGCATTATAGTTGGACCGGATTATTACATGGGCATTGGCACACCTGGAGGAAACAAAATACCTACTACATTAAACGAAGTGATTATCGACTATTTACGTGGTGACGGAACATTACAAGAATCGATTGATAAACCACGTTTTTACAACGATAATGGCAAGGTATTTTATGAAAACGCAACAAGTAAACAAGACATAGATATATTTAATAGTTTAGGTTTTGAAACTGAAGAAAAACGTAATGACCCTAACTTTGGTAGCGTCCAAGCTGCAGTTTATAATAAAAATGATAAAACAGTAGAAATCGGTCATGACGTCGGGAATAGATAATATTGCTTTAGGCAATAGATATTAAAATATAAAAAGATGACGTTCTTTTGAGTGATTAGAACGTCATCTTTTTTATGTTTGAATAAAACGACTGCGTGTCATTTGTGGATTATGCTTTTTGTTTTTGAGTAAAATAGTTATATAGTGTACGGACAAAGATGATAACTACAACGATGGCGCCCACGTATCCAACGAATGGGTAAATAATCGAAACGAGTTCTCCAAAAGGTAACGTACCACAAATAATAAATATAATGCCTAGTACAACTGTGACAAGTACGCCTAATTTTGAAGGAACCAATTTCATAAATTCATTTTTTACTAACCAATACATAGGTGCAGTTGTAGAATAAATACCTAATAAAATACATACTGAAAACAATAGCGCGATAAACGGTGCAATGGTATTACCTAGATAAAGTACTGGTACTTCTAAATCAAATACATGATTTGAGTGTACGAGTAGCGCGATAATCATCACAATGACCGTTAACATTAATACCGCCCCACCAATAATACCTGTAACGCCAGCTTCCTTTTTACTATTTGATTGTTGGCCAAGTTGTGAGAAGAAAATACTTCCAGCTAAAATGTTATAACAGAAAAAGAGTCCGCCAGATTGCCACCAATGATTGGTTGGTTGTAAGCTTTTTGCGCTTTCAGGTAAATAGAGCATATTAGATAGGTTACCGATATTTGAGAAGAAGACAATTAAACAAATACCTATTGTTAAAATGACAATAATTGGGCCAACAGTACCAATAATATCAACTAATTTATTCAACCCTAAAATTACTGTAAGCATTGCTACCACACCCATACCTAAGACGCCAACTAAATTTGGTAAATGAAATTGTTCTGCTACAACGGCGCCTGTGCCAGCAATCATAATAACTACAATGCTAAAAATGAAAACAATTGTAAAATATTCAATAATTGTTCCTACAATGTTACCGCAATAATACTTAAATATTCGACCTGGTTGCTTTAATTGAAGGTCGTAACCCTTCATCATTAATGTTGAACCAAGTAAGCAAAATAGTACTGCACTCACTAAAGCACCCAATATACCGTATACACCAAAAGATGCAAAAAATTGCATGACTTCTTGTCCAGTAGCAAAACCAGAACCAATTAAGTAAGCGATATAAGCACCGCTAAGTTTAATGATATTTGTGATTTTGATTTGTTGTTGCATAGTTGTCCCTCCCATTTATTACCAACCTTGACCAGCAATGTCGTAATCATTTAATTTTCCAGATTCTAAGTCTTCAATGGCAGATTCTAAAATATTTAACGCTGTATCTAGTTCCTCATAAGTTATGACTAAGGGTGGCTGGAAACGGAGTACATTTTCAGCTACTGCAATAATAACAACACCATTATCGAAACAACGGTTACAAATTTTCAGTGCAGCTTCACCATCACGCGTTTTATTTTTTTTATCAGAAACAATATCTATACCAATAGATAATCCTTTACCTCTAACATCCCCAACAGATTCAAATCGTTCTTTCCATTGATCCATACGCTGACGTACATAGGCGCCTTTATCAGTACTGCCTTGCAGCAGATTTTCATCTTCAATCATACTAATTGTGGCTAAAGCAGCTTCACAACTTACTGGGTTTGCACCAGTAGTAAATAAATGCGCAGGGGCATCTAATGTATCCATTATTTCGGCGCGACCGACAATGGCTGACATCGGTAATCCGCCGGCTAAAGATTTACCAAAAGTAATTAAATCGGGCTCGATATTATAATGCGTCACCGAACTCCATTTTCCAGTGCGTCCTAAACCTTGTTGGATATCATCAACAGCCAATAAAATACCGTGAGACTTACATAAATCTTGTAATGCTTCAAAATAGCCTTCAACTGGTTCTAATAATCCACCATCCCCTTGAATCGTTTCAATAACAATACATGCGACTTCTTCAGCAGGTACATATTTTTCAAACATTTCTTTAAGGGGGGCTAAGTATTCTTCCACAGTATTTACATTTGGGCTACCAAACATACCTCTGTATTTATCCGGAAAAGGAATATGATAAAATCCAGGTAACATCGGACCGTATTTTTTTCTCATATTAAGACTGATAGCAGACATGGATAATGAACCATAAGTAGAGCCGTGATAAGCATTAACAAAACTGATGATATAAGGTCTGCCTGTATAGGCGCGAGAAAGTTTTACGATACCATCGTTTGCATCTGAACCAGAAAGTCCAAAAAGTACGCGCTTTTCATAATTTCCTGGAGCAATTTCACAAAGTTTTTTTGAAAGTTTTACTAGAGGCTCATGATACATATAAGCAGGTGTGTAGTGAATGAATTTATCTACTTGTGATTTGATCGCTTCTGTTACTTGTTTAGGTGCATGACCGACATTTTGTGAACTAGCACTAGCAAGTAAGTCGATATATGTATTCCCATCAACATCTACTAATGTGGCACCATACCCATGAGAAATAGCTAGTGGATAATATTTTATGCGTCCTGGTTTTGCAAAATATTGACTATCCTGATTGATTAATTGCTCTGATTTTTTCATTTTTTCCATAATTCAAATCCTCCCACGTTTTGTTGCATATCATCTGATTTAAAAGTTGTAAAAACTTAAATAAAAGAATTCACTTTTAGTCCCTTTTTATAAAGTGAATTTGTGTTGTTAAGCATTTTTTATACGTTTGCTTTCATTGTATTTTCTAATAACGATAGAATGCTGATACGTATGAATATACTAAGAAAATTCCGAATTGTAAATATATTCTGAAAATTTAAAGTTGAATAACGCTAAAAATATGTAATATAACACATATAATCTTTGGGGATTAGATTTGTGATAATAGAAAGTGTGTTCAATTTACGTTTGTAGTTATTTTATTTAATGCAAAATTAAGCGCTAGGATGACTTTTGTAAACTGAAATGGATAGTTAGTTTTTAAGGGATTTTTCGTTTATAATAATAAAGAGCATGATTCGTTTACGATACAAAAACGAAATCATGATTATTTTTGAAATTAGAGATAGATGTCTGAATAAAAGTAAGCTTGTATTATACTTTTAAAGCTCTAAGTCTCAATTTAATTTATTAAGTTAGTGACACTTATGCATAAGCCATGGCTCACGTAACTTTTTAACCTAATCTCTTTTTATATAAATAGCATTTAGGTGAGAGATTAGTTCGCTGTAATTGATAATGATTTTCAATTATAGTATCTTTAATGTGTAATAGTTTAGCAAATTAGTTACGTTTACGCGTATTAATAATATTTAGTGAATGATGTAAAGAGGGAGTTTCTGATGGAAAATAGTAAGTTAGAAGTTAAGGATTTAATAAATATTGGACTCTTTACGGCAATATATTTCATTTTTATAGCACCTCCAGGCATATTAGGCATTATACCCATCTTCATGTTGTTGCTTCCTGCAATGGTTGGTTTAGTAGGTGGTATACCTATCATGTTGCTTATTTCAAAAGTTCAAAAGTTTGGTGCATTATCTATATGTGGTATTATAGTTAGTTTGATATTAGCTATTATGGGCCATCCTTGGATAGCTTTAGTGTTTAGTGTCCCCGTTATACTGATTTCAGATGGCATAATGGCTTGGGGACATTATAAGAATTGGAAACAAAATTGTTTAGGCTATATTATCTTTTCATTTTGGCCAATTGGTACTTTTATACCATTTTACTTTATGAGAACTTCATATTTATCTTTTATTCAAGAAAAATATGGTGTTGAATATGAGACGACTGTTGCTGGTTTGTTTTCAGTTGAAATGATACCCGTTATTATTATTACCACGGTTATCGGTGCAGTGATTGGAGCTTATATCGCAAAAATGATTTTAAAAAAACATTTCAAACGTACAGGTATGATTTAATATGTATAATCACATAATCCGACAAGACCATTTATTTAACTTAGATCCTAGAATTAAAATTGGCCTCATACTGATGATTTCTCTTGTTGCCTTAACAGGTGGAGTAACAGGTATCGAAGTTTATATAAGATTACTATTAATGTTCATACCACCATTACTACTAATATGTATAAAACAATATACAGTAGGGTTAATTATCTTGTGTTTAACCATCTTAGCTTGGTATGGAGAGGCTTTTGTAATTATTGATCACAATCAAGTTGCAACTTTATTAATTTTTGTACCTTCGGGTATTGTTACACGGTTTTTACCGTCTTTAGCAATGGGATATTATATTTTTAAAACTACACAAATTGAAGTCTTAATAGTAGGCTTGGAACGGTTAAAATTATCTAGAAAGGTGACTATACCCATTGCAGTCATGTTTAGATTTTTACCAACAATCAAAGAGGAGTCAATTTCCATCAAAGACGCTATGAAAATGAGAGGCATATCATTGAAATTTGCTTTTATAAAACCTATTCAATACGTTGAATACCGCGTGGTTCCATTGTTAAACAGTGTCGTGAAAATTGGTAATGAATTAACGATTGCTTCAATAACACGAGGCTTAAATTTAACACATCAGCGTACATCCATTATTTCACTTAACATACGCTGGTTAGATTGGTTGTTTTTGATGATAACACTGTTACTTTGTATTTTTTATTATGTAGTGTGAGGGTAGAATATGATTCAATTTAAAGATGTATCTTTTAGATACGAAGCAAACGAACAAAATATTTTGAACGATATTAACCTTACTATAGATGATGGAGAGGTTATTTGTTTAACTGGTGCTTCAGGGTGTGGAAAGACGACTGTAACAAGGATGCTTAATGGTATTATACCTCATTTTTATAATGGAGAAATTGACGGCCAAATTTTAATGAATGATAAGGATATACAACTTCAAGAGGTATATGAATTAACGCAACAAAGCGGTTCTGTTTTTCAAAACCCAAGATCTCAATTTTTTTGTTTGAATACAACGAGTGAGTTAGCATTTGAACTGGAGAATTATGGCACCCCAGCTAATGAAATTAAACAACGTATTAATCAAAGCGTAAAGCAATTTAATTTAGAACATCTTTTAAACAGAGATATATTTAATTTGTCAGGTGGAGAAAAACAATTGCTTGCTTGTAGTGCGATTCAAGTATATGGACACAAACTGATTATCTTAGATGAACCATCTTCAAACCTGGATTTTAATACAATTTTAAAGTTAAAACAAATGCTTAAAATTTGGAAATCTGAGGGAAAAACCATTGTAATTGCAGAGCACCGTTTACATTATTTAACTGAAATTGTAGATCGCTTTATTGTTATGTCGTATGGATCAATAAAGAAAATATATAATAATCAGCAATTTAATCGTTTATCACATGTACAGTTAACCAATTTAGGTTTACGAATGATTCATTTGCGTCAATTAAAGGCAAAATCTAGCCTCAATAGTAGAAATGGATATTTGAATTTACATCGTTTTTATTTTAAATATAAAAGAAATCAGCCGTTAGCGTTAAATATAGATGATGTTCATATTAGTAAAGGCAAGGTAACAACAATTATTGGTCGAAACGGGTCAGGAAAATCAACATTAGCACGTGGTTTAACTGGGGTTGAGAAAAAATTTAAAGGCACAGTGGATTACAATCAAGTAACGTTAAAACCGCGTCATAGACTGTCAAATGTATATATGGTATTTCAAGATGTTAACAATCAATTATTTGCTGAAAGTGTAGAAGAAGAGTTGAAGTTAAGTAACCCAACATTAGATGATGAGATGATTAGACGATGCCTTAGAAATTATAGTATCTCGGAACATTTACAAAGACATCCGTTATCATTATCAGGTGGAGAAAAACAACGCTTAGCAATAGCTAGTGCAGTTGAAACTAAACGAGAAATATTAGTTTTCGACGAACCTTCAAGTGGGTTAGACGGCCACCATATGAGAGAGATGAGTAAAATTATCAATCGTCTGGCATATGAAGGGCACACAGTGTTAGTTATCACACACGACTACGAAATGTTACTGTCTTGCACAGATGAAATTTTACATTTAGAAGATGGAAAAGTTAAAGCACAATATGAAATTAATAACGATACTATAGAGAAATTACAAACATTTTTTAATATAATATAAACATTTTGAATAAGTTTAAAAACATACGCTTGTGATTGTTATATAAGCGAGATAGAAATCATAACTTTTTATTTGATTTCTATCTCGTTTTTTTATTGTCTATTTTGTATGATTAAACGTTTGGGAACATAATGTATTGGATTTCTGATGTATTCATTCTGATAGTTAACGGATCATGATGACAATGCATGCTTAGTTTAGAAAGTGGATGATTTGATTTGTTAATTTGTTCTAGTATTTTTGGGTCAATATAACTCAAATCAAGATTATTTGGTATTAAATGAGAAATGATACCATGGTTTTGGTTGAGAATACGCGTATAAACAGGAAAGTCACTGATAAAGTTATGCATAATATTTGCTACTAAATAGGATTTTTCTGTAGAAGAAAAAAGTTGATTATATAACAATACATGCGTATGATATTTTGATTTACCTATAATGCCATTTTTAAATTTGACTATATTCAGATTTAAAAATGGTTTCAACAGACTTAAAATGTGTACAAGCGGCATAGTACTATGAGTACGATTAACAAACATAAATTGATCATCATCTTCAGAAAAATATGGAAAAGCAAAGCCTTTGATGGAAGATTGAAATTCAATTAAAGAATGGAGTAATAGAATATGTGATGATGGTGACATGTCATTATAATAATGCTTTAGTGTTTTATGAGTTATACAACCTAATATAATTTTATTAGCCAACGTGGGATGTATGCGTCTTAAAAACAATGTGACTACTTGATGTATATCAAAATCATTTTTTGAATTAACCCATTTTGTTGAAATGATGTTACCTAATGTTAACCAATCCATATCGATGAAATAAAAATCTGCTTTTAGGGCGCTCATGCGTTGCGAAAGTTTGGATAAAATGCCTCCATTTTCAATTAAACGATCAATATTTACGCCACACTCGATGCTCGGAAATTGGTGCTTAAATTTTTGAATCAAGCTTTGAGTTTGTAATAGTGTATGTTGATTAGTGACAAAGAGCAAACTGACGTGTGAGAGGCTATCATTAACAGTTGATAATGAATCCAGTATTTTAATGATTTGATAATCAATAGTCTGAGATAATGATGAATTATCAACTTTCAATGTTATATCATAACCTTGATTAGTTAACCGTTTTAGGACATTAAATACTTTTTGATACTCTAGTTTGTTTAAATGATCGAAACCAGTATGAATAATTATTAAATTTGGATTTGGAATCAGTGCTTTAATCTTATATTGGAGATCGTACTGATTGAAAGATAGCAGCATATGCCAATCTTCAATTTTTATAAAAGTGTGCATCATATTAAATTTTTCATTGTATTTAAGTTTATCTAAAATAATACGGTTAGATGAGATATATTGTTGATGGGAAAGATGATGTAATTCAGTAATAGTTTGAGATAAATTCGGCGTTTTTAATGAAACTTGATAAGGTTCGTTAAAACGATTCTTTCTAAACTGGTAAATATAGTGTTTAGGTGGTACATTGACATAAGTTTTAAAATTTTTAGAATATGTACTAACATTTGTAAAACTATATTTCGTTGCAACATCGTAAATGCTTTGTTCTTCTTTTAGTAAATCATGTAATGATAATGCAATCTTAAGTGAACTTGTATATTGCTTAAAATTCATATTTAATATTTTAGAAAATAATATGGAGATGTAGGACTGTGAAATATAAAAAACATTGGAAACTTGTTTTGTAGATAAAGACGCATCAATATGTTTATGTACATATTGGGTTAAGCGTTGAACTAAAGGGTGTTTTGTATATAAGTATGGCAAATATGGATGTTTTAAATTAACTCTTGCTTCTTTTAGTAAAAAATCAATAATATTTGATATATAAATATTCATAACAGCTTTATCTTGAATATTATCATGTAATTTTTGCAATACTAAATTTCTAAATTGCTCTGCATATTTAATTTGTTTAAAGTCAAAAAATGCGTTAGCAATGGTTTTATCTTTTTCTACAAATAAAGGTAATGGAATTTTGAGTTCTACAAGATTTTCAACATCAATGTATTGATATAAGTCTGCATTGTTAATAATACATCCGTTATTTATAGTTATTACGGCCCCATTTAAATTTATTTTGCATACTTTATTTATAGGAATTAAAATAATAATCTCATTTATACATCGCTCTAATTCAGTTGTATAATGATTCCTAATAGACAGAGAACTAATCACAAATATCACCTTTACTTTATTATGTGAGACTCACATTAAATTATTAACGTTATTGTACAATTGACACTGAAAAAATAGTTGAGTCAAAAGGGAAGATTATTATAGTGATAGTTTGAATTAATAATTCGTACTTTAAGAATTTACAAAAAATGAAAAAAGTTAATTTTGATTAATAAAAAGACCTGATGAATTAAAAATAGTGTTAATTGGTCACAAACTAATAAAAATTAAGATGAAATTAAAAAGTTTTATGATAACGCTTGCAAAAATTAACATAAGTATTTACAATGAATCGTGTTGACATAAATAAGTCAAATTATTACTTATACGTTTAAGGTGAGTGTCATGGCAAACAATAAACCTACGCTACATGATGTAGCAAAAGTTGCTGACGTATCTATTGCAACAGTTTCAAATGTATTAAATAACAAAAGTACCGAACTAGGTATAAAGACAAAACAAAAAGTGCTAGACGCGATTGAAAAGTTAAATTATGAACCCAACCATTTTGCAAGAAGTTTAAAAACGGGCCAATCTAACCTGATTGTTTTTATTGTACCTGACCAAAATCCTTTTTTTACAGAAATCCTGACAGAATTAAACAACGAATGTCAAAAACATCATTTACATGTAGCTGTCGTTTCATCAGAAGAAAATGAACTCAAACAACAAGCATTAATCGAAACTTTTATAGGTCAAAATGTAAGCGCTATTATTTTAGTTCCTGTGAAATCTCGATTGAATCTAAAAAAAGAGTGGCATCAAACCCCTATCTTGACTATAGATAGGAAAATATATGGAGAAGCATTACCATCTATAAGTGTTGATAATGAAAAAGCAGCTTTTAATGCAACACAAAGGATAGTTGATAGCACGTCTGAAAATATAGGTTTGCTACTAGCGAATCCCGATATTAGCACAACGTCAGAAAGAAAAAGAGGGTATGAACTAGCTTTAGCTAAAAATAACATTACAATAGATCAACAACTTATTTATTATAGTAATCAACAATTAGGTACAGATGCGCAAATTGATAGTGGTTACCACGCAACAAGAGCGCTGATTTATCAGGGCGTTCGAGCTATAGTAGCAACGAACCATTTATTGTTGTTGGGTGCTTTACAAGCTATAAAAGAAAGCGGAAAGAAAATAACCGAAGATATTATCATTGTTGGCTTTGATGATAGTTATTGGAATGAAATTTACACGCCGAAACTATCTGTAATTTCACAACCAACAAAAGAAATAGGGCGTGTCGCTGGGGAAATGATTCATAATCTTATTCAAGGTAAAGCGGTTGCTTCAGTTGAACTGTCTACAAAATTATTAATTCGCGAATCTTGTTCTTTTGTTTCAGATAAATCATTTTGACTAAAAAGAAGATACTTGCAATATTATTACCTGTAGTTGGCGACTGAACCTTATAAGTGATACTTACTTAGTTATTCAGAAATAACACGCATTATTATAAATACGGGCTTAAGAAATCAAGTTTTTGTTTTCCATCCCGTTTGTTTCATAGCCAAAACTTAAACGTTTAAGCTGATTTATAAGTCTTATTAAAATAAAGGGGGAATTAGTTTGAATAACGAGACGATTTCTAAAAATAGTATGAAAACATGGATGGGTATTCCAAGAATTATTTTTATAGCACTTATTGCTATATTTATTTTTATGACAGGAGACGGTATTGAACAAGCGTTTTTATCAAAGAATATTGTTGATATAGGTTTTTCAGGTGGCCAAGCATCTTTAGTATTTACTGTTTATGGTGTGATGGTTGTTGTTGGATCATGGCTTGCCGCTGTTTTATCTGACGTTTATGGACCGAAAAAAATCATGGCTTTAGGCACTATAATATGGTTAATATTTCATGTGTTGTTTTTAGTGTTTGGGTTAGGAATGGAAAGTCTGCCAATGATGCTTGTTTTATATGGTATTAGGGGATTAGGCTATCCATTATTCTTATACGGATTTTTAGTGTGGGTAACTTATATCACTGATAAAGCTAGATTAGCGACAGCTATTGGATGGTTTTGGGCAATGTTTTCAGTAGGCATGGGTGTTATTGGTACCTACTTACCTAGCTTTACAATTCCTTTTATGGGATTTAATGGAACATTATGGATGTCATTAATATGGATTTTTGTCGGTGGTTTAATAGCGTTTATAGTTGTTGGTAAACATGATGTGAAACCAAATATAATGTTATCGGTAAAACAAAGATATTCAAAAGTTCTAAAAGATATAGGTATCGTATATAAAAACCCAGATATTATTAAAGTATTTATAGTGAGAATTATAAATCAATTATCTTTATTTGGTTTAGTTATTATATTCCCTGTGTTATTTACGGATACTATAGGCTTTTCAATGCAACAATGGTTATGGACATGGGGAACGATGCATGTCACATGTATTGTAGGTGATGTCATTTGGGGTGTTATTGCTGATAAAATTGGATGGAAACGCCAAGTTATGATATTTGGTTGTATCGGTTGTGGAATAACGACCTTATTATTCTATTATTTACCAATACTCAGCGGCGATGTATTTGCTATCGCAATTTTATGTGCTGTTTTATTTGGTATTACTCAGTCAGCGTTTGTACCAATTTTTGCTATTTTTACTGCATTAGAACCTAATCATATCGGTGCTACACTTTCTTCACATAATCTTGCTGCAGGATTAAGTAATTTTATCGCACCTTTAATTGCAACTATTATTTTACCGATATTCAATGAAGTAGGCGTAGTCTGGGCCTTTGCAATTTGTTATTTCGTCGGCGCAGGTATCACTTATTATATCAAAGTTCATCAACCGGGCATTGATGATAGTAAAATAACGCCATTAAATACCCAAACTCAAAACTATTAGAAAGGTAAGATATAAATGGAAAATGTTGTGCTTGGTATCGATTTAGGTACAAGTTCAGTAAAAATTATTGCTGCAAATAAGCAAGGGCATATCATTGATCAATCAAGCGTTCCTTTAACGTTGATACAGCCTTACCCTGGTTATAATGAACAAGACCCTGAAGACTGGGTGATTGCAGTTAAAGAAGGCATTAAAATTTTAATTAACCGAGAAACAATGAATGATAAGCAAATTAGTGGTCTTTCATTTTCTGGTCAAATGCACGGTTTAGTTCCTTTAGATCATGCTTATCAGCCTATTAGAAATGCAATTTTATGGAACGACACTCGAACATCTAAACAGTGTGAGGAAATAAAAAGTAAGTTTGGAAACACATTATTAAAAAACCCAATACTTGAAGGGTTTACGTTGCCTAAGCTTTTATGGCTAAAACAGAATGAACCAAAGCATTGGCGACAATTAAAGGTATTTCTGTTACCTAAAGATTATGTGCGTTATAAATTAACTGGAAATATATCTATGGAATATAGTGATGCAGCAGGTACGCTTTTACTTAACCCGAATACAAATGATTGGGATAGAGCAGTTGGTAATCAGTTGGGGCTTGGTGACATTTACCCACCGCTTGTACAATCTCATAGTTATGTCGGACATATTACTGAAGATATAAAAAAAGAGTTAAATTTAACAGAAGATATTGCAGTTTTTGCTGGTGGCGCAGATAATGCGTGTGGTGCACTGGGCTCAGGCGTGATCGATGAGGGGCAAACGTTGTGCAGCATTGGTACTTCGGGAGTGATTTTATCATGTACTCAGAGTAATGAAGATGATTATGGCTATAATATTCATTTCTTTAAACATGCTATGCCCAACATGTCTTATGCAATGGGCGTTACTTTAAGTGCAGGACACAGTTTGAATTGGTTGAAAGAGACATTTTTTAAGCAAAAGTCTTTTGATGAAATTTTGAATTTAGCGACAAAATCAGCCATTGGAGCAAATGGCTTATTGTTTGCACCCTATTTACAAGGAGAGCGCACGCCACACGGAGATGCATATATTAGAGGGAGTTTTATTGGAATAAATAGTAACACGAGTGAGGAAGATTTTTCGCGTGCCACTATTGAAGGCATTACTTATTCATTATATGAATCTATAGTATATATGAGAGCACGTGGTAGACAGATTGATGAGATTATTTCAATAGGTGGAGGCGCAAAGAATAGCTTCTGGTTACAAATGCAAGCTGACATTTTTAACGCTAAAGTTACTGCATTAAAATACGAAGAAGGGCCAAGCATGGGAGCAGCTATGCTAGCGGCTTACGGTTTAGGATGGTTTGAATCTATGGAAGACTGTACTGACACATTTATAGAAATAGGAACGTCTTATAAGCCTAATTTAGATAATCATAAATTATATAATCAATATTTTGAAATTTATAGAAAGATATATAAGCAAACAAAAGAAATAACACAAAACTTATTAAATATTAATTAACTTTAGGAGGAATTTGAAATGAATAATAACATTCCAGAAACGATGAATATTTCAATATTAAATAAACCTTTTGATATGGAGCTTAAAGAAGTTGAAGTACCTAAAATAGGTCCAACGGATGTTTTAGTGAAAGTAATGGCAGTAGGTGTTTGTGGGTCAGATGTTCACTATTATGAACACGGTAGAGTTGGCGAGTTTGTAGTCGAAAACCCTTTGATTTTAGGGCATGAATGTGCTGGTGTAGTCGCAGATGTCGGATCTGAAGTTACACATTTTAAGCAAGGAGATAGAGTGGCTATTGAACCGGGTGTACCATGTGGAGAATGTGAGTATTGCAAATCTGGTAAATATAATTTATGCCCTGATGTTGAATTTTTAGCTACACCACCGATTGATGGGGCATTTAGTCAATATATTAGTCATCCCGAAGGTTACTTATTCCATATCCCGGATGAGTTATCTTTTGAAGAAGCTACATTAAATGAACCATTTTCAGTTGGAGTTCAAGCATGTAAACGAGCAAATGTTCAACCAGGTTCCACAGTAGTAATTATGGGTATGGGCCCAGTAGGTTTAATGGCTGTTGTAGCGGCTAAAGCGTTTGGTGCTACAAAAATTATAGTGTCAGACCTTGAACAAATAAGATTAGAAGAAGCACTAACACTTGGTGCAACACACGCTATAAACATTAAACAAGAGGACGTAGCTACGCGTATCAATGAAATAACAAATAACAAAGGTGTAGATTATGCCTTTGAAACTGCCGGTAACCCTACAGCGTTACAAAACGCATTAGCAGCATTAAATAATGGCGGTACTTTAGCTATTGTTGGGTTACCTCAACAAGAAAATATCGAATTAAACATACCGTTTATTGCTAATCATGAAATTAATGTTGTTGGCATTTTTAGATATGCTAATACTTATCCTATGGGCATTGAAATGTTATCATCTACTACTGCGGACTTAAATACCATGTTCACTGATTCATACGATTTAGAAGAGGCGCAAGAGGCTATGGAAAGAGCGAGAACGAACAAGAGTGGCTCATTAAAAGTGATGGTATACCCAAACGGAAAATCAAATAAATAGTTCATATAAGAAGATCTAAAACCACTGCCTGAAAGTGGTTTTAGATCTCTTTTCAAATGAGTAAAATTTTACACATTTGCTGAGAATGTAGTGCAATACCATTAGTGAAAATGGGTGCATAAAGTTTAATTATGGGAATGGAATATAACTATGATGATAGATGGCACTACAAAACTTAAGCACAATACATTCTCTTAGAATATTATATAACTTATAATATAGTGTTACAATATAAAATTCATAAAAACCTAAAATGAAATAAATGTGATGCATTTTAAATAAAATAGAGCGACAAATTTGGGGTTTAAAGTTTTTGAAGTCATTCACTTATTTTTTTGATAGAGTTCAATGGTTTTATACAAGAACAATAAGAAAGAGACAATTAAAAATAATGTGAATAACCCATTAAATATATCATGATTGAAAAACTGAAATATAGTTATTGTACTAAGGGTTTCTAAAAAGCTTGAACCAGTTGTTTGAATTTCTAAAAAGTCAAAAGAAAATAGAATTAACGTAATGATTAACATATAACCAATTGCGATAAAAAAGAGACTTAATAAATCAAATAGAAATGTTTTTCTCATAACAAACTGCCTCCTCTCTTACTTTTCTTATAACCGAATTAAGGCGTATTAATGCTATATTTGAAAAATTTACAATAAATTAATATAAAGGATAGTTAAATCAAGCAACTTTAGTTTTTTAGAATAAATAATTGTTGAAGAAGAAATTGTTTTATTTTACTAAAACGTGTTAATGAATATATAAGTGTGTAAATAGAAAGGGAGGTTCGTTATGTATAAAGCAATTATTTTTGATGTCTATGGAACACTATTTGATATGTCCTCTTTAAAGAAAGATATGGTTCAGTTTGATGATGCGCAAGCAACATCAATTTCTAAATTATGGAGAAAAACGCAATTAAATCACATGTTTTTAAAACAAATTATGCAACGTTATATTCCATTTGATGAATTAACAAAAGAAGCGTTACGTTATACAATGGAGAGCCATGAAATACAATATAATAGGGAAGATGTTAATCAATTATTTGATTCATTTTTAGATTTAGAATATTTTGAAGAAGTTCCCCAAGTGGTATCACTATTAAATAGTAAAGAGATTGATGTCGGTATATTATCAAATGGAAATGACAATATGTTAATGCCATTGATTGATAACTCTGAGTTAGGTGATTATATTAACACGGTTATAAGTGTAAATGAAATTAAACAATATAAACCAAGTCCAGCGAGTTACGCATTAATATTAAAATATTATCATTTGAAGAGAGAAGATATCTTGTTTGTTTCTTCTAATTCATGGGACGTTACAGGTGCAAGTAATTTTGGTTTTGATACTGTTTGGGTCAATAGACATAATGAGCTTTTCGATTTTAATGGACAGACACCTACAATAACGGTTAATAATTTAAACGAAATAGTTAATTGGTTAGAAATAAAATAGAAAAAATTAAGCTATAGTATGACGAATTGATAGAAAAAAGGACGAGACATTTAATAAACGTCTCGTCCTCTTATAATCTTTCTAGGACATAAATAATGTTTCATCCTAGGATAGCCTATAGCCATTCCTACAAGAAGCGAGGTTAGGAAACTTGTTAGAAAAGATATCATTATCTATACGCTTCTATTCATATTAATTAGCATTATTTAAATACTGTGGTAATAATTGACTATATAAATCTATAAATTTAAGGTAAGTATGCTTATAAACATATTCATCGACTTGGTGTGCTTGCCCAGTTTCGCCGGGGCCATACATAACAAATGAAAAGTTGTCGTCTTTGTCTTTCATTAAATATGATGCGTCTGTAGTTGCAGTAGAAGATGTAACTTCTAAATCTCGGTCAAAGTATTCATCGCCTAAAGATTTAGCTAATTTTAAGAATTCATTATCCCCTTTAGTGTATACAGGATCACGATTGACATAAGGATTAACAGTGATATCAGCATTGCTTTCTTGTTCTACTCGATCTTTGATGCTGTTAAATAAATTTTCGAATTTATTGTTATCGTAGTCTGGAATTGTACGCATATTAAACAATGATTCAGCATAAGCTGGTATTGAGTTGACTTGATCTCCGCCAGTTATAATTGTAGAATTCATGGTCGGTGTGCCTAATAAGTCACTCTTAATATCTACTTTACTATATTCATTGTTTAAATAATGGATAAAATCTACTAAAGGATTAATAGCATTATAGCCTAGTTCAGGCATTGAGCTATGTGAAGATTTACCCTTGGATACAACTTGTATATCCATTGTCCCTTTATGTGTATACACAATACCATCTTGTGAAGGTTCTGCAATTAATAGCGCTTCTACATCATCCATGTAGCCTTTCTTATGTAGTAAAGCTGCGCCATTACTTGTTATTTCTTCTCCAGCTGTTGCCATAAATCGAATTGTACCTTGCTCTAATGTACCAGCTTCTTTAATTTCTATTAAACTAATTGCTAATGCAGCTAGTCCAGATTTCATATCTGCTGAACCACGACCATGTAATCTACCTTGGTCATCTTCTGTCAGTTTAAACGGATCATAATTCCATAAACTATCATCGCCTGTTGTGACAACATCCATGTGTCCTGAAACGCCGATGACTGGTTTCCCATTACCTATCTCAGCTACTAAGTTAGCTCGCGTAGATTCACCTTCTAGTTGTTCAATTTGGGTTTGGATACCGTGTTTATTAAATAGTTTTTCTAAGTAATGCGCAACATCAAGTTCTTTTTCATTTACAGATTGAATTTCAATCATATCAGATAAAATTTTAACACGTTCGTCACTTGAAAGTACGGACATACAAACACTTCCTTTTTGTATAAATTAATTCATAATCATACATACCACTATACTGAAATTTCAAAACTTGGGAAGTTGTTATAAAGTAACTTTTTTTATTAAAAAGTTGTGCTATACTTATATTGAATATGTTTACAAAGAAAAAGGAGTCATATTTATATGAATAAATGGGTAAGCAAACTTGTCACATTAGTTGGCGTGGCACTCATTTTATTTGCAATTTATTTATTTGCAAAACCGAAAATAGATGATTACTTCGCACAAAAAGACAATGAAAATAAAATAGAACATTATGATAAACATTCTAAAGAAAATAAAAATAAAAAAGTAGAAATACCTAAAGATAAAACTCAAATGGCAGGTTATTTATCAGTACCAGATGCAGATATTAAAACACCTGTTTATCCTGGACCAGCCACGCCCGAACAATTAGATAGGGGCGTGAGTTTTGCAGAGGAGAATGAATCATTAGATGATCAAAATATAGCGATTGCTGGTCATACAATGGTAGGACATTCGGATTACCAATTTTCTAGGTTACCTGAAGCCAAAAAGGGAAGCAAGATTTATTTTAAAGTTGGAGAAGCACAACGAGAATATAAGATTACAGAAATCTATGACGTAAAACCAGATGCGGTAGAAATATTGGATGAGCAACCAACGGACAAGAAGCAACTGACATTAATTACTTGCGATAATTATAATGAGCAAACGGGGGAGTGGGAAGATAGAAAGATATTTATTGCTGAAGCGGTGTAATTTTAATAATAAAAAGATAAAGCCTGTGTTCCAATAGCAACCTACTTTAGGTGCGCTTGAATACAGGCTTTTAATGTTTATTTTTCGATTGCTTCAATAAAACGTTTAGTAATTTCTTTAGGCCGTGTGATTGCACCCCCAACCACTGTACAGTGAACATTTAAATTTGTAACTTGCTTAAACATTTCAGGCGTGACGACATTTCCTTCAGCAATGACTTTCGCATTGACGTGTGTTAGTACGTCTTTTAAAAATTGGAAATTGTTTTCGTATAGAATATGCCCTTTTGTATAAGAAGTGTAGCCACGTAGTGTTGTGCCTATGTAATCAAAACCTAATGTATCAGCGTACTGTGCTTCTTCAAGCGTAGATACATCCGCCATAATTTCTACGTTTGGCGCATTATGACGGATATATGAAACAAGTTCTTGTAAAGTTTCTTGAGGGCGTCTTTGTTTTGTAGCATCCAAAGCAATGACCTCACAGTTACTATCTATTAATTCATCAACTTCTTTGCTAGTAGCCGTGATAAAAACGTCTGAATGAGCATAATTTCTTTTTACTATGCCGATGACAGGTAAATTCACTTCTTTTTTAATTGCGATGATGTCTTCTTTAGAGTTTGCTCTGATACCAACAGCGCCACCTTCGTAAGCAGCTAGAGCCATTTTAGACATAATGAAAGACGAATGTAACGGTTCATCTTCCAAGGCTTGGCATGAGACAATCAATCCTTGTGGTAACATAATTATACACTCCGTAACTTTAGTAGATTTTATAAAATGCTTAATTTGTTAATTGATTTATAGTTTTAATATAACATTGAGAAAATAATAATCAATATATTTCATTGTTCTGAAAAACATTTTCATTTATAATATAGCTAATATGGGGATGGAAAGGGTGTATATGATGAAATTTGAGAATCGCGTTCAGCGTTATCATCATTTGTTTACTAAAACAGATAAATACATTGTAGAATATATTAAAAACAGCGAATTTGATGACACATTTTCAACAATTAATTCATTGGCATACGCGATTGGTACTTCGCCTGCAACTATTACGCGATTTAGCAATAAGTTAAATTATGAAAACTTTCAAGATTTGAAGTTTAATTTGCAGCAAGAAATGTCAGAAAGAGTGATTGAAAATAGTCCATTAATTCAGCGTATTCATAAATATCATCAAAATATTATTCAACAAACAGGAGAGTTTATTTCTGATGAAAAAATTCAAAGCTTTGTTAATCAAATTATTCGAAGCCGGCAAATTATATATGCAGGTTTAGGTAGTTCTGGATTATCAGCTACAGAGTTTTATTATCGCATGATGAGGATGGGGTTGAAAGGTAACGTTTCTACCGACGCACATCAAATGAAAATATTTGCTTCTCTTTTAACGCAATCGGATACATTTGTAGCTATTTCAAATAGTGGTGAAACAACCGAATTAATTGCTGCAGCTAAAGTCGCACATGACGCCGGCGCCTATGTTGTCGTCATCACTAATTATGAAGGAAGTCCAATAACAGAATGTGCAGATTTAGTATTAATTACTACTGATCAATCGAGAAATCGAGATACCCAATTTATAAATACTCAAATTGCAACATTATTTTTAATCGATATTGTGAGTTATTTATTATTGGAAGATGACTACATGCATCATGTATATCAACATACTAAAAAAATCATTTTAAACGAATAAAAATAGTAATAATTTTAGCTGTTTTACTTTTTTACAGCTGTTATTATTCATAACGTAAATAAAAGCTAAGGCATCTGTTGATGCCTTAGCTTTATTTTTTAAAATTTAGAAACGGCGCCATAAAGAGAAGCGTGGTTTTGTGTTCGTGTAGTTTGTATTGAAGCATGACCATATTGAACAGGTAAGTAAAGCGCAACTTTAGGAATAATATACTTTAACAAATTTTGACCTTGTGAAGAGACGCCACCTCCGATAAGAATTAATCCAGGATCATAAATGATTTGTATTTGGGCAATCCCTTCCGCGATTGAATCACTCCATTGATTGAGTATAGATAAGGCGAGCGCATCTTGCTGATCTGCTAGTTCAAATAATTTGGGTACATCATCTTTATAAGCAAAGGATTTTTCTATCATGAGTGATTTCAAAGCAGATGTTGAAGCGCGTTGTTCAAAGGTCTTTTTTGTTTGGGCATCATAAAGCAAATACCCAATTTCATTGGCTCGATTTCGTTCGCCATTATAGAGTTGAGACGACTGATTATAAAAAGCACCTCCAATGCCTGTTCCAAGCGTTAGACAAAATATGTTTTGTGCTTCGTAATCATGAAATGAAAGTTCTCCTAATAACGCTGCATTTACATCATTAAAAACCTGTACTTGAGCATTTAATGGCTTGAGTATAGTTTTGAAGTTCGTCCCCGTGTAGTTTGGAATCGTTGGCCCAGCATATTCAACTAAACCATTATGCTCATCTACAACCCCTGCACTAGAAATACCTACATTGAGTGGTTCAATGCCATATTTTGCTTTAAACATAGCTACAAGTTCGTAAACTGTATCTTTAATAAATGTGTCGACATTATTCGGTGTTTGTATTTTTATGTAATCTATGAACTTTAGCTGTTGATTGAAAACAGCTGCCTTAATTTCTGTACCACCAATATCAATAGCGATATTATATAGATTCATTTATGAAACCTCCTCAGATTATCAAATATACTGAATTATTTTGAAAATTATTTTCATAAATATTATTGATAAATGATGTATTTTTTCAAAAAGCTATTGTCACATTTTATGATAGCGTTTACAATTTGAACTGTAAATAGAAAAATAAAAGATGTTTTTTATTGCATTATATAGTTATATAAATGTCTAGGAATAATAACTTAAATACATAGATGGAGGGGTTATCAATGGAAGAGAATTTAAAAGGATTATATGCGGCGTTATTAGTACCGTTTGATGAAAAAGGACAAGTGAAAGAAAAGGGATTAGTGCAAATTGTGCAAAATGCGATTGAAACTGAAGGCTTAGATGGGCTTTATGTTAATGGTAGCTCTGGCGAAAATTTCTTGTTAAATAAAGAACAAAAAAAACAAGTTTTTAAAGTAGCTAAAGAAGCTGTTAACGATGATGTGAAAATGATTGCACAGGTAGGTTCTTTAGATTTAAATGAAGCGATAGAACTTGGTAAATATGCAACTGAATTAGGATATGACGCTATTTCAGCAGTTACACCGTTCTATTATCCTTTTTCATTTGAAGAAATTAAAGACTATTATTTCGAATTAATTGAGGCCACGCAAAACAATTTAATTATTTATGCTATACCAGATTTAACTGGAGTTAACATTTCAATCGACCAATTTGGTGAGCTGTTTAATCATGAAAAAGTGGTAGGTGTGAAATACACAGCACCTAACTTCTTTTTGCTAGAGCGTATTCGTAAAGCTTATCCAGACAAGCTCATACTTTCTGGATTTGATGAAATGCTAGTACAAGCAGCTATTTCTGGAGTAGATGGTGCAATTGGTTCTACTTATAACGTCAATGGTAGACGTGCAAGACAAATTTTTGAAAAAGCTAAAAATGGAGAGATTGAAGAAGCGTATCAAATTCAACATGATACAAATGACATTATCGAGAATGTGTTGTCTATGGGCATTTATTCCACACTTAAAGAAATATTAGCTACACGTGGTATTGATGGTGGTGTACCAAAACGACCATTTAAACCATTCGATGAAGATAATAGAGAAAAATTGGGAGCATTAATTAATACGTATAATTTATAGGTTACCGTATAAGGGGTTGAAATGAATGGAACAAGTTGGTTTTGGTATATGGAACTGGGTTGCAGTTGTTAGTTATTTAGTTGTGATGCTGTTAGTAGGCGCATATTTTACCAAAAGGGCAAGTCAAAGTACAGATAGTTTCTTTACTGCTAGCGGCCGTTTACCTTCCTGGGCAGTTGGTTTCTCTATTTACGCTACAACATTAAGCGCGATTACATTTATGTCGACGCCTGAAAAGGCATTTTTAACAGATTGGTCGTATATCGCGGGGAATATTGCGATTGTAGCAATAATTCCATTACTTATTTATTTTTATGTACCATTTTTCAAAAAATTGAAGGTAACTTCTGCTTACGAATATTTAGAGGCTCGCTTTGGCCCTAGTATTCGCGTTATTGGTTCGCTATTATTTGTCTTATTTCATATCGGTAGGGTAGCAATTGTCATCTATTTACCTACGTTAGCTATTACATCAGTATCTGATATGAATCCATATGTAGTCGCGAGTCTTGTTGGCATTTTGTGTATATTGTACACATTTCTTGGTGGATTTGAAGGGGTGGTATGGAGTGATTTTATTCAAGGTGTGATTCTTTTAGGTGGCGCAGCAGCAATTATTATATTAGGTGTTATAAACATTCAAGGCGGCATGGGTACTGTTATGAGCGATGCGCTTGAGCATAAAAAGATTATTAGCACGGATAACTGGAAATTTAATACTGCAGCAGCAGCAATCCCAATTATCTTTCTAGGGAATATTTTTAATAACCTGCACCAATATACAGCAAGCCAAGACGTAGTTCAACGTTATCAAGCATCTGAATCTATGTCAGAGACTAAAAAATCATTATGGACAAATGGCGTCTTAGCTTTAGTATCAGCGCCATTATTCTATGGAATGGGAACAATGCTTTATTCATTCTATAGTCATAATACTGCTTTGCCTACAGGATTTAATACATCTTCTGTCGTACCATATTTTATTTTGACTGAAATGCCACCATTTGTTGCAGGTTTGTTAATTGCGGCGATTTTTGCAGCTGCTCAGTCAACGATTTCTTCAAGTTTAAATTCAATTTCAGCTTGTATTTCTGTCGATATTAAGCATAGATTTTTTGGAAAAGGAAATGAGAAAAGTGAAGTAGGGTTTGCTAGATGGATAATTATACTTGCAGGACTGTTTGGATTTGGTATGTCGATTTATTTAATTGCATCTGATTCTAATGATCTTTGGGACTTATTCTTACTTATTACTGGATTAGTAGGTGTACCATTGGCAGGCGTGTTTGCAGTAGGCATATTTACACGTCGTACAAATACGTTTGGTGTTTTGATGGGATTAATATTTGGAATCATATTTGCCTATATCTTTAATGGTATGGGTGGTGGCAATTCGCCATTCTACGTGTCTATCATTTCATTTTTAGTAGCATTTATTTTCGCTTATATTATAAGTATTGTCGTACCAGGAAAGAAAAAAGACATTACAGGTTTAACTATTTATGATATCAAAGAAGAAACAAATTATATTTCTATCGTACACTTTAAAGAAGACAGTAAGGAAAATTAAGTTAAAAACAGTTTTCAATTATATATTATAGTTTTATATGAATTGTAGACATTTAAATTAAATCAAGCTATCATTTCTGCATATATTTTAAAGGATTGATTCAGTAATAGGAAATATACATCGATAGTTTAGTTAGGTTTAGCATGTTAGTGATGAATGATTGAAAAATTGCGATAATGTGACTTGTTGTCATACTTGACAGAGCAGGGCTACGAAATCTTGTAAGAAAAGTTTTCTATCCTGCTCTGTTTTTTATTCAGTTTTTGATATAAATGAAGTACAAATCAATGTATATGGGCGATTTATTTACTTTGATTCAGCGATTATTGTAGATATAATAGGTTACAAATATAACATAAGATTCGAGGGGAATAAGCATATGATAAAAGCAATTGCAGTAGATATGGACGGCACTTTTTTAGATTCAAGCAAACAATACGATGAACAAAGGTTTAATCGTATTTTTCAACAATTAGAAAACGAGCATATTAAATTTATAGCAGCCAGTGGTAATCAATATGCTAAATTGAAATCTATTTTTGGTGATAGAAACATGTTTTTTGTTGCTGAAAATGGAGCTGTTATTTATGAAGGAAATACGTTATATGATTATCAAGCTTTTGAAAGAGATTTTTACCAAAGTGTCGTTAACTATTTAAATATAGATCGTGGTATTAAAGAGATCATTGTGTGTGGTTTGGATAGTGCTTACATATTAAAAGACAACCGAGAATCATTTAAAAAAGAGGCGCATTTTTATTATCGCCAATTGAAAGAAATTGAGTCATTTCAAAATTTACCTAAAGATGAATATGTAAAAATTGCTTTAAATATTAATAGAGGTACACACCCTACACTCGATGAAGATTTAAAAAATTACTTTTCAAAAGATTTAGCATTAGTGTCCAGTGGTCGTGATAGTATCGATCTTATTATACCTGGTATGACTAAAGGAAGTGCATTAGAAAGATTATTAAATAAATGGGATTTAACTAAAAATGAATTAATGGCATTTGGAGATGCAAATAATGATTTAGATATGTTGCAATTAGCACATTATAGTTATGTGATGGAAAACTGTGAGGATGCCTCATTATTCGAAGCCGCAAATTATGTAGCGCCTTCAAATAATAAACAAGGCGTTTTATCTGTTATTGAAGATGAAGTACTTAAAATTAATAATTAAGTTTTTCGCTCACATTTAGTATAGACTATAAACATATTATTTTAATCAGGATTATAAATTATCCTATACTAAAAGGTATAATATATAATTCGAAAGGATGGCAAACAAGAAATGAATGATATGCAACAAACAATCATCAACGCGTTTAATTTTAGACATGCAACGAAGCGCTTTGATTCAAATAAAAAAGTGAGTGAAAGTGATTTTAATACTATACTGGAAGCGGGCAGATTGTCTCCAAGTTCGTTAGGTTTAGAACCGTGGAAATTTGTGGTAATACAAAATCGCGAAATTAGAAATAAATTAAAAGAAATTAGTTGGGGGGCACAAGGGCAATTAGATACTGCAAGTTATTTTGTAATTATATTGGCTCGTAAAAATGTAACTTCTAAATCGCCATTCGTACAACATATGATCCGTGAAATCAAACAATATAGTGAAGAAAGCATACCTGCAACAGAAGTGAAATTTGATAATTTCCAAACAAATTTTCATATAAATGATAGTGAGTATACATTATTAGAATGGGCGAAAAAGCAAACTTATATTGCGTTAGGAAACATGATGACAAGTGCCGCATTATTGAATATTGATTCTTGCCCTATAGAAGGTTTTGATTTAGATGCAGTTACACAATTCTTAATCGAGGAAAATATTATGGATGCAGCGCATTTTGCACCATCTGTTATGGTTGCATTTGGTTATAGAGAAAGTGATTCAAAAGAAAAAGTGCGTCAACCTCAATCTCACGTAGTAGAATGGGTTGAATAATATAAAGCTTGGAACAATGAATTGTTTTTCATTGTTCCAAGCTTTTTACTTATGTCTTATCAGCTACTAATTCTGTATGATTGTGCACTGTAATAGCTAATCCATCAATTGTAAACATACGTACAGTGTTGATATGAGGTTTATAAATATCAATATGAGCCAGCCCATAACTTTTACCGTTTTTAACTCGAGGCATATTAGCTTGCCAAGTATTTACTGCAATGTGGTGATGGTAATTTTTGGTAGACATAAACAGAGCTTGGGGAAAATTGGAAATATGTGTGAGTTCTAATTGGTTAATATAAAAACGTTGAGCTATTTCTAAATCAGAAGTTTTTAAATGTAAATGTCCAATTTTAGCGTTAGATGGCATTTTTTTCCAACCTATTTCTGTTCTTTGTTTAAGCAAATTATTAATGTCTACTTGTAGTGTATCCATTTTTACTTTATTGTCTTTCCATAACCACTCATTTTCAGATCTATCGTAATAAACTTCGATACCATTTCCTTCAGGATCATTAAGGTATAAAGCTTCACTTACAAGGTGATCTCCGCCACCTACTGGAATGTTTAATTGAGAAACGTGAAAAAGAAAGTCTGCTAAATCTTTTCTTTCAGGTAATAGTAATGCAATATGAAACAGTCCTGCTTCTCTGATAGAAGGCTGACGTCCGTCTTGAATCTCGAATAATGTCATTGTATGACCGTTCAGTCCAACTTGTAAAGTCGCAGTATTTTCATTTTTGGACATAACTGTTAAGCCTAGAATATGTGTATAAAAATCAACCATATCTGTTAAATTTTTAACATTTAGTGTAACGTTCGTTACTTGTATTGCAGATTTATCGTGAAAAGTCATCATCTTGCTCCTTTATATTAACTTATGCTTTATAAATATAAGTTAATATAAAAATTATACCGAGTCAATTTGTCTGTCTCAGAGGAAGATTAAATTTTATAAAAGGGCAAAAACACTTGTATATTTACATTTAATAACTTGTGGTAAGATGTGTGCATAAGCAATTGGATTAATTTTGGGGGTGAGCGCATGCAGGTGTTTTGGAAGTTGGGATGGTTTTTTAAACAACATAAGAATAAATACATTTTAGGACTTATCACTTTGTTATTAATTGCTTTAATTGAAATTGTACCACCTCAAATTATTGGTAAAACCATTGATCAGATGACAACGAACAAATTAACGCCTAAAGTATTAGCTGTTTACCTTGTCATTTTAGTATTTGTTGCTATTTTCACTTATATTTTAAGGTATGTATGGAGATTATCAATTTTTGGCACAAGTCAAAAATTGGGGCAGATATTAAGAACTTCTTTATATAAGAAATATACAAATATGAGTGCTATTTTTTTTCAAAATAGAAGGACTGGCGATTTAATGGCACATGCAACGAATGACATAAGGGCAGTTCAAAATGCTGCAGGGGCAGGTATTTTAATGATCGCAGATGCTTTAATAACTGGTGGAACAGTTGTGATTACAATGGCTGCGACAGTGAGTTGGCAATTGACATTGATTGCAATGATACCATTGCCTTTTATGGTTTTGTTAACAAGTTATTATGGTTCACTACTAAGCAAAGGCTTTAAAAAAGCACAAGCGGCGTTTAGTAGATTAAATGATAAGACACAAGAAAGTGTTGCAGGTATCAAAGTAACTAAAACGTTTGGTTACGAAACAAGTGATCAAAAGGACTTTAAAAATTTAAGCGATGATGTTGTAGTAAAAAATTTAAAAGTTTCAAAAATTGATGCATTATTTGACCCCACAATTACATTGGTAATAGGAATTAGTTACTTTTTATCCATCGTCTTTGGAGCGAAATTAGTATTTAATCATGATATCACGTTAGGTCAACTCATTACTTTTACAACATATTTAGGTATGTTGGTTTGGCCTTTATTAGCTTTAGGTTTGTTTTTTAATATTGTCCAAAGAGCTAAAGCATCTTATGAACGGATCGAAGAAATAGGTAATACGCCAAATGGTATAGATACACATTTTAAAATAGATGCAAGCCCTGTAGGAAATATTGAATTTCATATCAAAAAATTCCATTTCCCGGGTAATAAAGAAGATGGCATTCATGATGTTCATTTTGAAGTTAAACAAGGTTCAACTGTAGGTATTGTAGGTCGTACTGGTTCAGGAAAAAGTACATTAATCCGATTGCTACTTAGAGAATTTGATACAGCAGAAGCTAATGAAATTAAGTATGGCGGTTATCCAATACGAGATTATAATGTGAAAAATTTACGCGCACAGTTCGGCTATGTGCCACAGGAACACTTTTTATTTTCAACTACGATTCGAAACAATATTGCTTTTAGTAATGAGGAAATCGATGATAATAGTATTTTTGAAGCTAGTAGAGCCAGTCATATCCATGATGATATTCTATCTTTTCCGAACCAATACCAAACGGTAGTAGGTGAGCGTGGTGTTTCCTTATCAGGAGGTCAAAAACAGCGTATTTCGATTGCTAGAGCGTTATTAATTGGCCCAGAGGTGTTAATTTTAGATGACTCTCTTTCCGCGGTAGATGCGCAAACTGAAGAAGTGATATTGGGTAACTTAGAAAAATTGAGGAAAGGTAAAACCAATATCATAACGGCTCATCGTATGAGTGCGGTGAAACACGCTGATGAAATTATTGTAATGGAAGGTGGCACGGTTGTTGAAAGTGGGACACATACAGCATTAATGAATCAAAAAGGTTGGTATTATGAAACGTATCGAGCTCAAGCATTACAACAACAACTCACTCGTAATTTAGATGACCTTGCGAAAGGGGACGATGCAAATGACTGAAAATGTTAACTTAACTGCAAAAGATCAAGCTCAAGTTTTAGTTAGATTATTCAAATATACAGTCCCTTATAAAGGCATTATTGCTTTAGCATTCTTTACATTAACTTTATCAACAATTGCAAGTATGCTAACACCTTATATGGTAAAAATATTTATTGATGATTATCTTACGCCGCGCCATTTTCCTCAACAATCGATGATTTGGCTTGTCGTTATTTTTATTAGTATTCAGGTTATTGGTGCTTTAACAATGTATTTAAGTCAATATCTTTTTCAATATCTTGCCTTTAAAGTCATTCAACAGTTAAGAATCGACGCCTTTAATAAATTAGGGAAATTAGGAATGAGCTATTTTGATAAAGTGCCTGGAGGTAGTATTGTTTCTAGATTGACTAATGATACAGAGACCATTGTAGATATGATTGTAGGCGTGTTTTCAACATTTGTAATAGCATTTTTTATGATGATATCAAGCTATATTATGATGTTTATTTTGGATGTGAAATTGGCTTTAATCGCTTTGGTTTTTCTGCCCATTATCATTATAATGCTAGCAATTTATCGTAAATATTCAGCTGTTTTATTTGCAAAATCAAGACAAAGATTGTCAGATTTAAATACAAAATTAGCAGAATCTATAGAAGGTATGAAGATAATCCAAGCATTTAATCAAGAAAAACGATTAAATAAAGAGTTTAATGATATTAATGATGGACATTACCAATATATGTTGAAAACAGTAAAACTCGATAGCCTATTATTGAGACCAGCAATTAGCGCGATTTCTGTATTTGCGACAGTTATGATTTTGGGGTATTTTGGAATAATTAGCTTTACCACAGGAATTACTGCAGGCGTCGTGTTTGCCTTTGTACAATATATGGAACGTTTTTTTGAACCGATTAATCAAGTAAGTCAGAATTTAAATATTTTACAACAGGCATTGGTGTCAGCGAGTAGAGTATTTACATTGATTGACGACCGTACTTATGAACCTAAACAGCATCCAATATTAAACCATGGCATCCAAGAAGGGAAGATTGAGTTTAAAAATGTTAGTTTCAGTTATGACGGTGAGACAGATGTATTAAAAAATATCAATTTTACTGTTAACCCTGGTGAAATGGTTGCACTTGTTGGTCACACAGGATCTGGAAAGAGTTCAATCATCAATTTGTTTATGCGTTTTTATGAATTTAACCGTGGCGCTATCGAAATAGATGGCTACTCAATTAAAATAATACCAAAAGAAGAATTAAAGCAGAAAATAGGATTAGTGTTGCAAGATGCTTTTGTATTTTATGGTACTGTGGAATCAAATATTAAACTGTACCACCCGACGATGACATTTGAACAAGTCAAAGCTGCTGCAGAATTTGTGCACGCTAATCATTTTATTGAAAAACTGCCAGGTCAGTATCAACATAAAGTGATTGAAAAAGGGAGTGCTTTTTCAAGTGGTGAACGCCAATTATTAGCATTTGCGAGAACGATTGCTACAAATCCTCGAATATTAATATTAGATGAAGCAACAGCTAATATTGATTCCGAAACGGAAGAACAAATTCAACAGTCTCTAGACACGATGAGACAAGGAAGAACCACTTTAGCCATCGCACATAGACTTTCTACGATTCAAGATGCAGATAAGATATTGGTGTTGAATCATGGTAGGATTGTAGAACAAGGTACACATGAAACATTAATTCAGCAAAATGGTATTTATCGTAATATGTATTTATTGCAAAATGGTTAAAAAACGGGACAGAAATTAAAATTTTATTTCTGTCCCGTTTCTTATATTTGAATTTAGTTTGTAAAAAACTAACCTGAGTACACATCTTGATATTCTGCATTTTTCTCAATCACAGATTTAGCAAAAGGGCATGTTGCAGTAACTTTTAAATTATTATCGCGAGCGTAATCAACTACGGATTTTACAAGTTGTGAACCTAAACCTTGGCCGCCAAGTTCGTCTGGTACGCCTGTATGATCAATATTGATTTGGTTATCACCTTGTTTTTGAAAAGTAATTTCAGCTTGAGGGTTATTTTCATTATCGCCTACATAAAATTTATTTGTACCTTGTTTAATTTCCGCCATTTAAATCACTCCTTGTAGATTAACTTCATACTTATTTAATATCACATTTAAGCTAAAGTTAAACTCATAATAGGAATTAATCTATATTTATGGGAAAAATTAGCTAAGAATTATTATAGAATAAGTAAAAACCATTGAAAAATTAAGAAAATAAGTTTATAGTTTTAACGGAATAATTTCGATTTGGAGGGGCGTTTTTTGAAAAAAAGAGTATTATTTATACTGACTTGTATATTTATCGTATTGTTGAGTGCTTGCGGAAATATAAATACTGAGAAAAAAGACGTCAGTTCTAACAATAAACTTAAAATATATACAACGGCATTTGCATTTCAAAGTTTTACTGAGCAAATAGGTGGTAAATACGTAGATGTCAATTCAATTTATCCACCTGGAGCAGACATGCATTCTTTTGAACCTACGCAAAAAGAAATGATTAATATTGCTAAAAGTGATTTATTTATCTATTCAAATGAAGAAATGGACCCAGTTGCTAAAAAAGTTGCAACTTCAATTAATAATGATCGTTTGAAGTTACCAGTTGCGCAAGATCTTAATCATGGTGATTTAATTGCTAGTCACGAACACGGACATGAGCACGACCACGAGCATGAGCACGAAACGCATACAGAACATGATGGCCATGATAGCCATGAAGGTCACAATCATGAAGGACAAGATCCACACGTATGGCTTGACCCTGTATTAAATAAAAAGTTTGTTAAAGCAATTAAAGATGACTTGGTAGAGAAAGATCCTAAACATCAATCTTATTATATGCAGAATTATAAACGATTGATAAAAGATATCAATCAAATTGATAATAAGATGAAAAAGATAACACAGCATCCTAAACGTGACACAGTTATTATATCTCATGATTCTATAGGTTATTTAGCTAATCGCTATCATTTTAAACAGCAGGGTGTCAGTGGCATGAATAATGAAGAACCTAGCCAACGGGAGTTAATGAATATTGTTCGAAATATGAATAAAACAAAACAACCTTATGTATTATATGAACAAAATATCACATCCAAAGTAACAGATGTGATTCAAAAAGAGTCCAATACTACACCGCTAAAATTTCACAATATGGCTACTTTATCAAAAGAAGAAGTAAGTGATGACGAAATCACTTATCAATCATTGATGAAAGAAAATATGAAATCTTTAGATAAAGCACTTAACGAGTAGTACAGATTTAGTTATATAATAATAATGCCTCAACATTAGTTTGATACTTTAAATCATAATGTTGAGGCATTTCTTAATATCTAATTATCTTAATCATATCTAATATATGAAACAGTAGTGTTATAATATTCTTCTAGCCCGCGTACACCGTCAGCGCCACCTAAACCTGATTCTCTCCAACCAGCGTGATATCCGTTTACAACTTCTTCTGCTTCGCAATTGGCATAAACTTCACCAAATTTAAGCGATTCGGTTGCTGTCATAATTTCTTTTAAATCTTCTGAAAAGATATAAGATGATAAACCAGCATTTGTGTTGTTTGCTTGTTCGATGGCTTCGTCAAAGTTGTTATATTGCACAATTGGCAACACAGGTCCGAAAATTTCTTCTTTAAACGCGCTATCTTCTGGATCTACTTGATCTAAAATGGTAGGTTCATAAAAATAGCCAGGACGATCGATGATGTGGCCACCTGTAATTAATTGAGCCCCATTGTTAACTGCATTTTGAACTTTTTCATCCACATTATTTAATTGTTTTTGATTAATAAGCGCACCATAGTCTGTTTTATTATCAAATGGATCTCCTACAGTTAAACTCTGCATTTTTTCTTTTAACTTATTGATAAATGTTGAATGAATAGCTTTGTGTACAAAAATGCGTTCAGGACAAGTGCATACCTGTCCGGCATTATTAATTCTTGCTGTAACGATATAATCAACTGCTTTATCTAAATTCGCATTTGAGGTGACTAATACAGGTGCATTACCTCCAAGTTCAAGATTTACCTTTTTAACTGTATTTGCACTCTTAGCAAAAACTGATTTACCTGCGCGCATGCTACCCGTGATTGAAATGAGTTGTATATCTGGGTGTTCAGCTAATTGCGTACCTAGCGCTTCTCCTTTACCTGGAAGGATTTGAATAAGTCCTGCAGGTATAGTAGATTGACGAAATAGTTCAGCAATTTTTAGCGTGACAAGTGAGGTTTCTTCACTAGGTTTAATAACTACAGAACAACCAGTTACAATAGCAGGGATCACTTTTCTCATTAACACCATTATGGGCGCATTCCAAGGCACAATACCTGCTGTTACACCAATTGGTTTTTTAGTTAACAAAATCGTTTCGTTTTCACGGCTGTTTTGCAAGACTTCGCCTTTATTATTCATACTTTGGCTTGTCATATAATCTATAAAATGTATAGATTTATCTATTTCACCTTTTGCCGAAGCAAGTGTTTTTCCTTGTTCTTGAACATACAATTTTGCAATTTCATCTTTATGTTCTTCTAATAAAGGGATTAACATTTTTACATGGTCTGCTCGTGTTGGTTGAGGCACTTTTTCCCACTCTAATTGTGCATGTTTTGACTTTTCTACAGCTGAGTTAACTTCAGATTCTGTTGCGAAAGTAATTGTGTCTATCTTTTCTTCAGTTGCAGGGTTAATGACGTCCATTGTGTCAGTAGATTTGCTTTCTACAAATTCATTGTTTATAAATAATTGATTCATTATGACACCTCCACATTATGATATATACCACTAATTTGAATGGTAGAAACTGAATAAATAAGCAAATGTAAGTTTATTTTTGTATAACTTTTAAATGACAGTATAATTTTTATACTCAATGTGTTGACTTGTTTAAAAAACAGTATTATAATTTATCTCGAAATCGAAATAAATTGAAAGTTGGTGATGTGATGAATCGAACTAAAGCGTCGTTAAATACATTTGTTGGTTTGAACCGAACTATCGATCATTTGGAACAAATAGTTAGGAATGACATTCAACGTTATGGACTAAATGTGACAGAGTTCGCGGTATTAGAGTTACTGTACAATAAAGGCGATCAACCGATACAACGTATTGGTGATAGAGTATTAATTGCGAGTAGTAGTATCACATATGTTGTAGATAAATTAGAGACAAAAGGGTATGTAATAAGAATACGAAATGTACAAGACAAACGAGTGACTAATGCTTCGCTCACTGAAGCAGGTTGTACATTGATGAATGAGATATTTCCTAAGCATGCTGCAACATTAGAATCAACTTTTTCAATTTTGTCAGATGAAGAATTAACAACATTACAGCACGTTTTGAAAAAATTAAGTGCACAACCTATGATTTAGGCTTAGCACTTAAAAATTTTATTTAAAATTACTTCGAAATCGAGATAAATATAAAAAGAGGAGTTTTATTATGACAAATAATCAATTATTAGGTATACACCACGTAACAGCAATGACAGATGATGCTGAACGAAATTATAAATTTTTTACTGAAGTATTAGGTATGAGACTTGTGAAAAAAACAGTAAATCAAGATGACATTTATACCTATCATACATTTTTTGCAGATGATGTCGGCTCACCTGGTACAGATATGACATTTTTTGATTTCCCTCACGTTCCTAAAGGTCATTCTGGAACAAATTCAATTACGCGTCCTTCCTTCCGCGTACCTGATGATGCAGCGTTAGCGTATTATGAAGCACGATTTAATGAGTATGGGGTTAAACATGAAGGCATACAAGCGCTATTTGGTAAAAAAGTGTTGCCATTTGAAGAGCCTGATGGACAAAGTTATCAATTAATTTCTGATGAAAATAATAAAGGCGTAGCACCAGGACAACCATGGAAAAAAGGGCCAGTACCTACTGATAAAGCAATTTATGGTTTGGGACCTATTGAAATCACTGTAAGCTACTTTGAAGATTTCAAAAAAATCTTGGAAGAAATATTTGGTATGAGAACAATTATTGAAGAGGAAGATGTTGCAGTATTAGAAGTTGGTGAAGGTGGCAATGGCGGTCAAGTATTTTTAAGAAAAGACACGACAGCCCCTGAAGCTAGACAAGGTTACGGCGAAGTGCATCATGTTTCATTCAGATTAGAAGACCATGAAGCTATTTCAAAATGGTTAGAAAAATATGAACAATATGGCATCGGAAATTCAGGTTTAGTAGATAGATTTTATTTTGAAGCATTGTATGCCCGTATTGGTCATATATTAGTTGAAGTATCTACAGATGGACCAGGGTTTATGGGAGATGAACCCTATGAAACATTAGGTGAGAGTCTTGCATTGCCACCATTTTTAGAGAAAAAACGTGATTATATAGAATCGGAAGTACGTCCTTTTGATACGAAACGATCACACTAAATTTTTTGGATTGTTTTTTTAATAATAAACTAGGAGGGGTGGAGATGGATCCTATTCATCACATTCATCATATTTCAGCAATTGTAGGTAATCCAGAAGAAAATATTCAATTTTATCGAGATATTCTCAATTTAAAATTAATAAAGAAAACAGTGAATTTTGATGACCCATCAACATACCATTTATACTTTTCAAATGGTGGCGTTGACAATGGCACGATATTGACATTTTTTAACTGGCCCAATCATTATAAAGGCCGTACTGGCGCGGGACAAGTGCAACATATTGCATTTAGGGTGCCCCGGGGTTCATTAAAGCAATGGGAAACACATCTAAAGGTACACGAAATTGAGACAGTAAGAACACAATTATTTGGAAAAGATACGCTTGAATTTGTAGATGCACATGAGTTGCCTTTGGCGCTTGTTGAAGATGACAAGGAAGCTTTAGATAAGCATAGCATAGATATTGTTGGTTTTTATGGTGTTACTATGTTGTCTAATAATCCATATCAAACAGTTCAAACGTTAACTGAAGAAATGGGCTTAGCATGTGTAAATGAAAATGATATGTATATCCATTTGAAAACAGTAGGCGATTGGCAACATCACGTTATGGTAAAAAAAGATGTACCAAATGAACATGTTCGTTGGGGCGTAGGTGTGGTCCATCATATCGCATGGTCAGTGCCAAATAACCATGTTCATAAAGCATGGCAAACGAAAATGTTAGATAGAGGTTACCATGTAACTGAAGTCAAAGATCGTCATTATTTTAATGCAGTCTACATGAAAGAACGTGGTGACATTATTTTTGAATTTGCCACTGAAGGGCCAGGCTTTACAATCGATGAACGTTTCGAAGATTTAGGTACACGCTTGATAATGCCCCCTCAATACGAAGAAAGAGAAGATGAACTATTACGTTTATTACCACCGATACGTATATAATTAAAAAACACTTAAAGGAGATGAAGAGTATGGAACATATTTTTAGAGAAGGCCAGCCAAACGCACCAACCTTTATTTTATTACATGGAACTGGTGGTGACGAAAATGATTTATTGCCTTTAGCACAAGCGCTTAATCCTAAATATAATATATTGAGTGTAAGAGGAGAAATTTCAGAAAATGGAATGAACCGTTTCTTCAAACGTCATGGCGAAGGGCAATATGACGTGGAAGATTTAAACTATAGAACAGACAGATTAATTCAATTTTTAAAAGAAGCGGCAGAAACATACCATTTCGATTTGACTAATGCTGTACCTGTAGGTTTTTCAAATGGTTCAAATATTGCGGTTAGTATGATACTGCATCCAGATATTACATTTAATAAAGCATTACTTTATGCGCCATTATACCCTGTGGATTTAGTAAATGATAAAGACTTAAGTAATGTAGAAGTATTATTATCTATGGGTGAAAATGACCCTATCGTTTCAATTCAAGATAGTCAAAATGTTATAGATATTTTTGAAAATCGAGGCGCTACTGTAAAACAAGTGTGGGTAAATAGTCACGAATTGACGCGCGAAGGTATTATCGCAGGACAATCATTATTAAAAGATGATTAATTAATATAACAAGCTACGTATTTTATGTAATGTTGGCTGAATTTAATAGTAAAATATTGACTATAAAAGAGCCCCAGATGATGAATTTAACGTATTATCTTGTCTAACTGACTGAAGATCATAGCGTCATTATCATTTGGGGTTCTTTATCATGATTGATTTGATTTACGAAAAACACCTTTGATAAATATAGGTATTAATAATATAAAACCGAAAATACCCATGACTGGAAATACCTTGCCAATCAACTCTATAAAACCAATAAACGTAGTAGCAAATGTAACGATTGCCATTATAATGATTAAAATATAATAATTTCTTTGATATGGCTCTGTAAAACGAGAAGCAAATGCATACATTAAACCAACAACTGTATTATAAATAACTAATATCATAATAATCGCCATAAATGTGCCGATAATAGGTGAAATATGATTAGCTAATAATAACGAAGGTAGTGCGACGTCTGTTATATTTGTAAATTCAGTTACCATACCAAGGTTTAACATTAATAATAAAAATGTAACAATGGCGCCACCTAAAATACCACCATATATTGTAGATTTTTCGTATTTTAAGCGTCCTCCCATAACAGAAAGGAAACTAAAAGCAGCAGCAATTTGTAAGCTACCATAGTTAATAGCATCAAACCACCACCATTTATCTGTACGGTTATCGTTATTAGCGTATTGATCTGCTGAATTAAAATCAAAGCTACCAGTAGTAAAATAATAAATAGCAATGATTGTTACAATAATAACTAAAAATGGCGTTACCATTCCTAAAACGGTAATCAAGCGATCAAATTTTAAAAAGAGTGTGGCTAATATAATAAGTACTAAAATTAAAGAACTGATGGCGTAAGGTATGCCAAAGCTTTCATGAAGTGTTGAAACACCACCAGCTGTCATAATCATTGCTAACGCAAGTAAAAATAAAGTTAATATAATATCAAAAATGGCAGCAATTGTTCGTGGAAGATAAAATTTTATAGGTTCGGTGTGATTATGTGAGCGCAAACGGTACCCTGTATTTAAAACAAACACACCCCCTATAGTAATAATAAATCCAGTAATAAAAACACCAAACACACTGAATTTGCCATTACTTGTAAAAAATTGGAATATTTCTTGTCCTGTTGCGAAGCCTGCGCCTACAACAACGCCTACAAAGGCAAAGGCTACTATAATCATTTCTTTTAATTTAGGCATATACTTAGAATCCTTTCATGCAATTTACTTTGTAAAAAACACTTATTTAATAAAATATCACAAGTACCTATTTTAGCTGAAAATAAACGAGAAATAAACACAAAAGTTTATATGAAACATACATTTGTATTTTTTGTATGAACGAAAATCTATCAAGCGACCTGAAATTTAAAAAGGTATCAAAAAAGAGGCGAAGTTTAAATCAATATTGATTTAAACTTCACCTCTTAAAATGTTTCATATCATAATTTAGATTATGATATGAAAAGTGTGTGATTTATGAACCTTTAGTGGACAAAACGGTCGTGCATCAACACTTTTAAAACATCAATTTTCTCTTGTATTTCACGACCAGTATTGGTATCACGAATTTTCTTACGTTTTAATTCTTTATCAACGACACGACGAATAGAAAGTTCATCGCCTCCATTAAGTAACACATGTTTTTTAGAATTAAAATGTTGATGCGCCACGAGTTGCATACCAAAGGAATTATAAAGTAACGTGTAGCCTGCGATACCAGTGGTGGATTGATAAGCTTTTGAAAATCCACCATCAATGACAATCATTTTTCCATTAGCTTTGATTGGGTTTTCACCATCAATTTCTTTTACTGGCGTGTGTCCATTAATAATATGTCCTTCTTCTGGGTCAAGGCCAAAGTCCTTGAGCATTTTTTTACACATTTTCACATCTTCACGTAAATAATAATATGGATTTTTAGTTTCTTTGTGTGCTGATTTATCTTTAATGAAATAACGCTCAAATGTTGTCATTGCACGTTTTCCAAATAATGAAGAATACTTACCCGTCCATAAATACCATACAAGGTCAGTTGCTAAATCATCATGTATATCTTTATGATCGAACGCTTCTCGTACAAAATATTCAAAGTGGTCAAGCAAATCTCTGCCATAACATTTTTCTCCATCGATGACCATAGATTCCATTTCACCATTTTCATCTACTGGGATACAGCCATGGATTAAGAGGTTACCATTGTATGGAAGGTACAGCTTACCTTTTTGCATTAAGAAGGTCATATGACGTTTCAGTTTTTCAGATTGTTGTACTGATAATAATAATTTATTTATCACTTCTTGCTCGTCTTCAGTTAATTCATTAGGATTGTTAGGGTCTATAGTTTGAAAACAAGTATGCTCTAATGGATAAGTTTTACCGTAAAGTGTCGCTTCGTTATGCTTATAATCGATACTTTCTAATACTAGGCGCTCTTCCATTTCAAAGTCGGGACGGCGTTTAATGATAGGCGCTTCTAATTTAAATTGAATAATAGCAATCGCTTGGTGGATTTTTGTAATTTGTTCAATTTCAGATTGAGATAATGCTTCAGCATTTTTAGGCTTGAAAGCAGAATTGTCACCTGAATAATGTTTTTCAGCTAAAGTCAATAAAGGGCGTAAATTAATACCATAAGCATCCTCAATAATATTTAAATTATCATAACGCGCACAAATTCTTAGTAAATTGGCTAAACACACTTTGGAACCAGCATATGCACCAATCCACAGTACATCATGATTTCCCCATTGCACATCTACCGATGGGTAATCAATCAACGTATCCATGATTTTATCTGGTTCTGGACCACGGTCATATATATCGCCAACCACATGTAAATGATTGACCACTAGGTGTTGAATAGTAAAAGATAGTCCGATAATCAAATCATCTGATTGCTCAAGCTCGATAATTTGATTCATTAATGTTTGATAATAAGAATGTTTGTTATTATATTTGTTACTTTTATATAAAAGTTCTTCTATTATAAATACGTAATTTTGAGGTAATGATTTACGTAACTTGGTACGTGTATATTTTGAAGAGGCGTAGGTGACTAATTTAATAAGACGATTGATCGTCGTGATATACCATGCGTCTAGACTTTCTTTGGATGTAAAACTATTTTTTACTAACTTTAATTTTTCTTCTGGATAGTAAACAAGAGCAGCAAATTCATTGATTTCCTTTTGTGTTAACGTGTCTTGAAATATATCGTTGATTTTTGAACGTACATTACCTGAACCGTTTCTTAATACATGCTGGAATGCGTGAAATTCACCGTGCAAGTCACTGACAAAATGTTCAGTGCCTTTGGGAAGTTCTAATATAGATTCAAGATTAATAATTTCAGTGGCTAACTCTTCTTTATTATTAAATTGTTGAGATAGCAAATCTAAATATCTTTCTTTTACACTTTTTTCTGTTGTATTATGCATGATTTATGTCACTCCATTTAAGTTGTTTTGTTATTCATCTCTATATAATAAACCGCTTTCATCGTATATATGATATTGTAGCATTTATTCTAGAGAGAATGTCTAGTTCTAATTCGTTTATGAGTACTAGTTATAAATCATCTTGGAATATCAAACATATTTCAAGCTTAATTACGATATTAGCAGAAGATGTCAGGGATGAAAACATACGCGTATTAAGTTTTTAACTATTCATTGAGAGCACTGTGACGTCATATTTAAAATGACATTGATGTTACTCAAATATGTATTTTAGGGTATAAACATAAAAGTTGTAGGAAACATACATTTTTTTGAATCACTATATTACTTATTTGTCTTTTTAAATGTAAAATTACAATTATAATTTTAATGTGCCTGAAGGCTTTAATAACAGTTGTTCAAGGCGTATTTACAGCATTTCGTCTCTATATTATAAAAATTTTTTTCAAAATAACGGTTTAAATTCTTTTTAAGTTTTGTATAATAAATGCATGTAACAAAATTATATAAAGGGAGTTTATTTTATGTTTACATTGGGAGCATCGTTATCGAGCCAAGTTAATCCAGACTGGCAAACATATATTATGCTTGGTGCTTACTTCGTTGTTTTATTAATTATTGGATATTATGGTTATAAAAAAGCAACGGGAAATATTAGTGAATATATGTTGGGCGGTAGGAACATTGGACCTTATGTTACTGCGTTATCTGCTGGTGCATCCGATATGAGTGGTTGGATGATTATGGGATTACCTGGTGAAGTTTACACTACAGGTTTATCCGCTGCTTGGTTAGCCATTGGTCTAACAATTGGTGCATACATAAATTACCTCGTTGTGGCGCCACGTTTACGTGTTTATACAGAAAAAGCAGGAGATGCAATTACATTACCTGATTTCTTTAGAAACCGTTTAGATGATAAATCTAACGTGATTAAAATTATTTCAGGTGGTATTATTGTTGTATTCTTTACGTTGTACACGCACTCGGGGATGGTCTCAGGTGGTAAATTATTTGATAGCGCCTTCGGCTTGGACTATCATTTTGGTCTATTATTAGTTGCCTTTATCGTCATTGCGTATACATTTTTCGGAGGTTATTTAGCCGTATCGTTAACGGATTTCTTCCAAGGTGTCATTATGTTAATCGCGATGGTGATGGTGCCGATAGTAGCAATGATGCAATTGAGTGGGTTAGATACTTTATCACAAGCTGCAGAATTAAAACCTACAAATCTAGATTTATTTAGAGGGACAACAATCATCGGTATTATTTCATTCTTTGCTTGGGGATTAGGTTATTTTGGTCAACCACATATTATTGTGCGTTTTATGTCTATTAAGTCAGTGAAACAATTACCAACAGCTAGACGCTTTGGTATTAGTTGGATGGCGATTAGTTTATTAGGTGCAGTTGGTGTTGGTCTTGTAGGCATTACATTTGTCAATGATGGCGGTGTAACGCTTCAAGATCCAGAAACATTATTTATTTTAATGGGTCAAATACTCTTCCATCCACTTGTTGGTGGATTCTTACTAGCAGCCATTTTAGCTGCGATTATGAGTACGATATCATCACAATTATTAGTGACTTCAAGTTCATTAACCGAAGATTTTTATAAATTATTTCGTGGTGAAGAAGCGGCTAAAAAACATGAAAAAGAATTTGTGCTTGTTGGTCGTCTATCTGTAATTGTAGTCGCTATTGCATCAATTATGATTGCGTGGACACCAAACGATACAATTCTAAATCTTGTAGGTAATGCTTGGGCTGGTTTTGGATCAGCATTTGGACCTCTTGTACTATTAAGTTTATATTGGAAAGGTTTAAGTCGTACTGGTGCAGTCAGCGGAATGTTATCAGGCGCAATTGTAGTCATCATTTGGATTGCATTTGTTAAACCTCTGGGTGACATTAATGATTTCTTTAATTTATATGAAATCGTGCCAGGATTTTTAACAAGTCTAATTGTTACCATTGTAGTTAGTAAAATAACGAAGAAACCTCAAATCGACGTTGAAGGCGATTTAGAAGAAGTTCGTCAAATGGTTAAAGGTGACAATCAAAAAGCTTAAACATAGTTGATTAAGGGGTAAAATATTAACTATGTATCATATTAAACAAAAATAAAGAAATGCTTTAAAATGCTTGTATTTTAAAGCTTAGGGAGAAAATATAGATCGTGAAAGGCTAACTTCTAAGGGGGAAGTTAGTCTTTTTTATATAGAAAAATCAGGTAAAACTCATTTCATCTAATGACTTAACTTAATGGAAAATAAATATAAAGTTATATAACCATTATTACGAAAGTATATATTTATTGCTGTGTACTATTCTTTTTATAGATTCGAATGCACAGATAGATGATTGCAATGGTGATAACGATATACATGATGTATGAATAAGTATGTAAACCATTCATTAGTACATCCCAACTGTTACTTAACATACTTCCTAAAAAGATTAGGGCTATATTCCAAATTGTCGTACCTATTAATGAGAGCACAGTAAATAAAATGATATTCATGCGATTAATGCCAGCAGGTATCGTAATTAATACACGTAACACTGGTATAAAACGACAAATAAATACGGCAATGGCACCGTATTTTTTAAACCACTCATTCGCTCTGGCGATGTCTTTACCTCTTAGCTTAATCCATTTCCCATATTTATCTACAAAACGATATAAGCGTGGTTCAGATATAATGCTACTTATATAATAAAGTAGTATTAACCCAATCAAAGACGCAATAGTGGATATCATAAAGAGTAAAGGTATCGACAAATCAGATTTAACTGTCATTAAACCGGCAAAAGTTAAAATAATTTCAGACGGTATGAAAGGCAATATATTTTCTAACAAGATTAATATTGCAATCGCAGTATAACCCCAAGTATTAATAAAATTTGTCAGTATTTGTTCCATGGCGACAAAATTCGCTCCTTTATATAGTAAAAGTATAACTATAACTATGATTTTTATATTACTTATACATTATAATCCAAGTTATCACATTATGCATAATTGAATAAAATATCAGACTAAAATGATTTAATAGATTTAAGCGAAGCTAATGATAACGAAATAATGTATGGGTAGTTAAATGGTTTACTGTCTTAAAAGGTTACTTTAACCAAAATTAAATAATTTCAAACTTTATATGTGTTTATGCCAGTGTATTTTATAACTTCCATAAATACTTTGATGAAAGGAAAAAAAGTTATTGTAAGCGATTTCATATTGTGGTAATATCTAGGCACACAATAGGTCATATGATGACTAGTGAAATAGGGAGAAAGTGTGGAGACAACATGGAACAAAAAAGAACAAACATAAGATGGTATTTCGCTATTGCATTTTTTATTATAGGCGTTATTGCTTATATGGATAGATCGAATATATCGATCATTGCTGGTCCTATGATGGAAGATTTAAATTTAACGAAAACGCAATTTGGTTTACTAGCTTCATTTTTCTCGCTTGGCTATGCATTGATGCAAGTACCTTCGGGTTTTTTAGCAGAAAAATTTGGTTCGAAAAAAATGTTAACAATTGCGCTTGTTTGGTGGAGTGCTTTCACGATTTTAACAGGTGTTGTTAAAAACCATGGTCTATTATACGCAGTACGTTTTTTATTTGGGGTTGGTGAAGCGCCAATGTATCCTTCCAATGCAGTGTTTAATTCATTTTGGTTTGCAAAGGGAGAAAAAGGACGCGCATCAAGTGCTTTATTAGCAGGATCCTATTTTGGGCCTGTTATCGCTCCAGTAGTAACGATTGCGATTGTTAATATGTTTGGATGGCAAGCTGTATTTTATATTTTTGGTGCAATTGGTATTGTTATTGCATTGTTATGGATAGTCATTGCGAAAGATTTACCAGAACAACATAAGATGGTAAATGAAGCAGAAAAAAGATATATTATGGCAAACCGTGACATTATCAAAATTGAAAAAAATAATGCGCCATGGAATATATTTTTAAGACGCTTTAGTTTTTACGCATTGGCAGCACAGTATTTTGTTGTGCAATTTGTCGTATCACTATTTTTGATATGGTTACCTACGTATTTAACTGAACAGTACAATGTAAAACTAACTGATCCTGATATGGCATGGGCAGCTGGTGCACCATGGATTGCTATGTTTTTACTTATTCTATGTGGCGATGCAATTTCTGATAAATTATTACAAAAAGGCAAATCTAGGTTTATTGCAAGAGCAACGATAGCCGTTATTGGATTTGTAGTATTTTGTATTTCATTATTTATGTCAATTCAAACTAACAATTTAGTAGTTAATGTTTTATGGCTATCGTTATGTTTGGGAGGGATTGGTATTGCAACTGGTATGAGTTGGGCAGCAGCAACCGATTTAGGACGTAATTTCTCTGGTTCTGTATCAGGATGGATGAACTTATGGGGAAATATTGGTGCACTGCTTAGCCCATTGTTAGCAGGTATGTTGGTTGATATTGTAGGTTGGACTGTGACTTTAGAGTTAGTCATTATTCCTGTAATATTTGCAATAGTAATGTGGTTTTTTGTAAAACCAGATCAACCATTAATTATTGAAAAGGATACATTATAATGTTTGTTAAAGTACGTTTTAGGTAAACAATAAAAGGAAACAAACCATAATCAAGGGGGGCCAGTATATGATTGTAGTAACTGCAGTAATGAAGGTTAATCCCGACCAACGCGATAATTACTTAGCCCTAGTAGAGCGTTTGGTGTTACAAGCGAATAAAGAAGAAGGCGCATTATATTATGCTCACTTTGAAAAAACGGATGAGCCAGATACATTTGCTTTTATAGAAAAATATAAAGATGAAGCGGCTTTACAAGCGCATAATCAATCAGAGCATTTTCAAGTATTTTTTAAAGAAGTTGAACCTTATTTAATTGCAGAACCAGAAATAGAAATCGCTATAAGAAAATAATATATTATCAAAAGACTGTAAACCAATCTCATACGTTTACAGTCTTTTTACATAACTTGTTATGCTTTGTAAGCACAATGTTATTATGCTATGTATTTATATTGTATAATAGTTTGTTGTAAATAATTGTAACAGGTATGACACTTAAAAAGATACTTATATAAGGAGAGAAAAATCATGTTATATCAACATGGGACGCTCGGTACGCTGATGGCAGGATTGCTAGATGGCACAATGAAAATCAATGAAGTTTTAAAACATGGCGATTTAGGCATAGGCACCCTAACAGGATCTGATGGCGAAGTTATTATATTAGATGGTGTTGCATACCATGCTGATGCTCAAGGTAATTTCAAACAATTAAATGGTGATGAGATGACACCATTTTCTACTGTAACACCTTTCAAACCAGATAACCGTTTTGAAGTGAGACATATCACTGATTCAGATACTTTATTAGATAAAGCAATGTATCATGCTAAAAGCAAAAATATATTTTTGGCAGTGAAAATAACTGGGAAATTTGAAAGCGTACATGTCAGAATGATGCCAAGACAAGAGAAACCGTATACGAAATTAATTGAATCAGCAAAGCAACAACCTGAGTATATGTATGATCAAATAGAGGGTACCATTGTTGGTTTTTACGCGCCGCAGCTCTTCCATGGGATCGCAGCCGGCGGTTTCCATTTACATTTTGTAGATGAAAAGAAAACGATAGGCGGACATGTACTAGATTTTGAAATGAACCATGGTGAAATAGAGATAAGCAATATTGAAACTTTAGAGCAACATTTCCCTGTAAACAATCAAGACTTTTTAGAAACAGATGTTGATTATTCGACTGTTCATGAGGATATAAAACAGTCGGAATAAGTGCTCAATAAAATGTAAAATAGTATTTATTTAACATATTTATTTAAGCGTTTTGTAGGAAACACCCTAGCAGAAATTAATAAAAGTGTTAAAATAGTTTAGTAATCATTAAAAAGAGTGTATATGATTTCGCAATCAATAATTGTAAAAGTTCTGATTTTGTAATGATACTTCCCCTTCATAGATACTTGTGCGCGCTAAAGTAATTTGAGTCATATATTAATGTCTATCGTTTTGAGTGAAAGCAGGTAAAATGCAGTAGTAACTCGTGTTTAGATGCTTCTATCAATAAGCTTTTTTAAAAATCAAATCACCTTTAAGGGGCGGGAATATGAAATCAAATTATAAATTTTAGATTTCTAACCCGCTCTTTTTATGTTTTAGAGAAAACGCAAATCAAATGTAATAATTAAATTAAAAAATAAAAAGGAGATGTGTACCACCATTGATTAAATATTTAAAATCACTTACCAAATTTAATGCTATGAAAATCGATGTTGCTAAAGGTATTAGACAAGGTATATTAATGTTCCTTCCTCTAATGATTGGTTACTTAGTAGGGTATTTTTCAATAGGTCTGCTAATTTCAACTGGTACTTTAGCTCATATTTATGTGTTTGGCGGTACTGCTAAGTCCAAGCTTCGCACTGTCTTCTTAACATCTATTGTATTTGCAATTGCTATGATGCTCGGTACCTTAACAGTCAATCAACCTGTTATATTCGGAATATTGCTGTTAATCGTAGCAGTTGTGCCATACTATGTGTTTAGTTCCTTAAACATTCCGGGCCCATCGTCAACTTTCTTTATTGTAGCATTTAGTTTGCCAATTAATTTACCAGTTGCGCCTGAAGAAGCTGTAACTAGAGGTATAGCGGTATTTATTGGCGGTTTATTAGCAACACTTGTAGTTATCATCGTCATTTTACTATCAAAAGAATCTGCAGAAGTTAAATCCATAAAAAATGATTATAATATTATTAAACAATTGGTTTATAATTTTGATGATCCTAAAGCATTTGCAAAAGTATCACAATTTGCTGTTACTGCGTTTAGAAATACAGATAATCAACTGATTACTGCAAGCTCTGCCAAATCTCAAAAATCTCCAGAATTTCAACGTTTAATATTGCTCCATAATATTGCTCAGGGTATACATTCAGAATTATTAGAATTAAATGAGGAAAACGCACGCCCTTTACCTAAAGAAATTAGAGCGATGGCAGATTACGTGATCAACTTGGTATTTACACATGGTCAGACAAACAAAACATGGACACAACAAGTTGATATAGAAGAAACATACGAAAAACTCGTCGATAACATATTTAAGGTAGATGCTATCATGAATGCGGATGAAAAACGATTAGAACATGAAGTAGACATTCGTGTGCCTATTTATGGACACCGATTAGTTAATAATCTTACTATAGATTCTTTCGTATTTAGAAATACTTTGCGTTATAGCGTTATCATGGCCATTGCTATTTTTATAGCATTAATGTTTGATTTTGATAAGGCATACTGGATTCCGCTTAGTACACATACCGTGTTATTGGGGTCAACAACATTACACAGCTTTGAACGGGCAGGTTCCAGAGGGATTGGCACAATTATTGGAGTTCTAGCACTCTCTTTAATATTACTATCTATGCCACCCGTTCCAGTTGCTATTATACTCTTAGCTGTTGCTGCAGGTATTACAGAAATATTTGTTGGTGCTAATTATTCATTTGCTGTAATATTTATTACAATCCAAGTTATTTTATTAAATGGATTAGCATCTAATCATCTATCTATCTTAATTGCGTTACCACGTATTATTGATGTAATCGTAGGTATACTGATTGCTGTTGTATGTTTACTCGTCATAGGAAGAAAAACAGCTTCATCAATGTTACCTGGTACGCTTGCTAAAGTGGCACGTAATGAAGCAGTCCTCTTCCATTATTTATTCTCAAGTAATAAATATTCGTCAAGAGAACGTGATAAAAAAGAAATGCTACATTTAAGTGTTCAACTTAATAATATGAAACAGATTTACAGTAGTGCAAATGGTGAAGTATTTAGTAATAAAATGGTTATTCAATACTATTATCCTAGTATCTATGCATTGGAAGAAATAAGCTTTATGTTAACGAGAGCTTTAAGCAATGAACAACGTTACCATATTGATGATGAAACAATGGGACAATATTTATTAGTGTTTGAAAACATTGCTAAACATTTTGAAATTGGTTCAAACATTAATGTTGAAGAACTCACAACTTTACCACAATATATGTATATTAGAACTTCTCTAATGAGTATTCAAAGTAATTGTAAAAATGCTAGACAAGAAGTTAAATTATCTTACGCTTAATAGGATATAAAACGTTAGTCTATAATTATTTATAACCAATATCATATTTCAGGGTACAAATATTTATGATACAAATAAAAGTCGCCTCCATATGTCATGGAGGTGACTTTTTGTGTTTAAATAACGACAACGCTATAGTGAAAGACATAATATAGATTCATATGATAAAAGTAATTAAATAAATTTAAAACAATCATATCACTCGGGCTAACTCGGTTGATTTATATAGGATAAGCATTGAAATAAAACGAGGTGAGTCTCACTGTAGTCTGAAATTTAATTAGAATCACTTTGTTCTCTCGCTTTTTGTTCTTCTTCTTGTTTTTTCTCTTGAATATCTTTTTGTGTTTGTTTTTGTTGCTCTTTTGATTGTTGTTGTTCTTCATGTAACTGTTTGTAACGTTGCTTTTGTCTATAACCATAAGTACTTTCAAGTATGAGTGCTTCGTTATTTAATCCTACACCAATTGCACCAGCTACGGTTGAAATAGATGCCGCAAACCAAGCAAGCTTTATATATATTATTAAATTTGCAGATGTTTTTAATTGTAACGTTTGTCCTAAATAACCCGATGGGAGCACGATTAACGCAGCGATTAAAAATAGTATGAATAGAATAGTATAATAAATCATTACAGAAACAGTTAAAGTCATAGTCGTAGTTAAATTGTATAACGTTGTGATTCTTTTATTATTACTTTCTTTTTTAGATTCCCATAAGCCATGAGCGACAATCATCCAAATCATCATTCCAAATATAGCGGCAAGCATCATCAATAGCAGCCGCCATCCAGCATACGCAAAACTTAAGTTCCACATAGTAGTGAAAATAATACCGAATGCGCCTGTGGTAAATGCAATTGCGACAACGCTACTTAGGCTTTTCAGCATATTGAATGGGTTGTTAGCAAATGTCATACCACTAACTAAACGAAACATACCTTTGGCTCGAGAAGAGACATAATACTGTGTATGTTGAGAAGTAGTATCTTTAAAATAAACAGTACGCGCTTGTAAATTCGATAAAGGAAATTGAGCATTCATAAGCTGCATGCCCCGATGATGTTCGCTATTTTTTTCTGGATTTTTAAATTCATCGATGGCTTGAAGCATAGCTAAAATAGAATTTTGAATACGTTTTTTGATAGGACGCCATCCATAAGCAGGTAAAGAAATTAAACTAGCGCCATTTTGTCTATTAATATCAATAGCAACCACCTTTTGTTGTTCAATGACAGGCAAATCAGTGAGCCCAATCGTATATTTCCAATTATTGTTATCTTGGTAGTCAGTGATTTTAGTAAAAATATCATGAACCGTTTCAGCAGAGCCTGTTAAAGGGTCGATGACTGTTTCAACTTTCCACTCAATTGAATTGTCGTATTGGTTGCTGAGTATATTCGGTAAATCTATTTCAAGATTACGTGCAATTTTTTCAGAGATACCTGGCGCGGCAACAATACCTATTTTAGCGACTGTCGTGCTCATTTAATCCCTCCTCGTGGTGTGATTGTTTCTTGCCTTCATAATAATCATCTTGAGCATAATCACTAGAGTTATTTTCATCTTCTTGTTCTAATGACTTAGCTCTATAATATTGTCTGAAGGAATAAGTTACTCTTTTAATTTTTTCAGCATTTTCAACAGTGGATCCCATAGCACCTGCCAATATACCTAGAGAAGTTATAAACCAGATTAAGTTAATATAATTGAGTACAGTAGGTTCTTTGCTATTTAATGACGTCCAGTTTGAAAACAATTCTGGTGGTACAAATAACAATGTACTTACAGTTAATAGAATATAGAGCGCTATAAAGTTGAAAAATGTAATGGTCGAAAGCGTCGCAAAAGTCGTTATATTATATATAAAGCGATAAAGTTTTTGCGTGTTCGGACTTGGTCGTTCCCATAATTTGTACGAGTATATCAACCAACCAACCATTCCAAAAATAGAAAGAAACATCAATAAAATAAAGCGCCAATAACTATAATCTAAGCTGATATCCCATGGTGTAGAAAAAATGGCTATATAAGTACCTGTAGCAAAAGAAACAGAAATAATTTTTTTAAAATCAAAAATGGCAGACCATGGTTCATTGGCATAAGTCATGCCACAAATTAAATGAAACCAACCTAGTATAGTTGATTTAGCAATAACGCGTGATTTATGATCTGATTTCTTCTCATTAGGAATGACTTCATTAAACTGAGTTAGCTTAAAATATTTGGAATTTAAATCAAGTTGATTTTTATCTGGAGTATGCAAGTACTCAATTATAAAAATTAAACATTCTCGTAATTTATTTTTTAATTTAAAAGCACCTAATGCTGGTAGTGATAATAAAGCTGTTTTATTATCAAAATCCACGTCACATAACGCACTTTTGTTTTTAGAAAAATTAGGTAAATCAGTGATACAAATAGTATAATCCCAATTTTTTTGCTTTTTAATATTAGCAGCGATATCTAAGGCTTTATCCATATGTTCAGCAGTACCAATCATGGATGCTATATGCATATCAAACTGCCACTCAACCTCTGAATCAACGTGATTTTTAAAATCCTTTGGGAGTTCAGAATATATTTTGTTGATGAGTTTATGTGGCATGTCAGGAGATGGTATTAACCCGATTGTGACCTTCATGTTAGTTTGACCTCCTTTTTTAACTATTACACTTCCTATAATTAATTCCCGATAAATCAAAGATAAATCATATTGATTTTACAATTCATTAAATTTAAATAGCATAGGCTTGATTAGTTTAAACAAAAGGTGGTAAAAGAAAACTAATAAATATAATCAGGAGGTTTTTAATTTATGCCTTGGACTATGGAAGATTACCCACAAAGTTGGAAAAACATGGAGCCCTTAGAACGGAAGAAAGCTATAGATATTGGTAATGCGATGTTAAAGGATGGCTATAAAGAAGAAAATACGATACCAATTGCGACCAAACAAGCAGAAAATTGGTATCAAACGGCTTCTAAAAAAGAATTAGAAGAGTTGAAAAATAAAAAAATTACAGTACATGAAAAAGATGAATCAAGCAATCCAAAATTAAATAATAAGGACGTACATGTGTATTATGAAGACGATGCTTGGAAAATAAAATCAGAAGATGCGAAACAAGCTTCTGATAGTTTTGATAAAAAAGAAGATGCTATGAAACGCGCACGCAATATCGCAGATAATAGAAAAACTGAAATCATTGAACACAAAAAGGATGAGTAATATCAAAAATGACTATGAGCGTGGGCGTTTGAAAGTCACTTAAAGTGTTCGTTCGCATACACGTGTATTTACAGTTGTCTACTGTTAATATGATATGCCCCCTAAGATAATAATTCCTTTATATCTTAGTCTCAATAGTCTAATATTATGGCTGATTTATATACTATTTTATTTTAAATGTATTTTAATTCAGCTATAATATTTATAAAGTGAGAGTTATGGAGGTACGATTTATGTACATTGAACGCAAGCCTACTCTAAATATGGATGATTTAAAAGCAGAATTTAAAGAGAGTTTGGCCTATATAAACAACTACGAAGAAGCATTTGAAATGGTTATCGATTTTGTATCTTTAGAACAATTGTACTCTTCTGCACTTAAAGAAATCAGTACTAAACTTGATATCTTAGATGATCATTTCAAACAAATGTATAAGCATAATCCAATTCATCATATGGAACGCCGAGTCAAAGAAATGAGAAGTTTGATTAAAAAATTAGACCGAAAAGGTTATCCAATTAATACTGAATCAGCTAAAGAGTACATTTTAGACATTGCGGGTATTAGAGTTGTTTGCAATTATATGGATGATATTTATGTAATCGAAGAACTATTGTTAAAACAAGCGGATGTGCAACTTATAAAGCGTAAAGATTATATAAAAACGCCGAAAGGTAACGGTTACAGAAGTTTGCATATTGTAGTCTCAATACCAGTATTTCTAGCTCACTCTGTAGAAAAGGTGCCAGTAGAAATTCAAATTAGAACAATTGGTATGGATATGTGGGCGAGTTTAGAGCACAAGATTCGTTATAAAAATCAAAAAAATACTGAAGATTATAGAGAAGTTCTAAAACAATGTGCAAATGAAATAACGACGGTTGAAAGTAAAATGCAAAATATCCATACTGAAGTTTTTGACAATTAAGTTACTGTCTGAACTAAGGCAAGATTTTTTAACCCAAACTTGTATTCGTTAACTTAAGTTATTTTGTACGATTAAGGTAATAGGTCATCCTGTTACTGTAATCAAATACATTAATGAGCGTGTAATGGTACACATTGAGCTCAATCAAATAATTAATATTAAAAAAAGTGGTATGTCTATTCAAATTAGGCATGCCGCTTTTTTTGTGAAATAAAGACGTGAATTTTAAAGTGCAAGCGTTTGCATTTTTGTTGCTTGTATATTAATATACTTGTATACAAGTATATCGAATTGATAATGAGGTGACGGCGCGGTGAAATATTTATATCCAGAACAATGGCTTGAAGGTGTATCTAAAGGTGAAATGATTGCTTCAGAAATACGTTTGAGGATTGTTGATGGGACAATTACGCCAGATAAACTGCTGACTGAAAACCAAATCGCTAAAGAATTTAATGTCAGTCGTTCTCCAGTTAGAGACGCGTTTAAGCTACTTAAACAAGATCAATTAATTAATTTAGAGCGTATGGGCGCAGATGTCTTGCCATTTAATGATAATGAAAAGAAAGAACTATATGATCTAAGAATTATGTTAGAATCTTTTGCATTTAATAAAATTAAAGCAAGTAATCACAAACAAATTGTTAAAGAGATGCGAAAACAGCTCGAGATGATGAAAGTTGCTGTGAAATTTGAGGATGCAGAAGCATTTACAGTGCATGATATGAAATTTCATGAAGTAACCATATTAGCTTCAAAGCATCAATACTTGAAAACGTTTTGGAATAACTTAAGGCCAGTGATGGAAGCGCTTATTTTATTATCAATGCGTGAACGTATGAATAAAAAACCTGAAGACTTTGAACGAATCCACCATAATCACGAAGTATTTATTGATGCGATTGCAGATAAAGATGCAACAAAACTTAGAAATGCATTTCATTTGAACTTTGATGACGTTGGGGAAGATATTGATAGTTTTTGGTTAAAATAAGAAGTGATAGTAGGAGGTAAAATCATGAAATATATGATTGGCGTTGATATAGGTACTACAAGTACTAAAGCTGTCCTTTATGATGAAAAAGGACAATTCATAATGAAACATAATATCGGTTATCCTTTACACACACCAAACGTAGAAGTTTCAGAAGAAAATCCTGATGAACTGTTCGATGCCGTGTTAATGACCATCAAATATGTAATGAGAGAAGCGAACATCGATAAAAAAGATTTGAAATTAATTTCATTTAGTGCGCAAATGCATAGTTTGATTGCAATGAACGCGAGTAATGAACGATTAACTGAAAATTTAACATGGGCTGATAACCGTGCGATTAAATACGCAGAAGAAATTAAAGAAAAACACGATGGCGATGCAATATATAGAAGAACAGGTACGCCGATTCATCCTATGTCTCCGTTATCTAAAATATTTTGGATGAAACATGAACAACAAGAAATATATAACCAAACAGCCATATTTGCTGATATCAAGACTTATATTTTTTATCAATTATTTGAAGAGTATGTGATTGATCAATCAATGGCTTCATCAACAGGTATGTTTAATCTTGAAGATTTAGATTGGGATAAAGCGGCTTTAAGATTATTAGGTATTAGTGCATCACAGTTACCTAAAGTTGTTCCAACGACACATATTTTAAAGGGAATGAAACGTCGTTATGCAACATTGATGGGCATAGATGAAGATACACCAATTGTTGTTGGTGCAAGCGATGGTGTACTTTCTAATTTAGGTGTCAACGCTTTTAAAAAAGGAGAAGTTGCTGTCACAATCGGTACTTCAGGCGCAATTAGAACTGTGATAGATCAACCACGCACAGATTACAAGGGAAGAATTTTCTGTTATGTATTAACCGAAAATCATTATGTAATTGGTGGTCCAGTCAATAACGGCGGTGTGGTATTACGTTGGCTACGAGATGAATTATTGGCAAGCGAGGTCGAAACGGCAAAACGTTTAGGTGTCGATCCATATGATGTACTTACTAAAATTGCGAACCGAGTTAAACCGGGTGCAGATGGATTAATATTCCACCCATATTTAGCAGGGGAACGTGCGCCGTTATGGAATGCAGACGCAAGAGGTTCATTTTTTGGCTTAACCTTAACGCACCAAAAAGAACATATGATTAGAGCAGCTTTAGAAGGTGTGCTTTATAACCTTTATACCGTTTATTTAGCTTTGATAGAAGTGATGAACGAAACACCTTCAACAATAAAAGCAACAGGCGGTTTTGCGAAAAGTGAAGTTTGGCGTCAAATGATGGCTGATATCTTTGACACTAATTTAATTGTTCCTGAAAGTTATGAAAGTTCATGTCTAGGCGCTTGCGTGCTTGGTATGAAAGCACTTGGTGAAATTGATGATTTTTCTATTATCGAAGAAATGGTTGGAACTACAAATGATCATAAACCTAATCAAGATAATGTGAAAATTTACCAGAAACTGATTTCAATATTTATCAATTTAAGCCGCTCTTTAGAAGACCGTTATGCTGAAATCGCTACGTTTCAGCGTGAACATATAACTAAAGACAAGGAACAAAAATAGAAAGAGATTAAATAAAAGACAGGCTATAAATAGAACTGAATCATCTAGTTGGGCTAGAGCTATTTATAGCTGTACTTTTAACCATAATAGAAAAATAAAAATTTTAAACACGAAAGTAAGCGTTATCAAAAAAAGAGTCGGTTTGATATCTTTACGATGATGTTTTCAGTGTTGAAAGGGAGAACGATTATGTTTGAAACAATTTGGCCATTAATTACTGTGGTTATAGGGATTGTCGTATTATTATCACTTATTATTTTCTTAAAATTGAATACATTTATTTCACTTATTATTACATCTATTGTCACTGCAATTTTACTTGGTATGCCTTTAGATAAAATTATTGAAACCATTGAAAACGGTATGGGTAGTACATTAGGTCATATTGCGTTGATTTTTGGTTTAGGGGCTATATTAGGTAAATTATTAGCTGACGGCGGAGGCGCTACAAGAATTGCTGACACACTTATTAAAAAATTTGGTCATAAACATGTACAATGGGCAATGCTTGTTGCAGCTTTCATTGTAGGTATAGCGCTTTTCTTTGAAGTTGGACTCGTATTATTAATTCCATTAGTATTTACGATAGCTAAACGTGCTAACGTTTCACAATTAAAACTTGGCTTACCAATGGTTGTGGCGTTATCTGTTACACATGGTTTCTTACCACCACATCCAGGTCCAGTGGTTATTGCAAAAGAGTTACAAGCTAACTTAGGACATGTATTACTTTATGGTATTATTATTGCGATTCCAGTTACAATTGTGGCTGGACCATTATTTAATAAAGTAGCACAAAAGATTACACCTTCTGCCTATAGCCGAGAAGGCGACATTTCAGCTTTAGGCGCACAAAAGGAATTTTCAGAATCTGAAATGCCAGGATTTGGAATTAGTTTATTAACTGCAATATCACCAGTTATTTTAATGTTACTAGCCACTATCGTTCAGTTAATAACTGGTAATGAAGAAGCAACGAATGGATTTGAATCATTCATTTACTTTATAGGTACAGCAGGCACAGCAATGTTAATTGCAGTATTATTTGCTATTATTACGATGGGTGTGAAACAAGGTAGAAAAAATTCAGAAATAATGGACTCAGTTTCTAATGCCATCTATCCAATAGGTATGATGATCCTAATTATTGGTGGTGGCGGTACTTTTAAACAAGTACTTATCGACGGCGGAGTTGGTGACACAATAGCTAAAATGTTTGAAGGTACTGAAATGTCACCAATTCTTTTAGCGTGGGTCGTTGCAGCTGTTTTAAGAATTGCCTTAGGTTCATCTACAGTAGCTGCGATTTCATCAACAGGTATTGTGTTACCACTACTACAAGCATCTGATGTTAACGTTGCATTGGTCGTATTAGCGATTGGCGCTGGTAGTGTTATTTTATCTCACGTGAATGACGCAGGTTTCTGGATGTTTAAAGAATATTTCGGTTTAACTGTGAAAGAGACATTTTTAACATGGTCATTACTTGAAACGGTGATTTCTGTTTCAGGACTCGTGTTTATTTTAATACTAAGTATTTTTGTATAATGTCATATTCAGTACAGCAGTATGAATGAATAGTTGTTTTTTAAGTCCTTAACAGTATGATATAGTTAAGGACTTTTTTTAAAAGAAATCATTAATATTGAGAAAAGAGGCGTAAATGATGACAAAATTTGATTTGAATAGTTTTTCTTTAAAAGGCAAGAACGCTATTGTAACGGGGGGCGCGCGTGGATTAGGCATGTATTATACCATTGCTTTAACAATGTATGGTGCAAATGTAACTATCGTCAGTTCATCGACACAATCTTGGGAATATTTAAAGCAAATGGTAAATGATCATGAAGGCAATATAGCATTTATACAACAAGATATCACGAAACAAGGCGCTGCTCAAAAAGTAGTTGATGAAGCGGTAACTACTTGGGGAAATATAGATATTCTTGTCAATAATGCTGGTGTGCAGATTAGAAATAATGTACTAGACTTTAAAGATGAAGATTGGCAAAAAGTAATTGATATCAATTTAAATGCATCTTATTACATGGCTCACGAAGTGGCTAAAGTGATGACGAAACAACAATCAGGAAAAATTATTAATATAGGCTCAATGCAATCCTACCGCGCAGGTAAAAATATTTTTCCATATGCAGCAAGCAAACATGGTGTTGTAGGTATCACGAAAGCTTATGCAGATGCGTTGGCAGAATATAACATTCAAGTTAATGCATTATCTCCAGGTTATATTCGAACAGATATGACAAGAGTATTAGAAGAAGACCCAGTGAGAGGTCCAGAAATTAAAAGTCATATTCCATCTGGCGAGTGGGGTGTGCCTGAAAATTTAATGGGGCCACTTATTTTCCTAGCAAGTGAAGCGTCAGATTATGTTACAGGTGTTTCCCTACCGGTTGATGGTGGATACTTACTTAGATAGTATATTAAAGGAAATAAAAACGTAGATTGCGTTATAGCATTTACTGCTATAGGTCAAACCTATCAATCAAATTAAGGGTTTGTTTCACAAAATACAGTCAACCAAAGGTATTAAAATAAATTAATATGCTTAAAACGCAGGTATATGAAATCAGTCAAAGTTTTTGTGATTTCTAGCCTGCTTTTTTTATATAACAATTGAAAAATAGGTTTGAAGTTTTGGTACATTTGTACCAAAAATATAGTTGTATATGGTATTTCAACATAATTTACAGATAAAATGATAAAATTAGATAATTATAGTGATTTTCAAATTGTAAATATACAGCTATGCTAAGCGTTTGTTTCAAAAAAGCATAATGTGACATCAATATATTACAGTTGAAATTTCACTTAACTTGTATATAGTAGACACAATAAGGGGGGAAATTATGAAAAGAATATTACTTATCGCAAGTGCTTTCATTGGCGTCATTGTAGGTGCTGGTTTTGCTTCCGGGCAAGAAGTACTTCAATATTTTACTAGTTTTGGTATTTTAGGTACTTTAGGTGCGATCATCACTACAGCATTATTCGCTTATGTGGGGATGATGTTAGTATGGTTAGGTAGCCGATTTAACACAGACTCACATAAAAATGTCATACATAATATCACAGGTGGAACATTATTTGGAAAAATACTAGGCTGGGTTATTGATTTAGTCATTATTTTCACTTTATTTGGCGTAGGCGTGGTAATGATTGCAGGTGCAGGCTCAAACTTAAACCAGCAATTTGGACTTCCATCAATCGTCGGTACAATTTTAATGACTATATTGATTATACTTGCAGGTATGTTGCGTGTAGAAGGTGTCGTTAAGGTTATCGGGAATATTACACCTTTTTTAATTTTGTTTATATTAATTATTTCGGTTTATAGTTTCTTAACCACAAACGTGCCATTTGCTGAACTGGATACAATTTCAGATGCTAAACCATCTACATTACCGAATTGGTTTGTAGCAGGTGTCAATTATGCTTCTTTTAATACAGCAGTAGGCGCATCTATGGCAATCGTTATGGGAGGAGCAGAAAAAAATAGCAAACTCGCAGCTGTTGGTGGACTACTAGGTGGTTTAACCTTAGGTGTCATGATTGTATTAAGTCACTTAGCTATTTTCACACAAATTAACATTGTAGGCGACATGGAAATGCCTATGTTAGGCATTGTGAACCATATATCTCCAATACTTGGTGTTATTATGGCAATCGTGATATTTGGCATGATTTTCAATACAGGTTTAGGTATGTTTTACGCATTCGCTACACGATTTACGATAGTAGACTCTATGCGTTTTAAAGTATTCTATACCATTACAGTGCTTGTAGGACTATGCTTAAGTTTTGTAGGCTTTACAGACCTTGTAGCTATTTTCTATCCTTTAATTGGTTATTTAGGTTTAGTTCTCATTTTCGTCCTATTTTATGCACCATTTAAATTGAAATTTGGAAAGAAAAATAAATAAAAAACCATATTGTTATAAACGTTTTAAATCATAATGGTCTATAAAGTGTAAAGAAAAACATTTTTGAAATTTTCTATTAATTTGATACTCTATTCCTTATTATTTAGATATAATACAATTATAAGGAATGGGGTGTTTTTTTATGAATGATGAAGCGCTAGAAATTTTGAAAATGCATGCTTTGCAATTATTAAGTATTCAATTAGAAGGTTATGATATGGATGACATGAAGGGGATTAGTAACCATATCAAGACACCATTTATAAATACAACAAGGAAGCAATTTAAAAACGAATTAAAACATTTTATCGTGCATATGCACAGCAATAAAATTTACCATTATAAAAATAGTTTCAATGTAAGTTTTTTAATTTTCAAATTTAAAAAATACAGACAAGTTTATATTATTGGGCCATATATGGAAAAAAGACCAAATGAACGGCAATGTAATGAAATGTTGCAAAGTATGAACATTAAAATTTCTAAACTATCGATACTGAAACAATATTTATTAAAAGTACCACTATGCCATCATGTTAAAGCACAAAAAATGTGTCGTTTAGCAATTCGCTTTTTAAAGAAGAGAAATATTGTTTATGAAACTGTAGATATTGATTTTAGTTTTCATACTAATGAAGCAATATTAGCAGAATCTAAAGCACAAATTGATTACACATTACAAGAAATAGAATATCGTTATCATTTAGAGAATCAGCTACTGACAGCGGTTGAAAATGGTAATGTCGAAGAAGCTTTGTCCATCTTAAATAATATGAATATATCTGTCGCTGGTTTGAGAAGAGTTAAAGACGATATTTCAAATGAGCAATATAAAGCATATTTAATTAATACGTTATGTCGTAAAGCAGGTGAAAAAGCAGGGGTTAGTTTGATTCATATTGATGAAATTTCAGCTAGATTCGCGACTATGATTGATCAAACAATGGATATTGAATTATTAGATGAATTAACGCATTCGATTGTTAAAGCATACGCTGAAAGAGCTATGAAGATAAAAGCAAACGCGTATAGTCCTAAAATAAGTAAAGTGATTCAATATATTGAAAGAAATTTAGATACACATTTAACGTTAGATGAGTTAGCAAATTATGTAGATTTAGCACCGAGTTATTTATCAAGGATTTTTAATCAAGAATGCCATCAGTCACTGTCTCAATTTATTACAACTTTAAGAGTTAAAAAAGGACGCGACTTAATAGCACGCACAAAAATGACTGTATCTGAAGTTTCAAATTATGTTGGTTTTAAAGAACAAAGTTACTTCACTCAATGTTTTAAAAAGCACTATGGTGTGACGCCATTGAAATATCGCATAGAGCATAAAGAATTCTACTAATAAATTTGAGTTAAAAAAACGTAAAAATTAATAATTACAAATAAAATTTGTAAATAAAATTAGAAAAATATCAAAAATATGATAATATCTTTAAAAAAACATTAAAATTAAACCACTTCACATTAAGATAGAGGTATATAATAGGTATCTCGCTCAGGTTAATATACAAAGTAACGTATCAATTTCGATTGGCGTTGTTACAGACTTTAACTATAGTTCAAAATGAAAAGAAATTAAAAAGATAACTACTTAATAATAACAACGTTGTTATTATTTCATTGACTGTTATTATTTTAAAAATATAATAAAAGTAAGCTCTCTATAAATAATGTGTTAAAGATGTAAACACGCGATAATAAAAATCGAATTAATTTATAGGGGTAAAAAAATTTATCTATAGTAGAAAGCGCTTTCAAAACTATGGATGATATAACGATTGAGGGCCACAATCATTAAAACTGACTATGAAATGACAAAGTTAAAGCTCATAACTTTGATTTCGATAGTGGAAAGAGGTAATCCTTATGGTTACAGCGAGATTAAAACCAGCAAATTCTAAGCTGAAAAAATTTAACGAAATCGAATCACCAAAATTAAAATTTAAAGAGAAATTATCTTATGGCTTTGGAGATTTAGGGAATGGACTAATGTTTGATATGGGGCAAATCTATTTGCTGCTCTTTTATACAGATATATTGGGAATTCCATCAGCCATAGGTGGACTGGTATTCTTAGTGGCTAAGTTCTTTGACGCTTTTGTAGATACGGGTGTAGGGACGCTTGTTGACAATCAAAAGAATTTTTCTAAACGTGGGAAGTTTAGACCGTTTATATTATATGGCAGTATTCCATTAGCAATATTAACGGTGCTGACCTTTATTTCTCCAGATATAAGTGAAACAGGTAAGATTATTTGGGCGTTTGGAACATATTTATTATTTAACGCTGCTTATTCTATCGTTAATATTCCTTATGGTTCATTATCTGCTTCAATGACAATCAATGCGGATGACCGTACACAATTATCAGTATTTCGTAATTTAGGTTCGCAAGGTGCAATGTTTATTTCAGGTATTATTATCATTCCTTTAGTGAGTCTTTTTCCTAATCATGCCATCGGATACCCAGTTGCAGTTGGAATTCTTGCGGTTGCGGGTGTGACGCTACATATGTTGTGTTATAAAGGTGTTAAAGAGCGTCATACAGTAGAGCGTCCTCAAATTAAAGGGCTAGGTCGTAAAGCGTTTTTTAATTTACTGAAAAATAGACCATTTATTATTTTAGCCATTTATACTTTATTAACGATTACAGCTTTATTCTTACAACAAGGTGCACAACTGTATTATTACAAAAACGTACTGGGATTCGATAACTTAATTGGTATTGTGAGTACATTGAATTTTATTGTATTAATACCAGCGTTGTTCCTTACAACGTTTTTAAGTAAACGAGTAGGTAAGAAGATGACAGCGATCATCGGTGTAAGTGGTTTTATCATCTTCCAAATATTAAATTTCTCACTATTTTCAGAACAAATCGTACCGTTTTTAATTATTAATACGATTGCACAATTGTTTTTAGTTATTCCAAATACGGTGACATGGGCATTTATTGCAGATGTTGTAGAATATGGACAATGGCAATCAGGGCTAAGATCTGAAGGTATTATTTATGCAAGTTATAGTTTTACAAGAAAAATTTCCCAAGGTTTAGCAGGTTTTATACCAGGGATGGCGTTAACAATTATTGGTTACGTCCCTAATGCGGCTCAGACACCAGATACAATATTTGGTTTGAAAGTTTTATTCTTTGTCGTACCCGCAACAATTTGTTTAATTGCAGTGATCTTATTCTTCTTTGCATATCCACTTACGGATCAGAAGCACAAACAAATTGTTAAAGAATTAGCGCTTAGAGAAGAAATATAGATAATTCACATTTTAATATTATGAGAGGAGCATCGATATGCTATATCCAGTAACGAATGAACACAGAAGCATTATTGATTTAAACGGTATTTGGCAGTTTAAGTTAGAAGGTAATCAGGACACGATAGACGTAACACGACCCTTAAATACTGATTTAGTGATGGCAGTACCGGGTTCGTATAATGACCAAGGCGTGACGACAAACATACGTAATCATGTTGGAAATGTTTGGTATGAAAGAACATTTACGATACCTAAAGTTTTATCAAATGAGCGCATTGTTTTACGGTTTGGTTCAGCAACTCATAAAGCAACTGTTTATATTGATGGCCAAGAAGTCACATCACATCAAGGTGGCTTCTTGCCCTTTGAAGTAGAATTAAATGACCAGTTTTATTCAGGACAGCATCGCTTAACAGTATGTGTAAATAATATATTAGACGAAACCACTTTACCCGTTGGTGACTATAGTGAAACGACAGATAAAGATGGCAATTTAATTAAAAAGAACAAACCTAATTTTGATTTCTTTAACTATGCTGGGCTTCATAGACCTGTTAAAATTTATACAACACCTAGAACGTTTATAGAAGATATTGAAATTATACCAGAGCTTAAAGGCGATATAGCAGAAGTAGGTTATACGGTTGTTACAAATGCCACAGTGGATGAAGTATTAGTTCGATTAATCGATGAAGAAGGTCATATTGTTGCTGAAACATCTGGTTTTAACGGTTCTATTAAAGTAGAGCAACCTCACTTATGGGAACCATTAAATGCTTACTTATATCATTTAGAAGTGACGCTATTAGATAATAATCAAATAATAGATAGTTATGCTGAGCGCTTTGGCATTCGTTCTGTAGAAGTAAAAAAAGGGCAGTTTTTAATTAATAATAGACCATTCTATTTTAAAGGCTTCGGAAAACACGAAGACACATATTACAACGGACGCGGCTTAAATGAAGTTGTAAATGTAATGGACTTTAATCTGATTAAGTGGATTGGTGGTAATTCATTCCGAACGTCTCATTATCCATATTCTGAAGAGATGATGCGGTTAGCAGATGAACAAGGTATTGTAGTAATAGACGAAACAACAGCTGTTGGTGTGCATCTTAACTTTAGCACGATATTGTCTGGTGTTACTTTAAGAAATACTTTTGAAGAAATTGGTACGAAAGAAGCGCATGAATCAGTGATTAAAGGGTTAATCGAACGTGATAAAAATCATGCTTGTGTAGTCATGTGGTCCATTGCTAATGAGCCTGCTTCTACCGAAGCGGGGGCAAAAGCATATTTTGAACCGTTAGTTCATTTAGCGCGTGCATGTGACCCGCAACACCGACCAGTCACAATAGTTACCATATTAACTTCGCAACCAGACACATGCCAAGTACAAGATTTAGTAGATGTACTATGTCTGAATAGATATTATGGATGGTATACACAAACAGGTGATTTGGTAGCAGCTAAAGAAGCCCTGAGAACAGAATTAGATGGATGGACTGAAAAACAACCAGATAAACCGATTATGTTTACGGAATATGGAGCGGATACGGTAGCGGGGATACATGCAATTAGTGATGAATTATTTACTGAAGAGTATCAAGTTCGATATTATGAAGCAAACCACGAAGTAATAGATGAATATCCGCAGTTTATTGGTGAACAAACATGGAATTTTGCAGATTTTGAAACATCTACGGATATTATCAGAGTTCAAGGAAATAAGAAAGGTATCTTCACACGTGAACGACGTCCTAAAGCAGTGGCGCATTACTTTAAAAAGCGTTGGGAAAATATACCTGATTTTGGTTATAAATCATAAGTTACCGCACTCAATAAAAATAAATATTATCATAATCACCCCAAATTTTGTTATTAGCCGTAAAATTTGAGGTGGTTTTTATTTAATGAAATTGTGAAATATATAATATAACTAAAATTAAGATGAAACAATCCCTTCAAAGTTTTCACTTATTGTGTGTACTCTGAAAGGATTATTATTTTTTGATAATTTTATTTTTTCATGATAACAGGTATAATGGGTTATAATTTTGCTTGCCATTTGTCTGTCCATACTAAGTCGTTATAGGCGCCTTTGAATTCGCTCTCGCCCATGATTTTATCAATAGTTTGTTTGATTGTTTCATGATTTGAATGGTATGCGTTAATATATGCCTTAACCATTGTTGCATCGTGTAGATGTGTAGTGAAATTAGTTGAAACAAACACAGTTGGCACTTCATGTACGTACCATGGAATTTCATTACTCATGGCAGTGCCCCACTTGATACGGTAGTTGTTTTCTGCTGCATAGCCAATAATATTTGCAAATACTAAAGCTGCATCTACGTTGTTGCGGTATGCTAGCGTTTTGCCTTTAATACGTGTGGAACCGTCATTTAATGTGACGTTGAACCCTCGAGATTCAAGTTCTTTAATAATATCGTCTGCTACGTTGTTAGCAGATTTGTAAATGCCGTCTTTTTCACCTTCAATGACATAAAGCATAATATTTTTATGCGTTTCAGGACGGATAGGTAATTGGTTTAAAGTATTTTTTACAAGCGTAATACCTAGATCTGCAGCTTCTGCACGCATTTCCAAATGTTCCGTACAACCGATGATATCCAACGCTTCTTTAGGTTGAATAATTGAACCATCTTTTTGTTTTTTATGAAGGCTCAACTGTGCTTTTAACCCTAGTACGCGTCGTACTGCGTCATTTAACCGTTCTTCAGTAATAACGCCTTTCTCATAGCCTTTAAGCATGAATTGATAATCTTCTTCTAAATCATTAAAAAATAAGAACATATCACAACCGGAAGCAATTGCTAATGGGACGTAATCTTCACGGCGCATGGAAGCGGTCATACCGAGCATGTGACTTGCATCGGTAACGACTAAACCATTAAATTTCATGTCGTCTTTTAATAAGTCAGTGATGAGCTCAGAAGAAAGCGTTGCAGGTAAGATATCTTTATCTTCAAGATTAGGGTTTAATTTTTTCGAATAGGCAGGTTGTGCGATATGACCAGCCATAATCATTTGTACACCACGATCGATATGATGTTGATAAACTTTACGGAAGCTATCATCCCATTCTTGTGTTGTTAATTCATTTACGCCAAGCACTAAGTGTTGATCACGTTCTTCTGTACCGTCACCTGGGAAGTGCTTAATACACGTGATCATGTTACGTTCAGCGTTAAAACCGTCTATAAATGCGCTTGAATATTTAATCACTGTTTCAGCATCTGTGCCATATGAACGCGTATTAACAATCGTATTACGCCAATTTTTTAGAATATCAACACAAGGATCGAAGTTAATGTGCACTCCTAATGCAGAAGATTCACGTGCCGATACTAGGCCAGCGTTATAGGCAACTTTTGTATCTTGTGCTGCTTCACATTGTGCAGCACTTGCTATGTAGGTACCGTCTTTACATGCCCCATTACCACCTGAATCACAGTTTGCTGCTACAAGTACGGGCACTTTTGTATGCTTTTGTAAGTCATTAAGTAAGTGTTGCACATCTTCTTTATTGCCACCTTCATAACGTGCGCCTCCAATATGGTAGCGTTTAAGCACATCTTCGTTAGTTAAGTCGGCGTCGTAGAATTTTTTTCCACCTTCTAATGAAAATAAATTAAAAAATAGCTGACCTATTTTTTCTTCATCTGTTAAATTGTTAAGTGTTTCTTCCACCCATGTTATCTGATCCGTATTTAAATAATATGGTGCTGCTGTTAAATCTACTTTAACCATAATTTATTCCTCTCCTTCAAAATTATTGAAAAATAAATCTTTTAATGCTTCTTGTATCTCTTGGTTGAACTTACTTTCTTTAAATAATTTTAGATATTTATTGTTGAAATCGAGCCAAGATTGGTTTTCATGGCCTGCAAGTATCGGATAAAAGTACATATTATGTGATTGAGCTGCTTCTAAATCGCCTTTAGCATCTCCTAACATAATGATGTCTTCTAAATTATAATGCTGCTTTAATTGTGCTAAACAGTATTCTTTTGTGCCTGCTTCTTGTGCAAACATACCGCTTAAATAGGGCGTAAGCTTGTAAGTTTCCCATTCATATTCTACTGCTGATAAATTTGCAGACGATACGATTGCGATATCAGCAAAAGTTGAAGCACTTTGCAACGATTCCTGTACATATTTAAACGGGCCTATGCTTGGTAATGTTTTGATTATAGCGTTGACGTTATGCGACCAAGAGAGTGCTTTTTTTAATCCGATTTGATTAGGATTCGCTTGTATCGCTTCTTCCAATGCAGGATTAGAGAAGGCATGTGTTGTTTGGACCCAATGCTTAATATCTTTGTATCCCTCAATGTTTATACCTTGTTCAACAAGTTCACTTAACATACGTTCTAATCCTCTAAAACGATTAATACCTCTAGTGATTTCATATAAATTTAAATCATTCCATCGTTTTAATAGTTCAGACTGGATATTTTCTAACCGCCATTCTGCAACAAGTGCAGGGCCGAATGCACGCTCGTGTTTTATTGTCATAGAATCAATAGCGCATCCGTCTGAATCAACACAAATTAGTTTTTTGAACTTAGGTTGGTAGTTCGGTAAAGAATCAATCATTTTAAATGTTCCTCTCAAATAAAATTACAATCATTATGATTATTTAATTAAAGATATAGACACGCACTTTCTTTATATTCATTGAATAATAGATAAGCTATGTATGTTACATACTCAAAGAAATGAATTAATAATGGTTTGCTTCAAGTGTGAAACGACAATTCGCTGTGAAGGTTAAAATATAATAAAGCGCTTTCTTTATACTGTTAAAGTTAGCACGCATATTTAAAAAAAACTAGCCATTTCCTCGGGAAATAGTGATTAAATTCACAAAGTTGCCAGTTTATGACATTTTTTTATAAAAAAAGTCATTTTATTTATAAAATACATCGAATATACCAAAAATAGTCGCCATATAGGTTGTAGGAAACAACATTTATTTAAGAAAATATTGTTTAACTATTCATTGTGAAAAAATACACAAATATATAGTACTATCAACACTTTTCAAGTTATTATGGCGAGCGAATGCGTATTGAAATAAATGAAGCAAAGTTATGTATACATACTATAGTAATTGACTAGAATTAGATAAAAAATATAATTAAATTGAGCGATGTAAATAAAACGAAGAGGAGCAGCAGCATGGAAAAGACACGTATTTTACAACAAATGAACGATAATTATCTGGTTGCAGTTGTCCGAGGGAATTCCAGTGAAGATGCAATATTAAAAAGCGAAAAAATAATTGAAGGTGGTATTCTGAATATAGAAATAACGTTTACAACACCTTATGCAGAATTGGCTATTAAAGCATTAACAAAGAAGTTTAACAAAGAAGTTGTTATTGGTGCAGGTACAGTATTAGACGCAGTAACAGCACGTATAGCCATTATGAATGGTGCGCGTTACGTTGTTAGCCCACATTTCGATGTACAAGTAGCTCATATATGTCATTTATACCAAATTCCTTATTTACCTGGGTGTAGTTCAGTAACAGAAATTACAAACGCACTTCAACATGGTGTTGAAGTCGTTAAATTGTTCCCTGGTAACCTACTAGGGGCTAAATTTATAAGAGATGTCCACGGTCCGTTACCACAAGCGAAAATGATGCCGTCCGGTGGTATTTCGTTAGAAAATATGGAACAGTGGTATAATAATGGCGCCTTTGCAATCGGTATTGGTAGTGCTTTAACCCGAAATGTTAAAGAAGGCGAAGAAGATATCATTGTGGCCCAAACACGTGAATTTGTACAGAAATTTCAATCAATACGACATAAGTAGCATGCGCGTCATCACATTCCAAATCATAGTACGAACGCTAAGCTATCACTTATTCAAAATAGAACGAGTAGTCTTATTTGATATGAGTAATACAAATATAAATCTAGTCTCTAGGTGATTTGCGACAGTCAGAATTATCATTAACGTGTGTTTTGTAAACAACCCAGTAGACAGTCATACAGATAGTAAATGTATATAAATTAAAAAATATTGATGTGCTGTCGGTTGTTAACATTATCGTTTCAATTGGAGATTGTTAAAGGGTGAACGAAACAAAAATGAGTTTACATATAGAGTAGAAAAAATTTTAGCGCTATTAGAAAACGTTTACATTAATTACTTTTCTAAGAAAAAAGATGATATATACCCATGATATGTTTGGTTTAGCAATTGAAATTTGTACGAGATCAGTAGATTTGAGGAAACGATTTATATAAGAATGAAAGGGTTTGGTATAGAAATGTGAATCCAATGAGATATGCATCTATGTTTTATAAACATAGTGTGACAGTTTATAACTAAAGTGTTTTTAATCGCATGACATGAACAATAATAGGCAACCACGATATTAAACGATTAGGGAGAGATAGGTTATGGTTTCTAAAACATCCGAGCAAGCACATTCAACTCAAAGTAGACTTGAAAACATAGCTACACCCAAACTGAAATTTAAAGAAAAACTATCATACGGTTTGGGAGATCTAGGGAACGGTATGATGTTCGATATGGGGCAAATTTATTTATTAAAATTTTTTACAGATATATTAGGGATATCTGCATTCTATGGAGGATTGGTTTTCCTAGTGTCTAAAATATTTGATGCTTTTGTAGATACAGGCGTAGGCACTTATATAGATTCTAGAACCAATATCGGCAAACGCGGTAAATTCAGGCCCTTTATACTTTATGGAACAGTGCCTCTAGCAATTTGTACAGTTTTATCATTTATTTCACCTCATTTAGATCAAACTGGAAAAGTCATTTGGGCATTTGCTACGTATATGTTATTTAACGCAGCGTATTCTTGCGTGAATATACCTTATGGTTCACTTTCAGCATCCATGACAGTTAATTCAGAAGATAGAACGCAACTATCTGTATATAGAAATTTAGGTTCACAAGCTGCATTGTTTGTTGCTGGCATTGTGGTAATTCCTTTAGTTAATCAATTTCCAAACCACGCGATTGGTTATCCTGTAGCAGTAGCAATACTGGCAGTAGTTGGCGTTATTTTGCATTTAATTTGTTATAAAAATGTTAAGGAAAGACACGTCATTCAAAGACCGAAACAAAAAGGATTAGGGAAAAAAGCTTTCTTGAGTGTTTTGAACAACGGTGCCTTTGCAATCTTGGCAATTTATACATTATTAACGATTATGGCGATGTTTTTGAAACAGTCATCTCAATTGTATTACTTCCAGTATGTGATGGACGCACCTAATTTAGTAGGATTAGTTAGTACTTTGAATTTTATTGTTTTAATACCAGCGTTATTTTTAACAACATTGTTAAGTAAAAGCGTTGGTAAAAAGATGACCGCTATTATAGGTATCGGTGGGTTTGTAATTTGTGAGTTTTTGAATTTTATATACTTTGGGGGTCATCTTACTACTTTCTTAATTGTAAACACAATCTCTTCATTCTTTCTCGTGATTCCTAACACAGTGACATGGGCTTTTATTGCCGATGTTGTAGAGTATGGACAATGGAAATCTGGCATTCGTTCTGAAGGGATTACATATTCAAGCTATAGTTTCACACGTAAGATTTCGCAAGCGTTAGCTGGGTTTATTCCAGGTGTTGCACTGACAATGATAGGATATCAACCGAATGTTGCCCAATCAGCGGAAACGTTAACTGGTCTTAAAATATTATTTTTTGGTGTGCCTGGCGTAGGATGTTTAATTGCATTACTTATATTCCTGTTTGGCTATCCATTAACAGATAAACGTCACAAACAAATTGTTAAAGAACTCGCTTTAAGAGAAGAAATTTAATGAAATGAAAGGAAATAAAAAGACTATGACATCATTTGGCACTGAACCCTTAAA
>NZ_JAESKI010000069.1:0-603 GCF_017892065.1 Staphylococcus sp. GDY8P120P | reverse complement strand
TTAGTAGCATTAGTATTATTACTCGCAGCATGTGGAGATAAGAAAGACGATAAGAAAGTCACAATTGGTATCGCATCAAATGACACAGCAGTTTGGGACAAAGTTAAAGAATTAGATAAAAAAGATGGTATTGAAGTTGAAATCAAACAGTTTTCAGACTACAATGTTCCAAATAAAGCTTTATCAGACGGAGATATTGATTTAAATGCCTTCCAACATTTCGCATTTTTAGATCAATTTAAGAAAGCAAATAAAGGTACAGATATTACTCCTATTAGAACGACAGTGCTTGCGCCATTAGGCATATACTCTAAAGAATTGAAAGATGTTAAAGATTTAAAAAATGGTGCTAAAGTTGTAATTCCAAATGATGTTTCAAACCAAGCAAGAGCGTTAAAATTATTAGAAAAAGCAGGTTACATTAAATTAGATAAGAACTTCGGTTTAAGTGGTGGACCTAAAGACATAGTTGAAAATAAAAAGAATTTAAACATTAAAGCAGTAGATGCACAACAAACAGCGAGAGCATTAGATGAAGTGGATATTGCTGTTATCAATAATGGTGTAGCTTCAAAAGCTGGATTAGATCCTAAAAAAGATCCT
>NZ_JAESKI010000068.1:0-600 GCF_017892065.1 Staphylococcus sp. GDY8P120P | reverse complement strand
AACGTCGTAGCTTCCCCTTTATCCCTCTTGTTTATTAAAGTTAAAGCTTTGCCCACGATATATAAACAAATTATGTATATTATAAAGAAAACTACAATATATAATAATAAATGTAATTCAAAATTTGTCTTATAAAACTTTACAAAAATAAATCCTGGTACAAACACATATATATTTAATTTCGCTAAAGTTTTTAAATCTAGTGTGAACTTTTTCTGTAAGATAAATCCCAATACAATCATTATGAAAATAGGTAATAATACACTTTGTAATATATATCATTTCGCTCATTATATAACACTTCCTTGTAAGAAAATTTAACACTAGACATATTTCATTTGTGTTTAAGTTAAATTTAGATATCTGACCATTAAAATTATGTCGTTGATATACTTTGAAAATATAAAAATTAGGAGTGAAATAAAAATTGATAAATTAGAAATCAATTTTATATTTCAACTCCTATATCGTATCAATAAAATGCTAAACTTTGCTTTGTTCATACTATTTTAATATGTGCATGATTTAATGGAGCACTTTACTATTTAAAGAGGTTTATAACAATAAAATAATGAATTATTCATCTTTACGGTTATCCTC
>NZ_JAESKI010000067.1:0-562 GCF_017892065.1 Staphylococcus sp. GDY8P120P | reverse complement strand
TATGGATTTCCCTTACGGCTTAAAGAACGGTTAATATTGAATACATCAATTACTTTATCGATTAATTGATTATCAAATTCTCGTCCTCTATCTGTATGGATATAGCTTATATTAAATAGATTTGTTTCTATACTTGCTAATGCTTTGAATACTAAGTCAGCGTTTTTGCGTTGTCCTACACTATAGCCTATAATCTCTCGATTATATAAATCACTAAATAAGCATACATAATGCCATCTATTGTCCACACGGACATAAGTTAAATCTGAAACAATGTATTTATACTGTTTATGTTTTTTAAAGTTACGATTTAAATGATTCTTGGTAGTAGATTGGTTTACCTTGCTTGATGTTACTTTAAATTTCATCTTTGTATAAGTAGAAACTAAGTTTCTTTGTTTCATTAATACACCAATCTTCCGCCTAGATACATATAGTCCTCGTTTCGATAAAACAATCTTTATTTTACGTGTACCGTAACAACGTCTATTAGAGATGAATATATCTTCAATTTCATCTGCTAATATCTCATCATTGTTTTCTTTATTAACTTTATGTTGGT
>NZ_JAESKI010000066.1:0-652 GCF_017892065.1 Staphylococcus sp. GDY8P120P | reverse complement strand
AAATGAATGAATAATTGCAGTAATAAAGGTATACTTTCTACTACATAAATACTAGATAATAAGCCACAAACAGCTCCAAAGAAATATATTCCTAATACATCACCAAAACCAATGCTCATGTGATTAGCTGCGAGAAAGATAATCGTGATGCTACTGCTAAATCCGACACCTTGTAACATTTCTTTTAAGGTTCTTTTCATTGAAATCCTCTCCTTATATGTTATATGCCTAATGCTTTATTTAAATTTTTGACGTATCTTCGAGATATAGACACTTTCTTGCCATTCGTAAGTGTAGCTATTAGATTACCTGAGAAGGATGGATTAACTTTCTTTATAAAATGAAAATTAATAATTGATGATTTAGATATTTTTATAAAGAAAGCGCCGGCCAACTTATGTTGTAATGTACTTAAAGCCATACGTGTTGTAAGTTCTTTTTCTGTTGTCGTAATTGTGATTTCTTTATAAAATATTTCAGCGAACATGATATCTGATTTACTGATCATGAATATACCTTCTGATGTTTTAATCCCTAGTTTATCTAAATTTGAAAATGTGAAATTATTAATGTGTTCTAATAAACTTTCACCTGTTTTTCTATCAAAAGTATTGATGTTTACTTCTGTTATAGTGCGAACTTCGTCTACTTT
>NZ_JAESKI010000065.1:0-602 GCF_017892065.1 Staphylococcus sp. GDY8P120P | reverse complement strand
TATTTTAACAAGTTCACTTAATGGATCTTGTACACGTCTACCTATAGATACAGCACTTCTCTCTTCAACTTTAAAATCAGGAAATTCTTCTCTAGCTATATCTGAAGCTGAATAAACCGAAGCACCAGCTTCGTTGACGATCACAAATTGACAAGGTAAGTCATGCTTTTTAATCATTTCATCAACAAATTGTTCTGATTCTCTACTTGCTGTTCCGTTACCAATCGCAACTAATTCAATATTATGTTTCTTGATCATATCTACAAATATCTTTTCCGCTTGATCAGTTTTAGATACTGGAGGATGAGGATATATCACATTTTTATCAACAAACGAACCATATTCATTAATAACAGCCAACTTACAACCCGTTCTGTATGCTGGATCTAGTCCTAGTATTTTTTTACCTTTTAATGGTGCTTGTAATAAAAGGTTTTTTAAATTCTCAGAGAAGATCTCAATTGCATGTTCTTCAGCTTTTTGTGTTAATTCACTTCTAATCTCTCTTTCAATAGAAGGTAAGATTAATCTTTTCAAGCTATCTTGAATGGCTTCTTTAATGACTTCAATATGTTTATGTTCTTTTTTCACAAATTGAGTTG
>NZ_JAESKI010000064.1:0-695 GCF_017892065.1 Staphylococcus sp. GDY8P120P | reverse complement strand
CCCTTCCAAATTAACGATTTGAGAAATCATATCGACATTGACTGATCCTTCTTCTAAATGGTTGAATAAATCTGTCAGTAATCTATTATCCGGTAGGGGATAACTAATTGTAACATGTTGCATATGTTTATCTAATGCAACACCAGTAACTGCTTTTTTTTCTAATAATTCTGCTTGTGACATAATCCATGTTCCTTTCACATTTGATAAAGTTCTTCCTAAATACAAGGGGATGTTATAATTTTTCGCTAATTCAACGCTTCTCGTTTCAAGTACGCCTGCACCTAAAGCGCTCATTTCCATCATTTCTTCATACGAAACATACGACAGACGTTTCGCATCGTTGTAAACCCGTGGGTCAGTCGCATATACACCATCTACATCAGTGTATATCTCACAAGTCGTTTGGTTACTTGCAGCTAAAGCTACAGCAGTGGTATCTGAGCCACCACGACCTAAGGTAGTTACTTCTAATTCATCATTTACCCCTTGAAATCCTGCTACCACTAGTACATCGTTACTTTCAAAAGCTTGTTCAAATGTACTTGGGTCGATTTCAGCAATTTTACTTTTTAAATGATGACCAACCGTTTTGATTCCTGCTTGATATCCAGTCATCGCTTTTGCATTTATACCGATGTCATTTAATACCATCGATAAATAGGAAACGGTCTGTTGTTCACCAGTTGTTAATA
>NZ_JAESKI010000063.1:0-540 GCF_017892065.1 Staphylococcus sp. GDY8P120P | reverse complement strand
AATATCAACAATGATAGGATGTTCAAGTAAACCTTGGTTTCTCATGAGTGGCATCCAAGCTGTCACTGCAATATCATGCTTATCACAAAAATCTTGTAGCTCATGCTGATTGAAATAAGGGTGTACCTCCACTTGGTTCACAGCAGGCGTAATTTCTGTCTCTGCCATCAATTTTTCTAAATGATGTTGTTTAAAGTTACATACCCCAATGGCACGGATTCGACCATCTCTATATAATTTTTCCATCGCTTTATACGTTTCAATAAAAAGTCCATCTTCCTCACATGGCCAATGTATTAAAAATAAATCTAGATAATCAGTACCTAAATTCTCTATAGATTTTGTAAAAAATTCAATTGTTTTATCATATCCTTGATAATCATTCCATATCTTTGATGTAATAAATAATTCAGAACGTGGTACATCAGATTTTTTTAAAGCATTGCCTAATGCAATTTCATTTTTATAAAAGTAAGCTGTATCAAAAGCACGGTAACCAATATCTAAAGCGCTAGATACAGCATTTTCCATTTCCTCATC
>NZ_JAESKI010000062.1:0-754 GCF_017892065.1 Staphylococcus sp. GDY8P120P | reverse complement strand
ATACGTTGCTCAGTCATCTTTTCATGGTATAGGCGATGATAATAATAGTTTGAAAAATCGAGATAATCAGCATTTTTTAATATCAATCTCTATTGATTTTTTAGTTTTCGATAATCTGTAGGGCGACTTTTTTTGATTTCATTTATGACTGCAATCCACATTGAGTTAATTGTATTATTTAGTAATTGTACGATATGAAAACGATCAATAACAATTTTTGCATTAGGGAAAAAGCCTTAACAACACTTATATATGGAGAATATAAGTTCATTGAAATCGTCTTTACTGCAGCTCGTGCTTCTTTAGAATAGCGATGGAAATACCGAATTAACGACTGCTGTTTTCGATCCTCTATAATGTTTCCTGCTTTCAAGTATATTGTGGTAATTTACTTTATTTTAGGATTTCATGGCCTTTTTGTATACCCAAAAAACCGTGAGAGTATTATCCTCTTACGGTTTTTTCGGCACTTTAACTTGATGAAAATAATAATTCATCTAAATCAAATATCTCAATATATTTATGCGTATGTTGTTTAATTAAACCTTTTTCTTCCAATGCTGAAAACTTTCGACTTATTGTTTCAGGAGTTGTACCCAAATAAGAAGCTAGATCCTTCTTTGACATTGGTAAGGTCACATAAGTATGATTTTCTTCATTCTCAACGTATTCTGATAGAAAATCAATAATACGAGACTCTACTTGCTCCATACCAACCTGCATCGTTTGCTTTTCTGATACCTGTAAACGTTTC
>NZ_JAESKI010000061.1:0-734 GCF_017892065.1 Staphylococcus sp. GDY8P120P | reverse complement strand
CCAACAGCAATGAGAATATTTTGTTGCATATTCGCGTATGTCCCTTTAGCTAAACCTAAAGCATGGGGGAGACGATTAAAATTGGAATTCATTAGAACAATATCTGAACTTTCAATAGCCACATCTGTCCCATTTCCCATAGCTATCCCTACTTCTGCAATAGCTAGAGAAGGGCTATCATTCACACCATCACCAATAAAAGCAACAATTTCACCAGTAGACTGTCTTTCTTTTAAAAATGCTTGCTTGTCCTCTGGTAGCATATCGCCATGGGCCTCGGTTAATCCTAGCTCCTTTTTAACTAAATTAACTGTACCTTGATTATCCCCTGATAATACAATGAGATTTTTAACACCAAGTGATTTTAATTTTTGTAGGTCTTGTTTAACGCTTGGTCGAACTTGGTCACGGATTTCCATTAAAATGATTAACTGACGATCAACTGCCGTTAATACAATTGAACTACCGGCTCTTTCTAATTTATCTAATTCTTTAAGAACATCATTAGATAGTGGAATACTTTCTTGTTCCATTAAGGTTTTATTCCCTACTGCAACAATGTGTCCGTCAACGTGAGCAATTATACCCCCACCTTTTATAACCTGTGTACTCTCTACAGGTCTTAGTTTATATTGCGCTAATTTATTTGTAATAGCGACAGCTAAGGGATGTTCAGATTCCCTTTCAATCGAGTATAATAAAGATAAATCCTCCTCTTGATCATTTCCATAGTA
>NZ_JAESKI010000060.1:0-716 GCF_017892065.1 Staphylococcus sp. GDY8P120P | reverse complement strand
CAATTAATGTTTGAGTCGTAACAGAAAGTACTTCATGGGTAGTAACTCTCAAACCATCTTTAAATTCTGTTGCTACTTCTTGTAATTCCAAAGATTGATTTATAAAAGGCCCACCTCCGTGGACGATTAATGGTTTATAACCTTGCTTTTTTAATGCAACAATATCTTCAATTATCGAATCATGCATATTCGTCAAAGTGCTCCCGCCTATTTTAATTACAATGTAATCCATATCAAACACCTCTTAAGTTCTATACGACGCATTTATGCGCACGTATTCATATGATAAGTCGCAGCCATAAGCGGTAGCTTCCCCATCTCCATCACCTACAGTAGCTTCTATAATGATATTGTCTGCTTCCAATTGTTTTTTTAAATAAGCTTCATCAAATGCCACTGACATGCCTGCTTTAACCACATCAACTTGGCATAATAATACGTTTGTCGCATGAGGATTTATATGTTTTGATGCGTAACCCATCGCTGTTACAATTCTTCCAAAATTTGCATCTTCACCATGAATTGCTGTTTTAACTAAATTGGATGAAACAATACTTTTCGCCATTTTTCTTGCCTCATGGATATCTGTTGCCCCTTTAACTCTAGCTGTCACCAATTTAGTCGCACCTTCGCCGTCTTTTGCAATCGACTGAGCCAAATAACGTGCAACATAATTGATGGCGTAAACAAATTTTTGCCATTCAGGATGATTTTCA
>NZ_JAESKI010000006.1:0-2509 GCF_017892065.1 Staphylococcus sp. GDY8P120P | reverse complement strand
CCTCGGAACCCTTAACAATCCCAAAACTTGTCGAATGGTCGGCTTAATAGCTCACGCTATGCCGACATTCGTCTGCAAGTTTAGTTAAGGGTTCTTCTAAACATCAATAAATTTTCTCGGCATAAATGCATGCTCTATTTTTTTCTAGAACGATTAATCAAAAAATAACCTAAAAGACCACAAAACAAAATAAATAAAAATATAAGCATTTTCTATCTCCTTTTTAATCAAACTTATCACAATAGTTATCGCTTTACAGGTCAATTTTTCGTCGTTATAATCTAGTTAAATCCCGTAAGGGCGCACTTATGCGTTCTAAAAAGAACGCGTACAAAACCATAATCGACCTTCGTCGATTTTTTATATTCATTTTAAGGAATCGGCGTTGTGGCGCAGATATAAAAATTAATACTGCACGAATTAGAATCGACGTTGTAGCGTAGATATAAAAATTAATACTACATCAAGACTAAAGCTACTAGTTTTTGGCTAGTAGCTTTTTTTATTTTGTTAATTTTTAAATACCTTTATTTTGAATTTTAAGGGGGTATTTTGAAGAATTAGGGGTATTTTATATAGTTTTATACCTAAAAACTTATATAAGCTCTTAAAACGCAAATATGAGCCAAATAAATATATCTTAATTTCACAAACAAAAATTTAAGCAAATCCAGTGTCGATTTTTTAAGACACTGCCCAGTTACATGCAAATTAAAATTTGCATAGTAAAAATGGCCAACCATGCCGGTTGAACGCTATAGTTCCCGCAAAGGCAAAAAAAGCATAAAAAAACGCTAGCTTTTAAGCTAACGTTTCAAATCTTTTAAATAATAATTTTGCTTTTCAAAATTCCAAATTGCCGTAATTGAATGTGCTTTTTCTTCTTCGTCTGTTGTTTTATCTTCGTCGCTTGTATTAATTAAATTACCGTCTTCGGCATCGTCTAAATTTAAAATTTTATGTTTTTGTTTAAGCAATCCACCATAACTCAACATGCGTTTTCGATATAAACCTTTTTCCAAATCATCAACAATCTCGGAATCTTTTTTGCTATCTCCAGTTAAATAATCTGATGATTTAACCGAGTATTTTGAAGTTTCTTTGATAGCTGCTTGAATATCTTTATCCCCTTTTTGATTTGGTTTGATCGCTTTAATATTTGCGACTGGTCGATAATCAACTTGTAATGCTTTTTGCCATAAATCGACCCATTCGGTCTGCGTAATATAATTTTCTTTTTTTCTAAAATACGCATTTTCAACACATAACAAAACGTGCATATGTTGATTATAACTACCGTCATTTTTATTAACCGTAACTTCTGTCGAACGCATAAAGCCAATTAAATTTTTACTAATTTTTTTATATTTAAACAATCTTCTAAATGATTCAGTTAAATGTTTTAAACTTTGTTCTAAAGTTTCACCATCTATCGCATTTTTTGTCGATAACGTAAGAAACAACCAACGTGCAGTTGGCTTTTCTTTAACCACTTCTTCAATCACTTTTTGAGCTTGATAACTATTTTTCATAGCACGCCTCCAATTACAAACTGGGCATAATTTTGACTTACAAAACCATGTCTTATGTAATTTCAAATAACCTTCATCAGTTGGCTTGAACTCTAAGACGTTACCACATTGTTTTACGTTAAAAGCCTTTTTAATTTTTAAGATTTCCAGTATATCTGCATAACTTACATTGTCTATTTTCTTTTCTCTCCACGGGCGTTGTTTCCCACTTTTCGTCATATCTTTTAATGTTTTATTATCTTGATTTTCGTCTATACATCTAGTAGTATTATATTGCATATAAAAAGACCTCCAGTATTGATTTAAGCGTCGTAACTTAATCATATTACTGGAGCTTTTTTATGTCAATTTTTTCTTTCACGCTCAAAAACAAAGAAAAACCCTGTCATATCAATGATTAATACATATTTTAAAAAAGAACGTTATTTCTATATAGTATCAAGACAAGAAGAAACTCGTTTCACTCGTTTCAAAAAACTTATTAAAACAGAGAATTATCAATAAAATATTATTTAGTCTTCCATAGCTTTTTCAAAACAATTTTCACAAACTATATCATCACTATCTACAGAAATTAATCCAGTACAATTAGAACATTGCTTTACTGTATCTTCATAACCACATTCAGGACACTTCAAATTCGGGGTTTCTGCCCAATGAATCCAAACGTCAGCCCCACATTCAGGACAAACTCTTTCATTTTGTTCTTGTTCAATTAAAAATTCTTTATTTCTACCCACTAACATCACTCCTAAGTAATAATTAAACATTCCTTACAAATAATAATATAGCATTTACAAACAAAAATATTAGCGAATTAAATTGATATAAAAAATTGAAAACATCATTTTATATCAATTTAATTTGTTGCTTTATTCCAATTGCTTTATTGACGTTGAGCCTCGGAACCCTTAACAATCCCAAAACTTGTCGAATGGTCGGCTTAATAGCTCACGCTATGCCGACATTCGTCTGCA
>NZ_JAESKI010000059.1:0-852 GCF_017892065.1 Staphylococcus sp. GDY8P120P | reverse complement strand
AACAATACAAAATTGTAGTATAATATATATGTATAATATGGAAGTGAAAAAATATTTAATGTAATTTAAACTGAAAACGATAAAACCATTCATAGTAGATTTATATAAAGTGAGGTGTGATATATGAATAATGACTACGTAACTATAGCAGAATTTCAAATGCTAGAAAAACATATGAACACAAGATTTGATTTAATAGAAAGCTCTTTAAGAGAAGTAAAAAACGAATTGAAGAATGATATTAAAAGTGAAAGTCATCAAAGAATGATAGAATCTGAATCATTAAAAGAAGATATTATCAATTTAGTAGATCAAAAAATTAGCGCCAACATTAGTAATATGAAAGACGCTCAAAATAAATGGTTTATAGCAACCATACTCGTCGTACGGCTTTGTCAAATTAAGTGTGTAAGTTATTCAAGATACTTAATAACTCTATCTTTAATTTGATCATATAAAAGAAGCTGGTTCATAACCATAGACCAGTTTGGAATGTAACCAGTGGACCATTTCTTTTGAAGTTCTTTCGTTCGAATAAAGAGTAATTTTAAGAGTGCATTCTCATTTGGGAATGCACCTTTTTTTGTAACCTTTCGGTAACTAGAATGAATACTTTCTACCGCGTTAGTTGTATATATGATTTTACGAATATTACTACCATAATCAAACAGCTGTTCAACGTGAGTGAAGTTACGTTTCCAAACATCAACCGCTACAGGATATTGAGACCATTGTTGTTTAAATGCTTCAAAAGCAGTATGACAAGCTTTAAGTGATGTTGCCCCATAAACCTTTCTTAAAGAAGAAGTAAAAGCTTTATAGTCTTTACTTGGTACGTATTTAATAGAATTC
>NZ_JAESKI010000058.1:0-693 GCF_017892065.1 Staphylococcus sp. GDY8P120P | reverse complement strand
TAACGTCATTTTTATTTTAGTTGCTGAAAGGTGCGTTGAAGTGTTGGTATGTATGTGTTTTAAAGTATTGAAAACCCTTAAAATTGGTTGCACAGAAAAACCCCATCTGTTAAAGTTATAAGTGACCAAACAAATAACTAAATAGATGGGGGTTTCTTTTAATATTATGTGTCCTAATAGTAGCATTTATTCAGATGAAAAATCAAGGGTTTTAGTGGACAAGACAAAAAGTGGAAAAGTGAGACCATGGAGAGAAAAGAAAATCGCTAATGTTGATTACTTTGAACTTCTGCATATTCTTGAATTTAAAAAGGCTGAAAGAGTAAAAGATTGTGCTGAAATATTAGAGTATAAACAAAATCGTGAAACAGGCGAAAGAAAGTTGTATCGAGTGTGGTTTTGTAAATCCAGGCTTTGTCCAATGTGCAACTGGAGGAGAGCAATGAAACATGGCATTCAGTCACAAAAGGTTGTTGCTGAAGTTATTAAACAAAAGCCAACAGTTCGTTGGTTGTTTCTCACATTAACAGTTAAAAATGTTTATGATGGCGAAGAATTAAATAAGAGTTTGTCAGATATGGCTCAAGGATTTCGCCGAATGATGCAATATAAAAAAATTAATAAAAATCTTGTTGGTTTTATGCGTGCAACGGAAGTGACAATAAATAATAAAGATAATTCTTATAATCAGCA
>NZ_JAESKI010000057.1:0-785 GCF_017892065.1 Staphylococcus sp. GDY8P120P | reverse complement strand
ATTATAGTCACTTCCACTCAGAATTTTATTGTCATCTTTCACAAAACGTTTGTAACGATCAATTGGTCCTGAGGAAATGGTTGGAAAAAAAGATATAAACTGTACGACTTTCCAAAATTTAATCTCTTTGATTGAGCCATCTCTAATTTCTATTAATAGTTGAACACTTTTAAAAGTAACATACGAAATGCCTAAAAATCCGATGAATTCTATGACTTTACTCTCATGTAGTTTTAACTGTGCCATTCCAAACCACGATCTTTGCATAACTTTCACAACAATAAGTGGCAAAACAGAGAGAAAAATAACCGATATAAATTTTGCTGTTGTATTATTTTTAGCACGAGAATTCCAGTAATATATGATAATCAACACTTGCCAAATTAAATAAAGGATAAAATTTATCAGTTCTAAACTCAAAAAAGCTTGTCCAAATAGATGATGCTTATTCGATGAAAATATTAATATAATCATGACTGCTGTACTCAAACCATTATAAATTTTGCTCTGCTTACCCATAAATCCTAATATAATAACTGGTAACAAAATAACAAATGCTATAAGAAAGAATGTAAAATCGCCGTATGGAATCATTTCTCTATAGCCTCAGCAATCTTTTTACGATCTAATTTTCCATTCATCGTAAGCGGTAATTTCTTCATATATATTAACTTTTTAGGAATCATATATTCGGGCAATACATGTTTTAATTCCGTTTTTATTTCATGAGTTAAAGTTTGAACGTCTTCGTGGGTTTCGCAATCACTTAAAATAACTGCAGCATT
>NZ_JAESKI010000056.1:0-899 GCF_017892065.1 Staphylococcus sp. GDY8P120P | reverse complement strand
TGCCATCAAGCATGAATTTTAAAATGTTACCTATGTTTTTAACTTTAGCTGGATATGTAGGCGCAATGATTGGAGCGATGCAATTAGTTAGTGCATTTAAAGAAAACAGACACAGAGCTAGTAAAACCAAGTTGTTTATCTATGTGCAACTAACAGCTCTAATCATTGGATTAGCTTCTTCTGTCATTTCTTTAGGTATTGCTTATTTAGTCAATGACTTAGAAGCTGATAAATTCTTAAGTATTTTTGGTCAATTAGTATTGAATTATTGGGTTTCCTTTAACTTTACAGCAATCGTCGTATTCTTAATAGGACAGGCAGGTATGATTTTAAATATTCCTATTTTACTCATACAAACAATTGCTAATGGGGCAACAATGAGTCGTGATATGATGCCTACAGTTTATAACTGGATGAGTCATATTTCCCCAATGTATTATTCAGTTCAGGGTCACTTTGCAAACATTTTTGGAAGCATACCACAAACACCTTATATTTTATCTATGGCAGCTGTAGGTGTCGTTGCTATGTTCGTTAATATTGTTATCGTTACGTTTCTTTATAAAAAAGAATCCGATATCGTTTTTGAGAATTATAAAAATACTAACGAAACGCTTGCAAACTATTAACACCTTCTTTAGTTCTGTTAAAATAAAGGTATTAAGAAAAAAGGAGCCTTTAATAATGTCTATCCAAATATTTATATTAGGGAAATTAATGGAAAAAAACAGTTACCCTTATTTATTAAAAAAACAGCTATCAGAACCTATACCTTTTGATAAAATGAGCGGACTAACAGAAAGTAAGCTTTATTATAATTTTGAAGCATTATCCAAAAAAGGCCTTGTAGAAATAGTGGAGACAATTAAAGAAGAAAATCGTCCAGATAAACAAGTATT
>NZ_JAESKI010000055.1:0-983 GCF_017892065.1 Staphylococcus sp. GDY8P120P | reverse complement strand
TTGCCCCATATCTTAACCGCGAGAAAAGTTTGAGAGCAGTTGCTGAAGACTCTGATGTTTCAAAACGGACGCTTCAATATTGGGTGAGTCAGTATGAACAGTTTGGATTAGTGGGTTTGATCCGAAAGCGTCGCAGAGACTCCGGCATTTTTAAAGTGGAAAAAGAGGTACAAGAAGAGATTAAGAATTTAATACTGAATCATAAAAGAAATTCAGTAACTTCAATTCATAGAAAAATTTGTGAGACATGCAAAAAGAATAACTGGAAGCAGCCCAGTTATTATCAGGTGTATGCGATTTCCAGATTTTTATCCCCTGGACTTAAAAAACTCGCCTATGAAGGAAAAAAAGAGTATCAAAACACTCATGATTTAATTCACCGACGAGAAGCCAACTATCCCAACGAGATATGGCAAGCTGATCATACTCCATTAGATATCATTGTTTTGAACGAAAAAGGAAATCCAGAAAGACCTTGGTTAACAATTATTTTAGATGACTATAGTCGGGCAATTGCTGGGTATTTTTTAACTTTCCAAGACCCGACTGCCATTCATACAGCACTTGTTCTACACCAAGCAATATGGAGAAAAAGGAACTTTGATTGGCAAATATGTGGTATACCTGAAAAGTTTTATACAGATCACGGGAGCGACTTTACTTCCAATCCCTTAGAACAAGTCGCCATTGATTTAAAAATCAACTTGGTTTTCTCCGCAGTCGGTGTTCCAAGAGGACGGGGGAAAATAGAAAGATTCTTCTCAACCATTAATCAATTGTTTCTACAAGATTTGCCTGGATATATTGGCAATCAGAACAGCCCTTCCCTGCTTACTCTTAAAGAGTTGGATGAAAAATTATCAAATTTCATTATATATAACTATCATCATAGGAGGCACGGAACAACAAAAAAAGAACCGATAAAAGCTTGGAATGATTCTGGTTTCCTACCCAATATGCCAGATAGTTTAGAAAGTCTGGAT
>NZ_JAESKI010000054.1:0-700 GCF_017892065.1 Staphylococcus sp. GDY8P120P | reverse complement strand
ATTGGAGAGAATCAAATGGATTTAGTTAAAGATTGCAATACATTTCTGTCTTTTGTAGCTGATAAAACTTTAGAAAAACAGAAATTATATAAAGCTAATTCTTGTAAAAATCGATTTTGTCCTGTCTGTGCTTGGAGAAAAGCTAGAAAAGATGCTTTAGGTTTATCTTTGATGATGCAATATATTAAGCAGCAAGAAAATAAGGAATTTATCTTTTTAACTTTGACTACACCTAATGTAATGAGTGATGAATTAGAAAATGAAATAAAACGTTACAATAATTCTTTTAGAAAACTTATAAAAAGAAAAAAAGTAGGTAGTGTTATAAAGGGATATGTCCGTAAGTTAGAGATTACATATAATAAAAAAAGAGATGATTATAATCCTCATTTTCATGTGTTAATTGCAGTAAATAAATCGTATTTCACAATNNTATTATATTAGTCAACAAGAATGGTTAGATTTATGGCGTGATGTAACGGGCATTTCAGAAATCACACAAGTTCAAGTTCAAAAAATAAGACAAAATAACAATAAAGAGTTATATGAAATGGCTAAGTATTCTGGTAAAGATAGTGATTATTTAATAAATCAAAAAGTATTTGATGCATTCTATAAATCACTTAAAGGTAAACAGGTATTAGTTTATTCTGGATTATTTAAAGAGGCTAAAAAGAAATTAAAAAATGGGCATTTAGAT
>NZ_JAESKI010000053.1:0-650 GCF_017892065.1 Staphylococcus sp. GDY8P120P | reverse complement strand
CATATTGGATGAGCGTTTTATCAAAGTGAATGGAGGCATTAAATTCATCGACCCAGTCTTCGGGTTGCTCACTAAATCTTCCGCCCCAAGCTTTATTACTCATCTGAATATCCGCCGTGTAACATAGAATTAACTTTTGTAGGTAAACCAAAGATATCAATAAAGCCGACTGCAGATTCTTGATTAAATGCATCTTCTTTTGTATAAGTCGCTAATTTTTCATTATATAGTGTATGCGGCGATTTTCTACCATTTACAACGGCATTACCTTTAAATAATTTAAGACGTACGTCACCAGAAACGAATTTTTGTGTACTATCTACAAACGCTTTTAGGCTATCAGTTAGTGGAGAAAACCAAAGTCCATTGTACGTTTGTTCCGAAAATTGTTTTTCAATAACAGGTTTAAAATGAGCGACATCTTTAGTTAAAGTAATCGTTTCGAGTGCTTTATGCGCTTTGATTATAACCTCTGCTGCAGGTGTTTCGTAAACTTCTCTAGACTTAATACCGACGAGTCTATTTTCTACATGATCAATTCTTCCAATACCATGTTTACCCGCTAATTTGTTTAAATCCAAAATTAATTGGCTTAATTTATAGGATTTACCGTTTAAAGCGGTAGGTAAGCCTTGTTCGAATGTAAGTAC
>NZ_JAESKI010000052.1:0-637 GCF_017892065.1 Staphylococcus sp. GDY8P120P | reverse complement strand
AAGAATATAAAAGGTTCGCAGAGTTTTGTGCTGCATGTATTAAATATAAATATATCGGCATTTGTTACGGTCTACCCGGTGTCGGAAAAACATTGTCTTCCAGATATTTTGCCAATTGGGACGCTATCGAAAAAGAAATAGATTATACAAATATAAAGGAATTACAATCAGAAAATCTCGACGACAGTATACTCGAATCCAGAACCATTTTCTATACTGCGCCCCCTATAAGAGCGACAAAAATGACTGAAGACATTCATTCCATTGGCTTTAGAATAAATATGGTGAAAAGCATATACAGAGCAAAGAACACTGAAGAAGAGAAATATACGACAGATTCATTTGAAGATATTGACCTCGTTATTGTAGATGAAATCGATCGATTAAAAATTCAAAGTTTAGAACAACTCAGGGATATATACGATAGAAATGATATCGCAATGATATTAATTGGAATGCCTGGAATCGAAAAACGGTTGGCACGGTACCCCCAGCTTTATTCAAGAATTGGGTTTGCACATGAATTTGATAAACTCAGTAAAGATGAAACGCATCATATTTTGGAGTATAAGTGGGATGAGTTAGGTATTTCTATAAAGCTTGAAGACTTTTCTGATTACGAAGCAATCACCAGCAT
>NZ_JAESKI010000051.1:0-765 GCF_017892065.1 Staphylococcus sp. GDY8P120P | reverse complement strand
CGCATTTGTTTTACAAATTGCATTGTTACTTGTGACTCAAATAGTATACTATTTCATGCATAGAGCACAATCGCTCAGAGAGCCTGTGCTATCATATGTTTATAAATCTTATGAACATACGACATTTCCAAATTTTGGTGGAGGCTTATTGGGACATTACTTATTGGCATTATTAATACCTCTTATTTCAATTGTCGGAGTTATTATTGTAACGATATTATTAATCGCTTCTAGTTTTATCTTATTGACAAAACAAAGACATAGAGATGTATCTAAAGTTGCTTTTGAAAAAATGAAAATAAAAAGTCAGGATGCTTCTGCAAATCTTAAAGAGCGTCGTAAAGAAAATAAAATTAAGAAAGATGCTAAAGCACGTATAAAAGCAGAAAGAAAAGCTGAAAAAGCAGCTGAGCAATCACAATCTCAAAATAACGTTAAAGATGTCACTGATTTACCTGAGATTAGCAGCAACACGACTGAGCAACAATCAATTCCGATTTATGGTCATAACGATTATAAAGATGAAGATATTCAACAAGCACAACCTCAAAATAAAAGGTCTAAACGTGTTTTTGATCGAAATAATCAAAGTGCGGCGCAGCAAATGAATCAAGAAGATAATGGAATTACAGAGCAACCTTTAAACGAATTAGAAGAAAGTGAAGCATATGATGAAGATGCAGCTTCAAATTCTATATCTGAGGCAGGAGAAGTAGAAAACGAAGCCTATAAAATACCGCCATTAACGTTATTGAAACAGCCAGC
>NZ_JAESKI010000050.1:0-568 GCF_017892065.1 Staphylococcus sp. GDY8P120P | reverse complement strand
TAAAAGTTTAGGGCTCCCCATCAAAGCTCTTGCTATCAACACTTTTTGACGCTCTCCAGTAGAAAGATAACCATAATATTGATTTTCAAATTGAGTCATTCCCATTTGCTTTAAATATTGTTTTGCCAAATCTATGTGTTGTTGTTGTACATCCTGAAACACACCGATTGACTTAAATATCCCACTCATTACTACATCTAAAACAATTTCACCATCTTGAAAACGATCCATTAAACTACTAGATACAAATCCAATTTGCTGGCGTACATTTTCAGCAGAATATCCTTTGTTTCCAGGCTTCATACCAAATAAAGTCATTTCACCTGACGTATTTGGCTCATAGGCATTTAAAATATTCAATAGTGTCGTCTTACCTGCCCCATTCAAACCATATAACATCCATTTTTCTCCCTCTTTAATCTGCCAACTCACACCTTGAACAATTTCTTTTCCATCTTTTCTTCTTGCTATATTGTTCAAATCAATTAGCATATATATCCCCCTTTGTTAAATTGCCATTTATTTTTGATTCTGTCTAAATATATTTTCCAATGTCTTACCTTTAGCT
>NZ_JAESKI010000005.1:0-3054 GCF_017892065.1 Staphylococcus sp. GDY8P120P | reverse complement strand
CCTTAACAATCCCAAAACTTGTCGAATGGTCGGCTTAATAGCTCACGCTATGCCGACATTCGTCTGCAAGTTTAGTTAAGGGTTCTTCTCAACATCAATAAATTTTCTCGGCATAAATGCGTGTTCTTTTCTTGTCTGCCCAGTAGACAAAGTAGACCCAACTGTTATTGCTTTACAGGTCTATTTTTCGTCGTTATAATCTAGTTAAATCCCGTAAGGGCCCGTAAGGGCGCACTTATGCGTTCTAAAAAGAACGCGTAAAAAACCATAATCGACCTTCGTCAATTTTTATCTTAGTTTTAAGGAATCGGCGTTGTAGCGCAGATATAAAAATTAATACTGCACGAACTAGAATCGACGTTGTAGCGTAGATATAAAAATTAATACTACATAGAAATTTAACTAAGATTTAAGCTACTAGTTTTTTGCTAGTAGCTTTTTTATTTTCTTAATTTTTAAATGCCTTTATTTTGAATTTTAAGGGGGTATTTAGAGCAAACTCTATATTTATATATTTTTATACCTGTATATTTATATATGTTTCTTAAAACGCAAATATGAGCAAAATAAGGGTACATCTTTCTGACATTTAACTTGTATTCAAAAGACATATTACTTAAGTTGCTAAAGTCATTTTAAATACAATCACTTGTACTTTTTAAACATAAGCCAGAAAAACGATATAACTTTTATATATATTTTTCTAATTTGATTGGAACTCCCTAAAATTTATATAACTTAAAAAGTTAAATTGTTTATCTCATTTTTTGTACATAACCAGTGGCGAATTTTTCAGACACTGCCCATTTACATGCAAATTAAAATTTTCATGGTAAAACTGGTCAACCATGCCGGTTGAACGCTATAGTTCCTGCAGGGGCAAAAATACATAAAAAAAACGCTAGCTTTTAAGCTAACGTTTCAAATCTTTTAAGTAATAATTTTGTTTTTCAAAATTCCAAATTGCAGTAATTGAATGTGCTTTTTCTTCTTCGTCTGTTGTTTTATCTTCGTCACTTGTATTAATTAAATTGCCATCTTCGGCATCGTCTAAATTTAAAATTTTATGTTTTTGTTTAAGCAATCCACCATAACTCAACATACGTTTTCGGTATAAACCTTTTTCTAAATCATTCACGATTTCCTGATTTCTTTCGTCATCATCAGTTAAAAAATCAGATGATTTAACCGAATATTTCGAGGTTTCTTTGATTGCTGCTTGAATATCTTTATCGCCTTTTTGATTTGGTTTGATCGCTTTAATATTTGCTACTGGCCGATAATTAACTTGTAATGCTTTTTGCCATAAATTAATCCAATCATTTTGAGAAATGTAATTCTCAGAACCTCTAAAATATTTACTTTCAACACACAATAAAACATGCATATGTTGATTATAACTACCGTCATTTTTATTAACTGTAACCTCTGTCGAACGCATAAAACCAATTAAATTTTTACTAACTTTTTTATATTTAAATAATCTTCTAAATGATTCAGTTAAATGTTTAAGACTTTTTTCTAAAGTATCTCCATCTATCGCATTTCGTGTTGATAGTGTAAGAAACAACCAACGTGCTTTCGGCTTTTCTTTAACCACTTCTTCAATCACTCTTTGAGCTTGATAACTATTTTTCATAGCACGCCTCCAATTACAAACTGGACACAATTTTGATTTACAAAACCATGTCTTATGTAACTTCAAATAACCTTCATCAGTAGGCTTGAACTCTAAGACGTTACCACATTGTTTTACGTTAAAAGCCTTTTTAATTTTTAAGATTTCTAGTATATCTGCATAACTTACATTATCGATTTTCTTTTCTCTCCACGGGCGTTGTTTCCCACTTTTCGTTAAGTCTTTTAGTGTTTTATTATCTTGATTTTCATCTATATATTTTGTATGATTGTCTTGCATATAAAAAGACCTCCAGTATTTGATTTTAGCTCGACACTTTAATCTTATTACTGGAGTTTTTTTATGTCAAATTTTATTTTATACACTAAAAATCTTTCAAAACACTGTTACATCAAGCTTGAAACAACATTTTAAAAAAGAACGTTATTTCTATATAGTATCAAGACAAGAAGAAACTCGTTTTCAACTCGTTTTAAAACCACCAACCAAAACCTTAAAACTCATCGTAATTTCACTTAAGTTTTTCTTAATTATTCCTTCTTTTTCTACGTCACTTAAATTCCACGTTAAAGGCGTCATATCAAGTAATTTATTCAATTCTTCTTTATTTAATTTAACCTTATAACTAATGTCTATCATTTCAATTTTATTAAAATTAGCTTCAAATAAATCTATAACCTCAGAATTATCATAATCCTTATTTTTATGATTACTAAAGACTATATTCCTTATTTCTTTTAAATAATCACTATTAGGAATTATTTTTATCAATTTCCCCTCTTTATCTAGAACTCTTTTAAACTCATCATAATTAGAAGGGCTAAGCACATTAATTAAAAAGTCTACATTCCCATTCATAACTGGTATATCAGCTAGATCAGCAACCAACCAATTTATATTTTTATATGATTTTGCTGCTTTTTTTACACCTTCTTTTGCAATGTCTATACCTAAGAATTCATTTTCACCAAGAAATGTTTTACTAATTTCATTTAAAATATAACCCTCACCAGTACCAACATCTATCACATTATTTTTAGTTTTAATCTCATATTTTTTAATAATTTCTATGATTTTTGAAATTAATATCGAATACAAATTGCTACTATCATTCAATTCTCTTCTAGCAATAAACAATTTTTTATCGTATTTACTTTTTTTATGCCCTGAAATTAAATTCGAATAACCCTCTTTTGCAATATCAAAAGTATGGTTATTCTCACATGCTAAAGTTTTATAACCTCTCTTTAATTTTTCATCACATATAGAACACTTAAAAAACATATTCACACCTCCAATCAAATAATTATAAATAACAAAGTTGCTTTATTCCAATTGCTTTATTGACGTTGAGCCTCGGAACCCTTAACAATCCCAAAACTTGTCGAATGGTCGGCTTAATAGCTCACGCTATG
>NZ_JAESKI010000049.1:0-714 GCF_017892065.1 Staphylococcus sp. GDY8P120P | reverse complement strand
TTTTTATGTTAAAGTGAAAAAAACAGATGCTGGGAGGTACAGTGATGGTTGTAGATAGAAAAGAAGAGAAAAAAGTTGCTGTTACTTTAAGACTTACAACAGAAGAAAATGAGATATTAAATAGAATCAAAGAAGAATATAATATTAGCAAATCAGATGCAACCGGTATTCTAATAAAAAAATATGCAAAGGAGGAATACGGTGCATTTTAAACAAAAAAAGATAGACAGCACTGGCATGCTGCCTATCTATGACTAAATTTTGTTAAGTGTATTAGCACCGTTATTATATCATGAGCGAAAATGTAATAAAAGAAACTGAAAACAAGAAAAATTCAAGAGGACGTAATTGGACATTTGTTTTATATCCAGAATCAGCAAAAGCCGAGTGGTTAGAGTATTTAAAAGAGTTACACATTCAATTTGTAGTGTCTCCATTACATGATAGGGATACTGATACAGAAGGTAGGATGAAAAAAGAGCATTATCATATTCTAGTGATGTATGAGGGTAATAAATCTTATGAACAGATAAAAATAATTACAGAAGAATTGAATGCGACTATTCCGCAGATTGCAGGAAGTGTGAAAGGTCTTGTGAGATATATGCTTCACATGGACGATCCTAATAAATTTAAATATCAAAAAGAAGATATGATAGTTTATGGCGGTGTAGATGTTGATGAATTATTAAAGAAAACAACAACAGATAGATA
>NZ_JAESKI010000048.1:0-858 GCF_017892065.1 Staphylococcus sp. GDY8P120P | reverse complement strand
ATTATATTTTTCTCTGTCACTTTATTCCTCGCTTTCTATCAGACTGTATAAGTATTCTGCTCGTTCAAAAGGATCCACTGGCATCTTATTATCTGCCTTTTTCATTTTGAATCGTTCTTTGGGAGGGGGAGAGGTGAAAGCGGCAAGCTCTACCACTCGTCCTAAATCCTTTGCACGTTTATCTCTAACTTCTTCAGCTTTATCAAATATCTCTTTATCAATAATTGCTGGATACGTATCATTTCCAAGGTAGTTGACGTTTTTCAAAATGCGCCCCATCACAGAATGTGTCTTTTCAATACCTGCCTGTTCGCCAGCCACTGTAAGGGATAGTCCTGATATGTATTTCTCAAAGAATACCTTTACTTGACCTGCTGCCTTTTCATCGACAGTAACCACTCCATCTTGAATTTTGTATCCATATGGAATATATGCCATTTATCTCACCACCTTTTCTTTCAGGGAAAGACCGCATTTCAAATTGAATGTCAGCTCATCCCTGGAATTTACAATGATGTTCACTACAAATTCTTCAAATAGTTCTTCCGTGTAGTCACCATTAAAATTATCTGCTGACACATAATTAATGAGGTCCTTTATCTCGTTTGCTCGCAAAACACCACTCGCAGAGTTCGTTACCAGGTTTGTTTTTTCGGTAGTAAGATTTTTAATCTCACTATCTAAAACATTTCGTTCCTGATTAAAAAGAGCAGGTTCTAGGAAACCTTTGGACATCAGTGCAATAAGGTTATTGCGTTCTTCCAATAGTTGCTCCATTAGCTTATCAATAGCGTCCATTCTTTCACGGTCGCTTTCTTCATCGATTTGGCTAACTGACTTGAAAAGTGGTTCTAGGAT
>NZ_JAESKI010000047.1:0-624 GCF_017892065.1 Staphylococcus sp. GDY8P120P | reverse complement strand
GACCGGTTCTCCAGGAACCGGCAAGAGCCACCTGGCGATCGGCTTAGGGGTAGAAGCTTGTTTAGCGGGCTACAAGGTTTATTTCGCCAGTGTCTCGTCCTTAATCAATCAGTTGAAGGAAAGCCGGTCCGAAAGGACCTTACGCTCTTTCGAATTGCGATTTGAGAAATATGACCTCGTTATCATTGATGAATTAGGCTACATTTCCTTCGATAAAGAAGGGGCTGAATTACTGTTTACACATTTGTCGTTGCGTGCTGGTCGATCCTCAACCATTATTACGAGCAACCTGTCTTTTGCGAAATGGGAAGAGGTATTCCATGATCCTATTTTGACCGCCGCATTGACGGATCGCTTGACGCATAAATCGCACGTGGTGAATATGATCGGCCCATCTTACCGAATGAGAGAAACGCAAAAGTGGCTTGAAAATAGCCATTCATAAGTGGCTCAAAATTAAATTGCGAAATGGCTCAATTTTCAGTTGCGAAATACACCCCCACCTTCTATCTCGTCCAGTTGGTTTCCCCAGTCCATAAATATCAGATGAAGACAAGGCACTAAAAGTTTTTATAAAATTGGTTGATTTAGGTTTTACATTATGTTGCTAACTTTAATATTTAC
>NZ_JAESKI010000046.1:0-1377 GCF_017892065.1 Staphylococcus sp. GDY8P120P | reverse complement strand
ACTTGGAATTAATCCAAGTTAAAACCAGCACCAATCGCCACTGAAGTGGCTATCATTATTTCTTTGTTCGTCAAAAGTTTTTCTCCTATCACAAGTAATTTTTTGGTTTGGCAAGCATCGTATTTGCTAGCCACTTCATTCGCTAACGCTCATTTCGTTCTGCAAATACACTTGTTGGGGGTAAACCCCCAATCCCCCTTTTTTGCTAACGCAAAAAGCTAGCCATAGTGGCTAGCTAATTCAAAATTAATTATCATGTTTATGTCTATTGGATCTAACTAAAACATTAATAGTAAATGTATTATCACAAGCAACTTTAAATAGGTTATAATCCATTTCTTCTAAAAGACTTAATAAATCTATATATTCTGTTACGTTTTCACTAATAATAATCTTCTTTATCCTTGAAATAGCTTCATACTTTTCTTCTCTAGTAAGAGCAATATAGTTAGAAATATCAAAGCCATTATAGATTTTTATATCTTTTTCATCATACTGATACTTTTCAGGATTATCCATATGCGTGAAATACCTATACGCTCCACGAACACTTTCAAGTTTAACTGGTTGTGGTGCATTTACCTTCTCAGCAATTTTTGATGCTGCATTTTGAGTAACAGGTCCATCCCAAATTAGTATGACATGCCAATGCTCTTTCTTAATTTCTCCATCAGGATTAACATCTTTATCATGCAAAGGAGATATTGCGAATTGTAAATAAGTTTCTTCAAGTAATTCTGTCCAATTTTCAGGGGCAGATTGTGGATATACAACCATTCCCCACGTTCTTGCTTTAATATATTTTGCCATGGTAAAATAACAGTGTTGAATAAAGATTTTAGAGAACTTAGCTATTTGGGAGCTAGGTTCTTTTTTTATTTTCCACTGTCTCTATCCCCCTTTTTACCTTTTTCAATATAGTAATTATTAATTAACATAGATATCGCTTGAGATTTACTCAATCCCATCTCTTCTGATATATCTTTCAGCCTTTCAATCGTTACAGGTGTTAATGTTATTCCAACTTTTTCTCGAGCCATTATAACCCCTCCTTTTTAAATCCTTATTCTGTATTATATAGTATATTATCCATAAAAGTCTAGAGTTTTCATGAATACTTTTGTTAAGTTTTGTGTCTAAAATTGTCAAAAACCCCATAATATCAAGGCTTAAGTCGATTTTTTCACATTGCACATTGCACCCATTGGGGGGGTCGTAGTACCCCCCAATGTCTCTCCTCAAAACAAAAATTCAAAACCAAGCAATCAAAAAAGTGATTGCTAAAATTTCAAAATCAAACCCCACCAAAAAATTACTTGTAATAGAATTTCCTTTTGACTTCACGATATCGAAATCAATGATTTGGATTGGTTGTTA
>NZ_JAESKI010000045.1:0-1251 GCF_017892065.1 Staphylococcus sp. GDY8P120P | reverse complement strand
TTTTGACTTCACGATATCGAAAGTAATGATTTGGATTGGTTGTTAAGTTGGAATTAATCCAACTTAAAACCGGCACCAATCGCCACTGAAGTGGCTATCATTATTTCTTTGTTCGTCAAAAGTATTTCTCCTATCACAAGTAATAATATGGTTTGGCAAGCATCGTATTTGCTAGCCACTTCATTCGCTTACGCTCATTTCGTTCTGCAAATACACTTGTTGGGGGTAAACCCCCAATCCCCCCTTTTTTGCTAAAGCAAAAAGCTAGCCATAACGGCTAGCTAATTCATTTGTTATCTTTTATTCTATGTCTTCTAGATTTTATAAACGTATTTATAGCAAAAGTACCATTATCAGCTAACAAAGGGAACCAATCATCAAATCTATGCTCCATAGCATAAATCCATAGTTCTTCGTATTCTCTTATGTCATTTTCAACTATAAAAGAAGTCATTTCTTTAAACATCTCATATCTACTTGCAGACGTCGGTTTTAACATCTCTAGAATGTCTGCTCCACCATGAGCAATCATATCTTCACGATCATACTGATATTTCTCAGGATTATCCATATGCAACATATATCTAACAAGACCTTTAGCAGAACCACACTTTTGTGGAACAGTCGCGTTTATTCTTTCGGTCAATTCTAATATCTGATTATAACTTTTAACACCATCATACATAACCAATATATGCTTATGAGCCTTTTTTATCTCTCCATTTGGATTAGTATCCTTATCATGTAATGGAGATTCAACCCATTGTATATGTTCATCATCTAATATATCTCTCCAACCTTCAGAAACACTTTCTGGGTAAATTACAAACGTCCAATTTCTAGTTCTTACATTACCTTGTGATGCTTTATTTACCATGATATAATTACCTCCGAATACAAGTTTATGCTGCCATAGCCACATGGCAGTATTTTTTTATCTATTTTTATGTTTTTTATCAAAATCTTGCAAAGCCAACGCAATTACCGCACTTTTTGAAACTCCTAAATATTTCGCCAATTCATCTAACTTTTCCGACATCTCATCTTTCAAAGTCACTTGCAATCTTTTACTCATAATTGTAACCACCTTTCAACTATTACAGTCAATAATACACAAAATAACATCATAATTCAATCGTTTATACACAAAAAGTGACCGTGAACAATGAACAACACTGGGGGGTCGTAGTACCCCAGTGTTGAAAACCTAAAGTCAAAACCCACCATATTATTACTTGTAATAGAATTTCC
>NZ_JAESKI010000044.1:1740-1890 GCF_017892065.1 Staphylococcus sp. GDY8P120P | reverse complement strand
AAATCAGCCATTGATGAAACTGCAAAATATCCAGTAAAAGATACAGATTTTATGACTGATGACGAAGAAAGAAATTTGCAGCGTTTAGCTGATTTGGAGGAAGGACTTTATCGAAAAAGATTAATTTCATATGGTGGTTTATTAAAGGAA
>NZ_JAESKI010000044.1:0-1668 GCF_017892065.1 Staphylococcus sp. GDY8P120P | reverse complement strand
ATTATTGCAATGTGGAATTGGGAACGGAAAAATTATTTTATTAAAGAGTAGTTCAACAAACGGGCCAGTTTGTTGAAGATTAGATGCTATAATTGTTATTAAAAGGATTGAAGGATGCTTAGGAAGACGAGTTATTAATAGCTGAATAAGAACGGTGCTCTCCAAATATTCTTATTTAGAAAAGCAAATCTAAAATTATCTGAAAAGGGAATGAGAATAGTGAATGGACCAATAATAATGACTAGAGAAGAAAGAATGAAGATTGTTCATGAAATTAAGGAACGAATATTGGATAAATATGGGGATGATGTTAAGGCTATTGGTGTTTATGGCTCTCTTGGTCGTCAGACTGATGGGCCCTATTCGGATATTGAGATGATGTGTGTCATGTCAACAGAGGAAGCAGAGTTCAGCCATGAATGGACAACCGGTGAGTGGAAGGTGGAAGTGAATTTTGATAGCGAAGAGATTCTACTAGATTATGCATCTCAGGTGGAATCAGATTGGCCGCTTACACATGGTCAATTTTTCTCTATTTTGCCGATTTATGATTCAGGTGGATACTTAGAGAAAGTGTATCAAACTGCTAAATCGGTAGAAGCCCAAACGTTCCACGATGCGATTTGTGCCCTTATCGTAGAAGAGCTGTTTGAATATGCAGGCAAATGGCGTAATATTCGTGTGCAAGGACCGACAACATTTCTACCATCCTTGACTGTACAGGTAGCAATGGCAGGTGCCATGTTGATTGGTCTGCATCATCGCATCTGTTATACGACGAGCGCTTCGGTCTTAACTGAAGCAGTTAAGCAATCAGATCTTCCTTCAGGTTATGACCATCTGTGCCAGTTCGTAATGTCTGGTCAACTTTCCGACTCTGAGAAACTTCTGGAATCGCTAGAGAATTTCTGGAATGGGATTCAGGAGTGGACAGAACGACACGGATATATAGTGGATGTGTCAAAACGCATACCATTTTGAACGATGACCTCTAATAATTGTTAATCATGTTGGTTACGTATTTATTAACTTCTCCTAGTATTAGTAATTATCATGGCTGTCATGGCGCATTAACGGAATAAAGGGTGTGCTTAAATCGGGCCATTTTGCGTAATAAGAAAAAGGATTAATTATGAGCGAATTGAATTAATAATAAGGTAATAGATTTACATTAGAAAATGAAAGGGGATTTTATGCGTGAGAATGTTACAGTCTATCCCGGCATTGCCAGTCGGGGATATTAAAAAGAGTATAGGTTTTTATTGCGATAAACTAGGTTTCACTTTGGTTCACCATGAAGATGGATTCGCAGTTCTAATGTGTAATGAGGTTCGGATTCATCTATGGGAGGCAAGTGATGAAGGCTGGCGCTCTCGTAGTAATGATTCACCGGTTTGTACAGGTGCGGAGTCGTTTATTGCTGGTACTGCTAGTTGCCGCATTGAAGTAGAGGGAATTGATGAATTATATCAACATATTAAGCCTTTGGGCATTTTGCACCCCAATACATCATTAAAAGATCAGTGGTGGGATGAACGAGACTTTGCAGTAATTGATCCCGACAACAATTTGATTAGCTTTTTTCAACTAATAAAAAGCTAAAATCTATTATTAATCTGTTCAGCAATCGGTCGCGATTGCTGAATAAAAGATACGAGAGACCTCTCT
>NZ_JAESKI010000043.1:0-609 GCF_017892065.1 Staphylococcus sp. GDY8P120P | reverse complement strand
AAATTGGGGTCAGTTCAATTTCATGAATTCAGCTTTCTTTTTTCACTTTTCACTTAATTTTTAATAAAATCCAGAGCTTTACCCGAATACCAAAGTAATATTTATATGAAATTTGTATATATATATAAATAAAAACTTTAAATGATTATTTTTACTCTTTTTTATTATGCGAACGCATTGACGATATGTAGTTTATATTATAAGATATAAAACGTTGCGAAAATCATACGTAAACAAACACTTCAGTTGTTAACTTTGTAAAAGAAATTTTAAAAAGTTATTGACAAAACATTTCAAACATATTACAATGAAATACGTTATCTTGATGAACTAAACATCGTAGTGTCAACCGAGCGGCCGTGGCGGAATGGCAGACGCGCTAGGTTGAGGGCCTAGTGGGATTTATCCCGTGGAGGTTCAAGTCCTCTCGGCCGCATCAAAATACATTATCTGATTCTAATAAAATAAGCGGGTGTAGTTTAATGGCAAAACCTCAGCCTTCCAAGCTGATGTTGTGGGTTCGATTCCCATCACCCGCTCCAATAGGAAATATTTAAAATGAACATTGAAAACTGACTTGCAATATGTCAACGTTAATTCCGAATTCAA
>NZ_JAESKI010000042.1:861-2819 GCF_017892065.1 Staphylococcus sp. GDY8P120P | reverse complement strand
CACAGGAGTCTGGACTTGACTGAGTTTATGGAAGAAGTTTTAATTGATGATAATATGGTTTTTGATATTGATAATTTAAAAGGATTTCTTAATGATACCAGTTCATTTGGGTTTATAGCTAAAGAAAATAATAAAATTATAGGATTTGCATATTGCTATACACTTTTAAGACCTGATGGAAAAACAATGTTTTATTTACACTCAATAGGAATGTTACCTAACTATCAAGACAAAGGTTATGGTTCAAAATTATTATCTTTTATTAAGGAATATTCTAAAGAGATTGGTTGTTCTGAAATGTTTTTAATAACTGATAAAGGTAATCCTAGAGCTTGCCATGTATATGAAAAATTAGGTGGTAAAAATGATTATAAAGATGAAATAGTATATGTATATGATTATGAAAAAGGTGATAAATAAATGAATATAGTTGAAAATGAAATATGTATAAGAACTTTAATAGATGATGATTTTCCTTTGATGTTAAAATGGTTAACTGATGAAAGAGTATTAGAATTTTATGGTGGTAGAGATAAAAAATATACATTAGAATCATTAAAAAAACATTATACAGAGCCTTGGGAAGATGAAGTTTTTAGAGTAATTATTGAATATAACAATGTTCCTATTGGATATGGACAAATATATAAAATGTATGATGAGTTATATACTGATTATCATTATCCAAAAACTGATGAGATAGTCTATGGTATGGATCAATTTATAGGAGAGCCAAATTATTGGAGTAAAGGAATTGGTACAAGATATATTAAATTGATTTTTGAATTTTTGAAAAAAGAAAGAAATGCTAATGCAGTTATTTTAGACCCTCATAAAAATAATCCAAGAGCAATAAGGGCATACCAAAAATCTGGTTTTAGAATTATTGAAGATTTGCCAGAACATGAATTACACGAGGGCAAAAAAGAAGATTGTTATTTAATGGAATATAGATATGATGATAATGCCACAAATGTTAAGGCAATGAAATATTTAATTGAGCATTACTTTGATAATTTCAAAGTAGATAGTATTGAAATAATCGGTAGTGGTTATGATAGTGTGGCATATTTAGTTAATAATGAATACATTTTTAAAACAAAATTTAGTACTAATAAGAAAAAAGGTTATGCAAAAGAAAAAGCAATATATAATTTTTTAAATACAAATTTAGAAACTAATGTAAAAATTCCTAATATTGAATATTCGTATATTAGTGATGAATTATCTATACTAGGTTATAAAGAAATTAAAGGAACTTTTTTAACACCAGAAATTTATTCTACTATGTCAGAAGAAGAACAAAATTTGTTAAAACGAGATATTGCCAGTTTTTTAAGACAAATGCACGGTTTAGATTATACAGATATTAGTGAATGTACTATTGATAATAAACAAAATGTATTAGAAGAGTATATATTGTTGCGTGAAACTATTTATAATGATTTAACTGATATAGAAAAAGATTATATAGAAAGTTTTATGGAAAGACTAAATGCAACAACAGTTTTTGAGGGTAAAAAGTGTTTATGCCATAATGATTTTAGTTGTAATCATCTATTGTTAGATGGCAATAATAGATTAACTGGAATAATTGATTTTGGAGATTCTGGAATTATAGATGAATATTGTGATTTTATATACTTACTTGAAGATAGTGAAGAAGAAATAGGAACAAATTTTGGAGAAGATATATTAAGAATGTATGGAAATATAGATATTGAGAAAGCAAAAGAATATCAAGATATAGTTGAAGAATATTATCCTATTGAAACTATTGTTTATGGAATTAAAAATATTAAACAGGAATTTATCGAAAATGGTAGAAAAGAAATTTATAAAAGGACTTATAAAGATTGATTATATAATATATGAAAAGCTATTATAAAAGACATTAGTATTAAATAGTTTAAAAAAATGAAAAATAATAAAGGAAGTGAGTCAAGTCCAGACTCCTG
>NZ_JAESKI010000042.1:0-700 GCF_017892065.1 Staphylococcus sp. GDY8P120P | reverse complement strand
TGCGCAAGCTTTTGAATATTTTGGTTGATCGATATAATCATGAATCAATCGATTTTTAGCCTCACGCGCTAAGTTAATATCTGTGAACTTAAAAATTCCTTTAACAGCTTCTCTGAAAGATTTTGAATTTTTTTTAGGAATGGTGGTAAAGATATTTCTTAGGAAGTGAACTTGGCATCTTTGCCAACTTACGTTGGTGAAGGATTTTCTAATGGCAGAGACTAATCCTTTGTGCGCATCAGAAATAACGAGTTCCGTACCTTGTAAACCGCGTTCTTTTAGGTATTCAAAAAATGTTGTCCAGGTCTCTTCGCTTTCGCCACTTTGAATCATGAAGCCGATAATTTCACGGTCGCCATCTTTGGTTATTCCAATCGCTATATGACAGCTTTTTGAGAGTACTCGATTTTCTTCTCGTACTTTTATATAGAGTACATCGGTCATTAAGTAAGGATAATTTTTTTCTGATAATAAACGATTCTGCCACTCGTTAACCATAGGTTCTAGCTGTTCTGTTAAGCTAGAAACGAAGGACTTAGAGACGGATTTACCACAAAGTTCTTCCACAATTTTTGATACTTTACGAGTTGAAACGCCTGATACATACATTTCCAACATTGAAGCCATGAGGGCTTTTTCGTTTCGTTGATAACGTTCAAACACTGTGGGTGAAAAATGGCCATCACGTGTTCTGGGTACT
>NZ_JAESKI010000041.1:0-2752 GCF_017892065.1 Staphylococcus sp. GDY8P120P | reverse complement strand
AAAATCATCAATGCATTAATTCAACAATAAAATACATCAATTTTGATAAGTATAAATTGTAAAAAAATTTTATAGAATATTACACAGGAGTCTGGACTTGACTCTAATAAATGAACAACAGTATCAAATCCAAGTAGAAAAAAAGAGAGTAGAAGAAATACTTCTTATGATTCAGAAAGCAGATTTTACTACCTATAAAAATATTAAGTTAAAAGACTGGATGAGTATTGGAGAAGCTGCCGAAGTGGCAGGTGTAAACACTTCGGCAATTCGCCACTGGGAATCAGAAGGATTAGTCCATTCGGAAAGAAAAAAAGAAAACGGCTACCGCATGTTTTCTATATCCGAATTGCGTAAAATACTGGTCATTAGCAGTTTAAGAAAAACTGTTTATTATATTGAAAATATGAAACAACTGTTAAATGAAATAGACATACCAAGCTATGAAAAAGTTGAACATTCCTTTCGGCTTGCTTTGAAGAACTTGGACAACAAATTAATGAATCAATTTAAAGGGGTAACAGAACTGATGAACTATATAAATTTAATTCAAGAAAGAGACTGCTGAAAAGTTACGCCTTTGCCTATCTAAAGATAGCAATTGAAGAATGAAAATGGAGAAGATACAATTGGCAGCTGGTTTTTCAATGCGGAAGCTAAACTCATAGAACGCTTAGTTAAATTATGATCACTTATCAGAAGGGAAGGAGCTAGAAAAAGCTTCTTCCTTTTTGTCTATAAAAGTGTACTTTTACGAACGCTAATAAAGTGAGAAATCAAATGATATTAAAAGGTTTTCAAAAAGTTGAAGAAGAACTTAGCAAGAGGGTTTCAGATTATATAATTGAGGAGGGTTTTATGAAGCTGAACGCATTCCCGAATACTTTCAAGTTGTTCTCTAGAGAGACTACATAAATTAACTGCCAAAGACTACATTTTTAGAATGCCATAAACATCTTCAAGTATATATTTCATTAACTTACATTTGTATTTAGGGAGAATAAAAAATCCTCCCAATTATTATTGGAAGGATTATCTATTCATTTATACTAAATAAGAGTTTTTTGTCATTCGACAAACAAAACATCTAGTTAAACTGATTTAAAAAAAATGGATGACTAATCCTATATCTTAGTACTTTGAAACTTATTCATTTCAAATTAGAAGAATACAGATTAGTTAATTATCTTCCACCCAGTAGTCCATTCATATTTGAAGAAAATACTAGCATAATTGAGTTATCAAAATAATATTAATTGCATTAATATTATTTAAAAATTCACCTTATTATATCAGCTATATACCTTGTTCAATACTATTGGCTATTTTGATAATTACCATATAATTGACCACAAGCAGCGTCAATATCAATCCCAAATTGACTTCTAATTGTGACATGGATACCAGCAGACTTCAAAACTTTGTAAAAGGCTTCTACCTGCCCTTCGTTTGCTTCTCCATACATCTCAGGTGCACTTATTGTAGGATTGTATCGTATCAAATTTACATGATATAACTTCCCTGATTTATAGCGACTTTTAAGAAGGCTAACAACTTCGTTTGCATGCTCAAGAGAATCATTTACACCAGGCAACATGATATAAGCTATATATACTTTCCTTGAAGTTAATCTTATATGTTCATCGAGTATATTCATTACCTCATCTATTGGGTATCTATCATTTATTGGCATCAATTTGCTGCGTTCCTCACTATAAGGTGAGTGTAATGAAAATGTAAGATTTACTTGAGGATATTCCTGGGTTATTTTTTTGATACTAGGTATAATACCAATCGTTGATATAGAAAGTCTACGAGGACTTAATGCAAATAAATTAGGATCCGTAAACGAATCAAGAGCATCAAATACTTGACGGTTGGCTAGAGCTTCACCCATTCCCATAAAAGAAATGCTATCAATTTGATGACCTAATAAATGGAAGTATAAAACTTGATCTGTTATCTCATCTACAGTTAGGTTTTTTTTCAATCCAATGTCGCCTGTAGCACAAAATTTACACCCAAAATTACATCCGCATTGTGATGATATACAAAATGACTCCCAACCTGCTTTATACTTCATGTTTACCGTTTCTACTCTCTCATTCTTTGATACTTCAAAAAGCACTTTCGTAACTTGCTCTGAATTTTGCTCTGCTAAGAGCTTGATATTCAAAACTGTTTCTCCAAAATTATTTATTAAATCCTCCCTAAGTAATTTTGGAAGAACCTTCATATCCTCAAATCGACTAATTCTTTGTTTAAAAATCGCATTGGTTATTTGTTTTATTCTATAATCAGGCTCATTATTACTTCTTAAAAATTCCTGTATTTTACCATACTTTGTTTTATTATTAAAATTCATTTCTTTCATCCTTTCACAATTTGCTCTAGTGGTAATTAGAATAATTGGAAAGGAGTAGCAGTCCCTAAGAATCAATTTCTTTTTGCACACAAAAAAAACACAGATAAAAATTACCGGTGCCGAAAGTCAAAACATACAAATATGCATATTTCACTACATAAAACAAGTATGTTGATGATCTTGTTTTAAACTTATCCATAGTAGAGGCAAAGCTCCGGCAACTGTTTTTATATCATTGTTTAGTTTAAAAAAGGACAGACTATTCCCTTTAATAGCTAAAATAGCTATTACCTCCTTTCACTAATTAATATACTTAGCCTGTACTGTAACATTTTAATATTCAAATGTAAATATTAAAGTTAGCAACGATAAAGTCCGTATAATTGT
>NZ_JAESKI010000040.1:0-2205 GCF_017892065.1 Staphylococcus sp. GDY8P120P | reverse complement strand
GATCAGTGGTGGGATGAACGAGACTTTGCAGTAATTGATCACGACAACAATTTGATTAGCTTTTTTCAACTAATAAAAAGCTAAAATCTATTATTAATCTGTTCAGCAATCGGGCGCGATTGCTGAATAAAAGATACGAGAGACCTCTCTTGTATCTTTTTTATTTTGAGTGGTTTTGTCCGTTACACTAGAAAACCGAAAGACAATAAAAATTTTATTCTTGCTGAGTCTGGCTTTCGGTAAGCTAGACAAAACGGACAAAATAAAAATTGGCAAGGGTTTAAAGGTGGAGATTTTTTGAGTGATCTTCTCAAAAAATACTACCTGTCCCTTGCTGATTTTTAAACGAGCACGAGAGCAAAACCCCCCTTTGCTGAGGTGGCAGAGGGCAGGTTTTTTTGTTTCTTTTTTCTCGTAAAAAAAAGAAAGGTCTTAAAGGTTTTATGGTTTTGGTCGGCACTGCCGACAGCCTCGCAGAGCACACACTTTATGAATATAAAGTATAGTGTGTTATACTTTACTTGGAAGTGGTTGCCGGAAAGAGCGAAAATGCCTCACATTTGTGCCACCTAAAAAGGAGCGATTTACATATGAGTTATGCAGTTTGTAGAATGCAAAAAGTGAAATCAGCTGGACTAAAAGGCATGCAATTTCATAATCAAAGAGAGCGAAAAAGTAGAACGAATGATGATATTGACCATGAGCGAACACGTGAAAATTATGATTTGAAAAATGATAAAAATATTGATTACAACGAACGTGTCAAAGAAATTATTGAATCACAAAAAACAGGTACAAGAAAAACGAGGAAAGATGCTGTTCTTGTAAATGAGTTGCTAGTAACATCTGACCGAGATTTTTTTGAGCAACTGGATCCAGGAGAACAAAAACGATTTTTTGAGGAAAGTTATAAATTATTTTCCGAACGATATGGCAAGCAAAATATTGCTTATGCAACAGTTCATAATGATGAGCAAACCCCTCACATGCATTTAGGTGTTGTGCCTATGCGTGATGGAAAACTGCAAGGAAAAAATGTGTTTAATCGTCAAGAACTGTTATGGCTACAAGATAAATTCCCCGAGCATATGAAAAAACAGGGTTTTGAGTTGAAGCGTGGTGAACGTGGCTCTGACCGTAAACATATTGAGACAGCTAAATTTAAAAAACAAACTTTGGAAAAAGAGATTGATTTTCTAGAAAAAAATTTAGCAGTTAAAAAAGATGAATGGACTGCTTATAGCGATAAAGTTAAATCAGATTTAGAAGTACCAGCGAAACGACACATGAAAAGTGTTGAAGTGCCAACGGGTGAAAAGTCCATGTTTGGTTTGGGAAAAGAAATAATGAAAACAGAAAAGAAACCAACCAAAAATGTTGTTATATCGGAGCGTGATTATAAAAACTTAGTGACTGCTGCGAGAGATAACGATAGGTTAAAACAGCATGTTAGAAATCTCATGAGTACTGATATGGCGAGAGAATATAAAAAATTAAGTAAAGAACATGGGCAAGTTAAAGAAAAATATAGTGGTCTTGTAGAGCGATTTAATGAAAATGTAAATGATTATAATGAGTTGCTTGAAGAAAACAAGTCTTTAAAGTCTAAAATAAGCGATTTAAAGCGTGATGTGAGTTTAATCTATGAAAGCACTAAGGAATTCCTTAAGGAACGTACAGACGGCTTAAAAGCCTTTAAAAACGTTTTTAAGGGGTTTGTAGACAAGGTAAAGGATAAAACAGCACAATTCCAAGAAAAACACGATTTAGAACCTAAAAAGAACGAATTTGAACTAACTCATAACCGAGAGGTAAAAAAAGAACGAAGTCGAGATCAGGGAATGAGTTTATAAAATAAAAAAAGCACCTGAAAAGGTGTCTTTTTTTGATGGTTTTGAACTTGTTCTTTCTTATCTTGATACATATAGAAATAACGTCATTTTTATTTTATAGTTTACATCGCGTTTAAAGTGTTGGTGTGATTGGCTTTATAAGGTTAATGTACCTTTAAAAATCCTTGCACAGAAAAATACCCTATGTTATTGTTTAAGTTACCACACAAAAACAAATTTACATAGGGGGTTTCTGTATTAATTATGTACAATAATAATAGCATTAATTCAGATGAAAAATCAAGTGTACTAATCGACAAAACAAAAAGTGGAAAAATAAGACCTTGGCGAGAAAAGAAAATGGCAAATGTAG
>NZ_JAESKI010000004.1:0-2554 GCF_017892065.1 Staphylococcus sp. GDY8P120P | reverse complement strand
CTTTTTCATTCTGGTTATGATTTAACAGAATCAGACCATTTTGTTATAAAATATTTAAAATCAATCACATAATTGCTTTATTCCAATTGCTTTATTGACGTTGAGCCTCGGAACCCTTAACAATCCCAAAACTTGTCGAATGGTCGGCTTAATAGCTCACGCTATGCCGACATTCGTCTGCAAGTTTAGTTAAGGGTTCTTCTCAACATCAATAAATTTTCTCGGCATAAATGCGTGTTCTTGCTATAATATATCTTAGAAAAATAGATTAAATAGCTTATCGACTATTTGCATAAATGCTATTACAACATTCAGTGTCACCAGCACTAATTTGTAATAGCATTTTTTATTTTTAAATTTTCAAAGATACCAAATTTTAAATACCTTTATTTTGAATTCTAAGGGGGCATTTTAAAGATTTAAGGGTAAATCATATAGTTTTATACCTAAAAACCTACACAAGCTTTTAAAACGCAAATATGAGCCAAATAAATATATTCTAATTCCACAAACAAAAATTTGAGCAAAACCAGTGACTATTTTTTAGACACTGCCCAGTTACATGCAAATTAAAAATTTGGCATGTACTGGCAAAAAAATTCAGACACTGCCCATTTACGCACAAAATTATTTTTCGCGTAAAAACTGGGTAACCATGCTGGTTAATCCTATAGTTCCCGCAGGGGCAAAAAACATAAAAAAACGCTAGCTTTTTAGCTAACGTTTCAAATCTTTTAAGTAATAATTTTGTTTTTCAAAATTCCAAATTGCAGTAATTGAATGTGCTTTTTCTTCTTCGTCTGTTGTTTTATCTTCGTCACTTGTATTAATTAAATTGCCATCTTCGGCATCATCTAAATTTAAAATTTTATGTTTTTGTTTAAGCAAACCACCATAACTCAACATACGTTTTCGATATAAACCTTTTTCTAAATCATTTACAATTTCTTGATTTTTTTCATCATCATCAGTTAAAAAATCAGATGACTTAACCGAATATTTCGAGGTTTCTTTGATAGCTGCTCGAATATCTTTATCGCCTTTTTGATTTGGTTTGATCGCTTTAATATTTGCTACTGGTCGATAATTTACTTGTAATGCTTTTTGCCATAAAGTAACCCATTCTTCTTGAGTTATATAATTAGCTTTATTCTTAAAATAGCTATTTTCAACACACAATAAAAAGTGCATATGTTGATTATAACTACCGTCATTTTTATTAACCGTTACTTCGGTTGAACGTAAAAATCCGATTAAATTCTTTTTAACTTTTGTATACATTTTTAATTTATTAAAAGCCTTAGACATATGCTTTAAACTTTGTTCTAAATGTTCACCGTCTATTGCATTTCGTGCTGATAGCGTAAGAAATAACCAACGTGCTTTTGGCTTTTCTTTAACCACTTCTTCAATCACTTTTTGAGCTTGATAACTATTTTTCATAGCACGCCTCCAATTACAAACTGGGCATAATTTTGATTTACAAAACCATGTTTTATGTAATTTCAAATAACCTTCATCAGTTGGCTTGAACTCTAAGACGTTACCACATTGTTTTACGTTAAAAGCCTTTTTTATTTTTAAAATTTCTAGTATATCTGCATAACTTACATTATCAATTTTCTTCTCTCTCCATGGGCGTTGTTTCCCACTTTTCGTCATATCTTTTAATGTTTCATTATCTTGATTTTCGTCTACATATCTAGTAGTATTATATTGCATATAAAAAGCCTCCAGTTTTGATTTTGATTCGACACCTTAATCATATAACTGGGGTTTTTTCATGTCAAATTTTCTTTCAACAACAAAAACAACCAAAAATACTGTTATATCAACATTCAAATGACTTTTTATATCTTTGAGTTATTTCTATATAGTATCAAGACAAGAAGAAACTCGTTTTCAACTCGTTTCAAATTCCCAAGTTAGGAGGGATAAAATGAAAAATAATAATGTAACAGAAAAAGAATTATTTTATATTTTAGATTTATTTGAACACATGAAAGTAACTTATTGGTTAGATGGTGGCTGGGGGGTAGATGTATTAACTGGAAAACAACAAAGAGAACACAGAGATATAGATATAGATTTTGACGCTCAACACACTCAAAAAGTTATACAAAAATTAGAAGATATAGGATACAAAATAGAAGTTGATTGGATGCCTTCACGTATGGAACTTAAGCATGAAGAATATGGGTATTTAGATATTCATCCTATAAATCTAAATGATGATGGATCAATTACCCAAGCAAACCCAGAAGGTGGTAATTATGTTTTCCAAAATGACTGGTTTTCAGAAACTAATTACAAAGATCGAAAAATACCATGTATTTCAAAAGAAGCTCAACTTCTTTTTCATTCTGGTTATGATTTAACAGAAACAGACCATTTTGATATAAAAAATTTAAAATCAATAACATAATTGCTTTATTCCAATTGCTTTATTGACGTTGAGACTCGGAACCCTTAACAATCCCAAAACTTGTCGAATCGTCGGCTTAATAGCTCACGCTATGCCGACATTCGTCTGCAAGTTTAGTTAAGGGTTAGT
>NZ_JAESKI010000039.1:0-5162 GCF_017892065.1 Staphylococcus sp. GDY8P120P | reverse complement strand
TTCAGTTTTCAATGTTCATTGATGCGTTACAAGAATTAATTGTAACATTAAGTTTTTGTTAAGTCAATAATAAATTTTGTTTATTTTTATTTAACTTTATTTCGTTTGTTAACTCAACATTTAATATTGTATAACCATTCAAAGGTTTTAACAAGTGTCAAATTTACACTTTGTAATATTTTTTTGTTTGGTTTGTTTTTGGTTGCCATCTCGTTTTGACGACTTTTATATAATATCAAGTTTAATCACAATCGTCAATTCAAATTCTAAATCTTTTTAGTTAAATTTTACCTTAGAGATAACTATTTATTTTTAATATGTATTAAAATATTAAAAAGTGTAAGTATTTTGATGAATTATAGGATGATTTTGAGTATATCCATTCAATTAAGTTTCCAAAATGGAAGTATATTGGAACCATTTAACTGCGCTTATAAATCAATTTACTTCTTTCATTTGTTGTTTCTTCTATATTATAGATAAGAAAAAGGCTTCGTTAATAAAACGAAGCCTCACACTTTAGTAAATTAATTTTTATAAATTTTAATCGATGCTATTATTTTTCATTATCTTGGCAATCTTTACATAAACCATAAATTTCCATACGGTGGTGCGTTACATCGAAGTTTGTTACGTGCTGAGCTAACTGTTCAACTTCATGGAGTTGTGGATAGTGGAAATCTACGATCTTGCCGCAATTTTCACATATAACATGATAGTGATTATGTGTGTTGAAGTCGAAACGGCTTGAAGCATCTCCATAAGGTAATTCTTTTACAATACCTATGCCTTTAAATACACGTAAGTTATTATATATAGTTGCAACACTTATATTTGGAAAATCAGGTGAAAGTGCTTGATAAATTTCATCAGCTGTTGGATGCGTTTCTGAAGCAATTAAAAACTTTAAAATGGCTTGTCTTTGTGGCGTTATTCTAATGCCATTATCTCTTAACGATGCTATTGAATCTTCTAATTGATGTTCAACTGTTTCCATCTCTGCACTCATTTCCCTCACCATCTTTCTATTTAATAATAATTATTACTTAATATTAATATAACGGTTGAGTTAAGGAAATGTCAATAACTAAAGCTCATTTCAATCAATATCCTGCTTGAGGGTTAACCACATTCTCAATTAGCTCATGGTTATTGAGAAAATATACTAGATTTCTTTGGAAAATATCAGTTACTTCTTCCTGATTTTCTATCCCATTCCCCGTAATGTGCGCTGTTATTGAAATGTTATCTAGGTTGTAGAGTTGATTATCTGGATTTAATGGTTCATTTTCAAACACGTCTAAATATGCATGTCTTATCAATTTGTCTTTTAAAACGTTAGCTATAATATTTTCATCCACGATAGTGCCTCTGCCTACATTAATAAACAATGCAGTATCTTTCATCGCCTCGAAATGGCTTCTTTGAAGTAAATGAATCGTATCTTTTGTTTCCGGTAATGTGTTTACAACAATATCCGCTTCAGGTAGAGCTGATGTCAACTCATCAATCGCATATACTTGTGAAAAACCGTCTACTGAATGTCCTGAAGTATTGACGCCTTGAACAATTACATCCATTGCATTTGCTATTTTCGCTGTTTTTTGTGCAATACTACCTGTTCCTAAAAATAAAACTTTTTGTCCACTAACTCTTTTACCAGTTAATTTAGAATCATAATATTTATGTTTTTGATTAATGAAAGAAGTGCTCATATGCTTATAATCGTCTAAAATAAAAGCTATGATGAATTCGGACATTTGTTTAGCGTGCACACCCTTCCCATTAGTAAGTAATATGTTTTGGTTATCAATGTACTCTAATGGTAGCTTATTAACCCCAGTGGAATACCAAGCTAGCCACTTTAAATTTGGACATTCCTCTAAGAATGTTTGATCTATTGCACTATCATATCCAAATAAAATATCTAGATCTTTTTTATCGTTATCATTTATTTCCGAAATACCACTCGTAAATACAAAATTTACATTTGGAAAAGTATCAACTAAATCTCCTTCTAATCCATCCAATCGTTTTAAACTGACAGCCTTCATCTAATCTCACCCCAAAATAGCTTTTAGTTCTTCCATTTGTGATTTTACTTTAACCTTTTCAATTACATCTATAATAATACCATTTTCATCTAAGACAAATGTAGTTCTTACTATCCCCATAGATTCTTTACCAAAAGATTTTTTTAATTGATACACACCAACTTCATTAGATAATTGATAATCCTCGTCTATCAGCAAATCAAAATTCAAGTTAAGTTTATTGCTAAAATTTTGGTGTTTTTTCTTTGTATCTCCACTGATACCATATACTTGTGTATCAAGTTTATTAAAATAAGATAAATTATCTCTAAAATCACATGCTTCTGTAGTACAAGTTGGCGTATTATCTCTAGGATAGAAGTAAATTACTGCTTTACTTCCTTTAAGCGTTTCATTAGAAATAATGTCCCCATTTTGATTTTCTAGTTTGAATTTGGGAAATTGATCTCCTTTTTTTAACAAATAACTCACCCTATTTCTTTTTAATATTAATTATATGATACGATAATAAACGAAAATATTAAATTAAAAGAGGTTGATATTAATGAAATTTACTGAAAGTGAAAGACTTCAAAATTTTTCAAATGAATATATATTAGGTGGCGTCAATTCGCCTTCTCGTTCATATAAAGCTGTAGGAGGTGGTGCTCCAGTAATGATGCAATCTGGAGAAGGCGCTTATCTATATGATGTAGATGGAAATAAGTATATTGATTATTTACAAGCATACGGCCCAATTATAACTGGTCATGCGCATCCTCATATTACAAAAGCAATTCAAGACCAAGCTGCACTGGGTGTTTTATATGGTACACCTACAGAGTTGGAAATAGACTTTGCCAAAAAATTACGCGATGCAATTCCTTCATTAGAAAAAATTCGTTTTGTAAACTCAGGGACAGAAGCTGTGATGACAACCATACGTGTAGCCCGCGCATATACTAGAAGAAATAAAATAATCAAATTTTCAGGTCAATATCACGGTCACTCAGACCTAGTATTAGTAGCAGCTGGCAGTGGACCTTCCCAATTAGGTTCTCCTGATTCAGCAGGTGTGCCTCAAAGCGTTGCGCAAGAAGTTATCACAGTACCTTATAATGATATCGACGCATATAAAGAAGCTATTAATTATTGGGGGGATGACATTGCGGCAGTTTTAGTGGAACCGATTGTTGGAAATTTTGGTATGGTCAAACCTAAACAAGGTTTTTTAGAACAAGTAAATGAAATCACACATAATAATGGAAGTTTAGTAATTTATGACGAGGTCATTACTGCCTTTCGTTTCCATTATGGTGGTGCGCAAGATCTTTACAAAGTTTACCCCGATTTGACTGCTTTTGGGAAAATTATCGGCGGTGGCTTGCCAATAGGCGGTTATGGCGGCAAACAAGAGATAATGGAACAAGTCGCACCATTAGGTCCTGCGTATCAAGCTGGAACGATGGCTGGTAATCCATTATCGATGAAAGCAGGTATTGCTTTATTGGAAGTATTAGAACAAGAAGGCATATATGAACATCTCAACGATTTAGGAAAACGCTTAGAGGAAGGCTTGAATGAACTAATTCAAAAACACCATATAACTGCAACTGTTAATAGAGTATATGGTGCATTGACGCTTTACTTCACAAATGAAGTTGTCACACATTATGACCAAGCTGAAAATTCAGATGGAGAAGCGTTTGCTAAATTCTTCAAACTCATGTTACATCAAGGAATTAACCTTGCACCATCCAAATTTGAAGCATGGTTTTTAACAACTGAACACACTAAAAAAGATATAGATCAAACATTAGCAGCTGTAGATTATGCATTCAGTCAAATGAAATAAACTTGAATTTTATAGGGAATCGTTGTATAACAAGTATAAACATTATTTTATTAAATATACGAAGGAGCGGTACATTTGAAATTAGGAGCACGTATTCTGAAGACAGGTATAGCTATTATACTTGCTTTGTTTATCGCTTCTCTGTTCCCTGATGAAGCAGGATTAAAAGCAATCGCTGCAGTCAGTGCGGTAATCGCGATGCAACCAAGTGTTTTTCGTTCCATTAAAACAATTTCAGAAAGAGCAATTGGTAACCTCATAGGTGCATTACTTGCAGTTGTTATGGTTACAGTTTTTGGTAATAATCCAGTAATCATGGGTGTTACCGTTATACTATTAATTGCCATTTTATTCCGTTTTAATTTGGAACATGTAGCTACACTTGCAAGTATAACTGCATTAATAATTATGGGAACACATACTGGTAACTTTTATGTTTCTGCATTTTACAGATTTGTACTTGTTATGGTAGGTGTAATTAGTTCTTCTGCAGTTAATCTTTTATTTTTACCCCCTAAATTTGAGTCGAAAATTTACTATAACGCTTTGAATATTTGTTCAGACATATTTGTATGGTTCAAACTTGTTTTAAATGACACATCTGAATATCATCATATCAAAGAAGATAGAGGCCTAATTAGCAAACGTATTTCGAAGTTAGAGCAAACATTTGAGTATTATGAAGAGGAAAGACCTTGGACTAAAAAGCAAATGTACGCACAAAACAGAAAAAAAATACTCTTCAAGCAAGTTGTTCGAAGTACACGTCAAGCTTATGATGTATTAAAACGAATGAATCGATACCAAAATGATCTTCATAATTTAAATAATGAATTACTACTACAAATTAAATTAGAGATTGATTTGCTAATCGCTTATCATGAACAAATTTTTATCAGTCTTTCAAAAAAAGCACGTTACGACGTTAGCCACTTCGACAGTCAAATTGAGAATCCGCAAAAAAAAGATTTAATGGATGCCTTTCAACGTGAAATTATCAAAGATCCTTACCAAACAACATATTCTTTCGCTAATATCATGCAGATTATTTCATCCATAGAAGAATATCGTTATACTTTAGAACATTTAGATCGGTTAGTTATTAGTTTCTTTTCTTATCATCAAAATGATAATGAAATTGAAATTGAAGAAGAAGATTTCGATTTATAAATAAAAAGAGGCCGGACGTCATTGAACTGACCCCAATATGTGGGAATAAAAAAAAAACACTTTCGGTGAATTCGTATAAAATGAATTTAAAAGGAGGTGTTTTT
>NZ_JAESKI010000038.1:3625-30981 GCF_017892065.1 Staphylococcus sp. GDY8P120P | reverse complement strand
ACAATTATACGGACTTTATCTGATTTTCTTTACTTTTAACAAATAACACAAAGTTTTTAGCGTCTACTTTTGATAAAGTTTGTTCATTATTAGATAGCTTATCAGCAATGCTTTTATAATCATTTTGCTGTATAAATTTTTCAAATTCTCTAATTTGTCCCTTAGCATTATTCAAACTGATTAAATAGTAAGCAATTCCAATAATTAGAAGTGTTATAACAAGAATAACACCAAATATTATGTATTTTCTTTTTTGATTTGTATAATCCATATGTTAAACCCCTATTAATAAAATAAGTATTAAAGAAATGAGTTACCCCACCTCTTTAATACTGTAGGCTAATTGATATTGAATACTTTCTTGAATAAAGATTTAATAGGCTTTTCTTTTTTATTAGTTTCTAGAGTTTTAGGTTTATATACTAAAAGTGGTTCTCCATAATCCCCTTTTTTAGTAGTATCAAAGAATCCTAAGTCTTGATAATATAATTCATCTTTTAAATTAGTATCATAAAGAAATATAGGTATGAACAGTTTATCTGATAACTTTTCCAATTGATTTACCAGCATTGCCCCCATACCTTTTTTAAATGAATGTAAGGCCTCAACTTCTATTAATACACCATAATCTCTGATAATTTTTTCTAAATACTTATTTTCTGATCGCCCAGCTAACCTAAACTGAATAAATGCTGTAATATCAGTGTTGTATACCATATAAGAAGGGCTATCATTCTCTGGAAATTGTTGTATATGAATATAAAATTCTTTTTTAGGAAATATGTTTATCATTTTATTAGAGAAGTTACGACTAAACACATCTGTTTTATTATTAAAAGCCATACCAATAAAATGATTTCTAGTCTTGCTGTCGCTATGTTTTATAGAATCTTTGTATTCTTTTAATGGTAATAGTTTTCTATATCCTTCGTGGTCAAAATCTAAATTCCCCAAAAAACCCCTCCTACATTATTCGTTTTTGTTGTTATCTTTATCAAACCAAGATGTTATTTTATCTTTTATTTCATCTAACTTACTATTTACTTTATTCAATTCTTCTTTCATTTTACTATCATTACCATTTTCTTTAGCTGTCTGTGCATTGTCTAGCTGGTTTACTGTATCTTGATAATCATTTGCTACTTTTTCTGCCTTATCATCATTAGCATTATTCTTTAGATTATTAACTTCGTCTTTTAATTCTTGAAGTTTAGATTGTGTATCATCATTAGAATTTTCAATGCTTGTCTTTGTATCTTCAACTTTACTCTTTAATTCATCATCTTTTTGTTGAACGTATTGATCTGTATTATCTTGTTGTGCTTGATTATTACTTGATTCTTGTGTTTCATCATTATTACTACATGATTTCACACCTAAAGCCACTAAAAGAATTACTAAAATAATAATGATAAATCCAAACCATTTATTACGTCTTTTGTACTTTTTATTTCTTTGTTCTTCATACATTCTTTGTTGATGTTCATAGAACCTTCTTCTATTTTCTTCGTTGATGTCATAGTTATTTCTTGATTGTCTTTCTCTCTCTCTTTCTCTTTCATATTCTTCTCTATATTTGTCAGTTCTTTTCATAAATAAACCTCCATACACAGTAAAATATTTGAGCTATTAGCGTCTGCCAAATTCTAAATACCTTTTTAATCTATCACTTGTATTATGCTTTCTATAAAGTTTAGCAATTGCTTTTTGGTTAATTTCATATTTCTTTTTTAAGTTATTTTTTAATTTTAATACTCTACTTATAAAGTATTCTCTATCTACAGTGTATTGTCCGTTTTTATCCGTTTTTATGTTGCCCTCTTCGTCTTTTTCAAGTAGATATTCAACACGTTCTAAATTCTTGAAATCATTAAAATCTTTAATTACATTAAAGGCTCCCTCTAGTTCTAAAAGTGGGTTTAAATCTGCCTTTTTGCTTGTCCCTTCTGTTAATGGTTTTAAGCATTTATCAAATTGTCTTATTTTTAGAATTTCCTTCTTTAATACTCCACTAACTTCATAAAAGTGAATTAAATCTCTCACAGCGTCCCTGTAAACCTCATACTTAACTTGAAAATTCTCAAATGAATCTTTCAATAATTTTATATCAGTATAACCATGTTCCATAGAATTCAATTGAACTTTCAATGATTCTAAAGGGTCTATATCTTCTATATTTGAACTTTGTCTATGTACACTATATTGAACATTAAAATTATTTCTCATAACTAAATAATTAGTGTTTCTAATACTACGCAATTCACTGTCGATAACATCTTTATATTCTTCTAGCGTATTTACTACATTATCAATTAAGTTTTTCTTTTCTTCTTCAAATCTAATTGTATTTGTTACTTTCATCTAAATCACTCCTATTTTTAAAAAAAGAACGTGTTTTCACACGTCCTTTTATAGTTTTAAAATGGTAAATCATCATCAGAAATAGATTTATCGTTGCTATTATCTTCTTCTGCTGGGCTTATAGCGTCATCTTCTGACACGTCATCTTTTTTGTTTTCTTTTTTGCTTTCTAAAAAGATAGTCTTTTCAACCAAACACCTAGACATATTAATATTATCCTTTTTATATGTTTCAGTTGAACCTTCAATTATAATTAGATTACCTTTACTTTGATAATCAACTAAACTTTCAGCTTGTTTTCCCCATACAACACAATTAATAAAATCTGTTCTATCATTATCAAACTGCCTAGGTACAGCTATGTTAAAGAAAACATAAGACTTATCATTTTTACTTTTTCTTAATTTTAAATCAGTTGCGATACGTCCACTATATATTACTTTGTTTATCATAATTTTCTTCCTTTCTTTATTTAGATAACATTTTTCTAACTAGAAGTTTTGCACCACTTCCAGCCATTCCAGTCGCCATTCGCCCACTTCCAGTAGAGTAAACCATTGATCTAATAAAGGAAGGCGATTTAACTGTAATAATAAAGAATCCTATACCTAATAATAATGTGCCTACGTCTAACTTTGCGCCAAAGAATAAATTTATTCCTCCAAAGAAAGTAAACACTTGTAATGGTAATTGAATACTAATTGCCAATAATTCGCGCCACCATACACCTACATAATTATTTTCATCTGCTAATAATGAAACTGCTACCAACGGGGCAACTACTTTCATTATTATTAAATCAGCTATCCTACTAACAAATTGGAAAATAAATATTACAGTAAATACTAAAATCAATAGAATAAATAGAATAAACATAATTTGACTACCTGCCATAGTCCCCATAGAACCTAGCATTTCTTTAAATCCGTCTTGACCTTTTTTTAAAGAACTCCATTCTTTAATAGTTTCTAAATAACTTTTTTGACCTACATCTAAAAATGCCCTAGTGGCTGCATAAGATAATTTAGTCATTATATCAACTAGCCATGGTAAAGCTGCCACCAATAACGAACTCGGTAATAATTGTGCTACATAATAACCTGGGCTTTCAGCGTTACCTTCTGCATTTTGTTTCATAACTTGAACCATTTTAAAAGCAAACACACATACTGCTATTGAAGTGATTAAGCTATTAACCAATATAGACGCATTTGAAATGTAATCACTTGAAATACTATTAGGGTCAATAAGTATTTTATCTAACAACCATATAAAGAACTTTAAAGGCTCATAAAATAGCGTATAAAGAAATTGAAATATAAAATTCATCATACCGTCTGCAATACCATTAGTTAGGTCTTTAACAGCGTCTTTAATCCAATCCATTCAACCACCTCAACTTTCATTACAAGTATAACAGATTTTACATTACATGTCATGTCATGTAATGTAAAATCCTACTTTTATTTAGCTTGTTTTTGTTTTAATTTTTCATAAAATGCCTTTTTAGAATCATTAATTTTTTGTTGCTCGTCTTTCTTATCTTCTTGTTGTTCTTCATTTTTGCTTTTACTCTCTTTTACTTCCTCATTTTGTTGTTCTTCTTGTGCTTGTTGTTCTTCCTCTAACTCTTTCTGTCTTTGTTCTTCTTTATATTCTTCTAGTTTTTGTTGTTTAATTTTCTCTTGTTTTTTATCCCATTCTTCTCTTAATCTATTATGCTTATCAATCATAGATTGGTTCTTTTTACGTTTATATTCATTTTGAGGTGCTATATATGTTTCAGTTAAATTAGGAAACATTTTGAAATATGCTAGCTTTTTAATGATTTTGGGATTTCTATTCTTGGTTATGAGAATAGCTTTGTCTTGTTGCATATTGCTTATTTCATCTTCATTTAGTAACGCCCTTCCAGTGTAACTCACGTTTTTATTTGATGATTTACTTCTGCTATCTTTACCACTAGAAGAACCTTCACTGCTTGTTTCAAACTCTACAGTGGCGTTACCTAATTCTTCTTTTATATATTTAGCTGTATCGTTATTTACATTACCTAAACATAAAATAACAGCATGGTTCCCTATAATAGCGTTTGCTTTATCTTTATTATACTTGTCTACAGCTTGTGAAATAGATTGAACAATTGTTGTTATACTAATACCATACTTACGACAAGTTGCTAAAGTTTCTTCATAGTCTGGTATTGCGCCGATATTTGGCCATTCGTCTAGTAAAAAATCTACTGGGACTGGAAGTCTAGCACCGTTTTCGTCCCCTAACCTATATAACTGTTGAAACATTTGAGAGAAGAATAAACTAGAAAGTGATTGAACAGTGTTCCCCAAAACCGGCAACATTACATATATAATAGTTTTTCTTAATCCTACATCTCGTAAATCAAAATCAGAATCGCTTGTGTAACTTCTAATTTCGTTATCAATGTAGTTTCGTAAATCGGCTACAAAGGTTAATATAATACTTGCTCTTGTTCTTCCTTCTGATACTGCAAAACCAAATTCATAGCTTTCTCTAGCTGGGTGGTCTTTAGGTAATTCATTAAAGCGATTATCTAATTCAACTGATCCTTCGTCATCATGATTAGGTTTATTGTTTTGAATAAATTTAATAATATTTCCTATAGTTCGTTTTTCGGGTTCAAATTCATATTTAGCATATAGCAATAATGAATTTAGTAATCCTACAGAAGATTTATACCATACATCTTTATTCATTTTAGAATCCCCAGCTGATTTAATAATTAATTCAGCTACAATTGAACAATCAGAATCTTTATCAATATAGTCAAAAAAGTTTTGTCTATCAGAGGCTAAAAAGTTTTTGAAATTTACAACTCTAACATCATAGCCTTGCATACGTTTAATATTAGCTGTTTTTTCGTAAACTTCGCCACTAGGGTCAGTTACAACTATTGATTGTTGATTTTTAACAATAACATTAGGTATAACATAGCCAGCCGATTTAAAAGAACCTGGCCCTCCTACTACAAATATATTTCTATTAGGGCATTTGGTATCAAAATCTTGTATCACTAAATTCTTTTTATTTATAGAAGTTGCTTTACTTTCTAATTCGCCTAAAAGTGTAGTCATTCCTTATCACTTCTTTCTTCTATTAATGATTTATCTAAACTGTTGTAAACATAGTTTGTAATGTCGTTTTCTTTCATTTTTTTATAATGACCTTCTGAAAACAATTCACTATCCTCAGCAAATTTAGCTGATCCATGAGAACCATGTTTAGCAATTTTATAATCTTGATTTTTTTCATTACCGTCTTTACTCTCAAATAATTGTTTTATTAGAATATATATACAAATAATTGTTGCTATTCCACCTATTACAAAAAACACTGTATTTTTATCAGTTATAAAACCAATAATAGTGCTTATTGGGTGTTTAGCTGGAGGGATAAACAACTGTGATATGTCGCTAAATATCTTTTGCTTATTGCTAGTATTACTTAGTGTGTTTAATGCGTATGCTAATATTTGCGCTAAATATATTAATACTAGCCAAATAATACCAGTTAAAATGAATATTCCTTTTTTCATTTTCTTATCCTCCTTTTAATCGAATGAAAACTGAACTTTGTTTTCTTTTGTTAGTATCAACTTACAATCAAATGACTTTCCACTTTTTTTAGATTTAAAGCCTTTTAATTTTTTAGTTGTCTTACTTTCACATAATGCTTTTACTACAGTTGGAGGTATACTCTTTTCTAACAGTTTTTTAGGAATCGTAAATTCACAACCGTTATTGTACTCTGTACAACCATAAAATCCTTTTCTATCTATTAAATAGCCATTATCACAAGCAGGGCATTTTGCGATATTGTTAGATGATACTTTCTCTTTGGCCACTTTTTGTATAATTTCTTTATTTTTAACTTCTTCGCTAATTGTCTTTTTTATCATTTCATTAATGGTATTTATAAATGAATCATCATCTTTTTCTCCTTTACTAATACCATTCAAATATTTTTCCCATTGTCCTGTTAAGTCTGGTTTTGAAAGTAAATGTCCTTCCAATAATAGACAAGCTAATATACCATTTTTAGTAATATAAATTTTGTTTTTTTGTACTTGAATATATTTATTCTTCTTCAAATTTTCTATAATGTCAGCTCTAGTTGCTGGTGTACCTAAACCTTTACTTTCTTTAAGTGTAGACTTTAATCCTTCATCTTCTAGTGTTTCTATAGGATTGGCCATTGCTTTTAATAATGTTTTTTCTGTATATCTTTTTGGAGGTGTCGTTTCTTTTTCTAGCAAATCTAATTCAATATCTACTTCTTCATTTTTTTCAAAATTAGGAATTGTTTCTTCGGAAGTTTTTTGTTTATTTAACAAAGCCTTAAATCCCTTATCTTGAATAATTTTACCTTTCACTTCAAAAATGAGCTTTTTAACAGCAATTTCTATAGTAGTCGTTTCATATTGCTCTTTATCCATAAAGTTCATGGCCACATTCTGTAATATACTTTTATAAACATTGATTTCTTCTTCTTTTAAATCTACTTTATTAAAATCATTTCCAGTTATTAATATTGCGTAATGATCTTCTATTTTAGTAGGATTAATCAAGCTGTTATTAGTTAATTCATTATTCAAATTAGTATTAGTTATTTCTTTTAAATAATCTATATTTTCTACTAACATTTCTTTTTCATCTTCTGTGATATATCTTGAATCAGTTCTAGGATATGTGATTAATTTCTTTTCATATAATGTCTGTGCGATTTCTAATGTTCGTTTCGCACTTATTTTATATTTATCATTCATATCTTCTTGTAAAGCTGATAAGTCATAAAATTTAGGTGGCATTGTATAGCCTATTTCTTTCTCAATATCAGTAACTATTCCTTTTTGTGTTAAATCTGTAATGTCATTATCAAACAAGAATTCGTGCAATTCATCTTCACTATCAAATTTGTTTTTTAACTCTGTTTTTACTTCTTGTTCATCTTTGTTAATAGTCGCTGAAACTTTATAAAACTTTTTGCCTTTAAAACCTTTGATGTTATTTTCTCTGTTGTAAACCATGTTTAATGTAGGACTAGATACTCTACCAATGTGAATAACACCGTCATTACCTAATTCTCGTGAAATTTTAGTAAAATGACGTGATAAGTTAATTCCTACTAACCAATCACTTAATTCTCTAGCCCTGCCCTCTTTGTAAAATCCATAAGTTTTTTCTTTAGGTAATATATTTTTAAAAGCCTTTCTTATACTACTTTCAACTTTAGAAGTAAGCCACAATCTTTTTATAGTAACTTTATCTGTTACTTTCAATTGATTTAAAATTTTATATGCTATATTTTCGCCTTCTCTAGCTGGGTCAGTAGCAATAATAACTTCATCAATCTTGTTTTCTTTAAATATATTTTTAATGTTGTTAAATTGATCTTTCGTTTTGTCAGATACTTTAAATTGAAAATCGTCTTTTTCTAACAATATAGGATATGTGCTAAAATTCTTATATTTTTCGTCATATTCTTGTGGTTCTTGCAATTCGACTAAATGACCAACTGCCCAAGTTAAAAAACCACTTACATTTAATTGTTCATCTGAAACTTCCATATACCCATTTTGTTTTTTCTTTTTTGCAAAAACAGTGCTTAAATCCATTGCTTGTGAAGGTTTTTCACATAGAATTAAAGTGTTCATAAGTATCCCCTCTTTCTATTCTTGATTCATACTTACTAAGTTTCTTTGTGTTAGTTCTTCGATATTATCTATCTTTTGTTTACCTTCTTCTTCTGTTAGTTGAATTTTGCCATATCTCATTGAGTAGTCAGAGTTTTTTTCTTTTTTGTTTGTGATTGAAAGTTTAATAGAATAAAGCACTTCATCATCATTATCTACGTCTTGATAAAGTTTAATGTCTTTAGTTTCCTTTTCTACACCTTTAGTTTGTGCTGATTGATTTTGCATTTCAGCTTGTTTTTGCATTTTTTCAGATAATATATCTTTCATATGCTTGTAACCTTTATAATCATCATTTTCATAACCATATTCAATTAGACCTTTTATCATATCGTTTCTTTCTTCTGTAGTGTCTACTGTTTTTTCTTCATTATCCTTTTTACTATTTTTCTCACTTTGATTTTGGCCACAACCAGCCAAAACCAAAGTGAATAAAATAACTATAGTTAATAATTTTTTCATATTCTCCACCTACTTATCATAAATAAATTGCATACGTTGTGTTTCTTCTTTTGTAAATTCTCTTGAACTTATTACTCCTTCGCCTTTTACGTTGGCCTCACTAACTATAATTCCACCGTCTTTTTTAACCTTTTCTACGAACATTATATGTCCGTATGGTGCTGGTGCACCAAAGTTACCAGGTTTTATAGAGGCTCCAGCGCCAGCTTTTGGTTTACTACCTACTTCCCAACCTTGTGCTTTTGCATTATCTCCCCAATCGCCACCATTACCCCATGTTAAAGGTACTGGTTTACCGATTTCTTTTCTACGTTGATGTACATACCATGTACATTGTCCCCATGGATATGATTGTCCGTTATATTTCGATTTATCGGGTTTAGGGAATTCGCCTTTAAAATCAAAGCCTTTACCGTCTGAACCTCCACCACTACTTTCAGTTGAACATTTGGCCTCTTCGCCACCGAATGACTTCATGATTTTTTTAACTGTAGGTACCCAGTTACTATTTAAGTCTGTCGGGTCATTGCTAGCGCCAACTGGTGCGTATTTTGGCCCGATTTTTTCGGGCGTTGTTAAACCTTTAGAAATATATAAGTCATATAAATTTTTTGCGCCTTTATCAAGTCCTTCTTCAATTGAAGGATAAACTTGTAAAGGTCCAGCCCCCATTATTGATAGAGGGTTTTTTTGTTTTGTTGCGTTTGGCCCTTTGCCCCACTCTGATTCAGAGGCTACAATTGCCATAAATAATTTTGGTGGTATTTTATTTTTTTTAGCAATTTTGACCATATCTTTAGCTTTACCTTCTAACGCACCACCTTTGGCATTTTTTTCAAAAGTAGAAATACCCGAACCGTCTACACTTCCACCAGTACACGCACCAGTTGCTGTTGATTCAGCCTCTTTCATTTTTTGGTCGCCACTCTCATTAATCTCTTTCGTGAAAGATCCTACAAGATAAGCAACCATTATAAAAATAAGAAGGAAAAAACCTATAACTATAGCTATTACTGGTTTTAATATTTTGGATAATGCTTTTTTCTTCATTAGCATTGTTATCCCTTTAGCAATAGCAGTCCACATGATACTTTACCTCCCTCTTATTTTTTCTCTAATTTCTCTATATCTTTTTGAATTTCTTTTTTCTTGTCTTTATCTTTTGTGTTGTCCTTTTCTTCTTTTAGTTGTTTGATTTTAGCTTTATTTATTTCTTCTTCAACTTCATCATCTTTTAGTTTTTTATTAATATCTTCAGCTGATTCAACATAACCTTCTTCGGCTGACGCTAAAGCCAAACGTTTGCTTTGTTCTTCGTAATTACCTGTTGAGCCTACACTAAATGCTGTTCCGTCTTTGTCTAAGATTTTCTTTTCTAGGCTCAAAGTATCGTTGTTTTCAAAGTTGTAAGCTAACTCTCTTATTTTATTTTGCTTACCTTCTTTATATAATTGTTCAATTACATAAGGTGTGTTTTTACTGCTTAATTCAATTAATTCTTCATATTTCTTTTCTTTTTTTAATGTTTTTTCAATATCTTTTTTGTTAAAGCTATCGTCATTTTTCATTCCTTTAACTGCTTGATCGACATTGCCATTATAAAGATTTTCATACACTTTACTTCTTTGTTCTTGCTTATCTGCTTGTGCTATTTTGCTATCTAATTCTTGTTGTTTTCCGTTTATAATCATAAATGAAATTAGGCTTATAACTATTGCAATACCAACAAAACCAAGTATTAAATTTCTAATGTATTTTTTTCGTGTTTCTCTATTGCGTTTTTCTTCATTCAGTAAATACTCTGTCTGTACTTGATTTAATTCATGTCTTACAATCTCTTTCAATTTTTCAAAAGTTTCTGCATTATTAACTTTATGGAAGAAATCATCTTTTTCTTTTGATAAAACTTCAAATTTATTGCGATAATACTTATCAAACGTGTATTGTGATAATGTACTCATTATTAACAATTTATACTGTTCTAAATTATTTATTTTAGGTTTAGGTAAATATTCATGCCCTTTAAATGCTATTTTTATATCCTCAATATTTTTAAAAAATAGGTTTGCTGGGTGCATAACAGTTATATTGTCCTTTAATGGATCAACTTTTAACACATAATCCATTAAAGATAATTTGAGTGCTTTGCTTTCTTTTTTTGCTGATAGGAAGGAATTATATTCATTGTCAGTGTTGTAAATGATATGAAAATAATCGCCTTCCTTTTGTAAATCTTTAACTTCAAAAAACAATTCATTAGGTTCTGTTAGGTCGTATCTAATTTCATCTATGTCTGATATATGGCATAAATCAACATTGATGATATATTCTAAGTGGTTATGTTTCCCTACTAACGTTCCTTCATTAAAATTTCTGATTTTCATGAGATTACCTCCTATTCATAAATCATTTCTGCTTGTCTTAATTCTTCTTCTAATTCTGCTAAATCAATATCTGATAATCCTAGTTGCTCTACATAATTCGGCTCTATGTCTGCTGATTCTTCATAAATCGTTTCATATAAATCTTTATTCCAAAGTCTTGTTTCTTCTCTATCTAAATCAATTCTTATAAATGCTCTTTGTGTTCCGTATAGTAGTAATGCCTCGCCCTTTTTCTTTTTAGTTAAATGAGATATTTCTTGATCGCTAAATTTCAATCCTAATTTATCAACAACATCATCAACGCCTACGTTATCCATTCCAAAGAAGAATTTAGTATGACTATTTTCAATAATAGCTGAACCTATTTCTTGTGATGTTCTAAGAATATCTTTTATTTGTTGAGTAGAGGCAATGGCACCACCACCATATTTTCTAATACGCTTATATGCTTGATAATAGAAATCTAAGCTATATTCATTTGTTGCTAAGAAGTGTAATTCATCAGTCATTAATACCGTTTCTGTTGTTCTATCTTTTGTAATTTCGTCCCATAAGAAACTAAATATATTTAAATATGCTGCACTTTGAACATCTTTTTCTGTTTGTAATGGTTTAAGGTTAAAAGTAACAATTTCATTATCTAACTTGATGTTTGTATAACCGTCAAAAATTGTAGTAGTACCATGTTCCATTGTGTAATCTTCTATGATAAGCGTTAAGTCCTTTAATACCTCATATTTTTCTGGGTCTAAGTCTTTTAGTTTGTTATATAATTCTGTTAAAGTTGGATAATCTTCGCTTTTGAAATCTGATAATTTCGCATTACCTTTAAAGCCTTTATCTTGATATAACTGTCTTAAAGTTGAAGATAATACAGATATTTCTGTTTGAGATATTTCATCTTTAAGAACTCTAAAGAAGGTTTTCAACTTCCCTATTTTAGAACGAACTAATGTGTCAATTTGACTTTCTTGTTCGTTGCTTTCCGTTAAAACATCTGATGTTGTTTCATTGTCTGTTTCATCTTCTTTTTCAAATACTTCTTCTGAAAATATTTCAAATGGATTAATTTTGATATTTGAACTTGTTGAAATATTTACAACTGTTCCACCGTAATATTTAGTTATATATGAAAATTCATCTTCGGGATCAATGATAAATTGTCTTATAGATTTTTTTACATTGTCTAAAATCATTCTCATGTTCAAAGTTGATTTACCTACACCACTTGTACCGATAATAGTCATATTTTTATTTAAAGTTTTTTCTTTGTTATTGAAATCAACTGCTACTAATGAATCTGTATTTTTGTTAATTCCAAAAACTGATGTATTAGGTGTTAAATCAATAATTTCTGAATCATCAAACATAAAGAAATGCCCTGCTGTTGCTGTATCCATATTTTGTTGTGTAAACGCTGATAAGAAGTTTCTATTTAACGGAAGAACTGTATGAAATGATTCTCTCATTGCGTTTGTAGGTGTATGTGTTTTAAGTCTTAATCTCGTTAAAGTACGCTTAACATCTTTTTCTAGCGCTTGTATCTTTTCGTATGAATCGCCATTTAACGTGATATACATATACATGTACATAAATCCTGTTTTTTCATCTAAAAATTTATCAAGTTGTTTTTTACTACTATCAATTTCTCTTTTAATTGTTGCATTTCGTTTCGGGTCTGTAGTACGCATTTGTTCTGCTTTTTTGTTTTTAATTGAGTTGTTTAAATGGTCAATCATTTTTTCAATATTTGCTGGTCTAATAAATTTCGTTATTTGGATATTTCCGTTTTTCTTTAGTAGATTTGATAAGTACGCCCCTTTTACTGATTGAGGGTAGTCAACTACTAATAAATTTTTAATATAGTTTTCGCCAGTTTCTATATGTGATTTTTTCTCTATCCAACTAAATGGATAAATACTATCCACTGAATCTGTATCTAATACTTCTGTTATCCTTTGAAAAGATTCATTGTAAATTTTGTTTGTTGCTTGTTCTTGTTTTCTCTTTTTTAAAATTGCCATATTCAAAAACTCCTTTCGTTCTAATTACTAAGATGATAATCGTTATATCCTTTATAATCATATAACGCATAAAACTGGTTTAAGTATTCGGTTTGGTATATAGGTCTAGTTTCTAAACCGTAATGTGAAAATGCTTGTTGTAATGCCTCTTTATTAAGATTTATCTTTTCATGTAGTCTGTTCACTGCATGATCTAATTGTGCTACCGTATTTTCTGTTATTTTTTCTGAGAAGAAAATATAATGTTTTTTTGTACTCATTTCGCCTTTTGCTAACTTTTCTTGTAAAAACAATATGCGACCAGCTATTAATTGGCCTCGTCTTGTTGGTTTGTTATCGTTATTTTTCATATCAAGTAATACTTGTCTATAAAGATTCTTTATATAGTTTTGTATGTTTACTGGTTCAGTAATAGTTTTAATCATTGGTTCATCATAAAGAATATTTGAAATAAAAGATGAATATTCTTCTAATAAATCATTTTGTTCAAATTTAGTTAATAACTCTGTATTTACACCAGTTATATTTAAACCTCCACTAATATAACCGTCTTTAGTAACAACATAATCTTTATAAAAACCAGCTATTAATGAATCATCTTGAATACTTTGATTCCGTCCGTCCCCTTTTATATATCTATTTATAATTTCAAATTGTTGTTCGTTATTTTTATTTTGTTTATTCTTTTTTTTAAACATCATCATCACCCAATCTTTCTTTACTTTTATAAAAGTAAACTTTTTGCCTTTTAGTAAATTGCTGTGATTGTTTCAAAATATCAATCATTCTTATATTTTCTTTTGTGCTAATTGGTCTAATTGTTAGCAATCCATATATTGTTAAGCCAAAAATCAAACCTACTATAAACACCATAAAACCAGTTACTAAGTTAAGTAATCCCATTAAAAACGTTACACTAAATGCAATTACTAAAAACAGTAAAAAAGGTATAAATACGATTGCTAACTCTTTACCATTTAAATTTAAAAATATTTTATAGCTAGCGTCTACATTACGAGGTATTATATTTTCTTTAACTTTCTTTTCTTCGCCTAACATATCAAGCATTATATCTTTAACTTGTTGCTCAACGGACATATAATCCACTCCTTTTAAAAGAAAAAGCTACATTACTAGAATGTAGCTTTTGTTGTGTTTATTGAAATAGGTTGTATACCCATGGAACCAACCAAACAAGTGCTGCACCAAGAGCTACACCAGCTAATGCCATTCCGACACCTCTAAACATTTCATTTTTTGTCATTGGATCGTCGATAGTCGGTAATTTTTTAATAACTATCCATACACCTGCACAGATACCAACAATAACAATAATACCAGTTAAGAAAGTTTGAATTTGTTGTAATCCTTGTTCAATTTTCGGACCAGGGTTAGCCGCCGCAAATGTTGGATTTGCTAAAATAAAACTTAAAAATGCTACGTAAACAGTTATTAAACTAATTTTTTTAATCATAATTAATCAACCTTCCTTATATTTTTTTCTTTTCTAACTCTTGGTTTAATTCTATTTCACTACGAGAAAGCGAATTATCTTGTTTCATTTCTTTAGATAATTTTACTGCCTCCTCAAAAGTGTCTGCTGATGTTAAATCTTTTTTATTTCCGTCTTTATCAAAAACAGAAACAGAATACCCTTTTTCTGTTGCTACAACTTTAGGGTCATTTTCTAAAGTGCTTTCGTCATATCTAGCGCCAAAGAATTCTGTAAATCCCATTGCTATTTGTCCCGAGGCGTTTTTTAATTCTTCAAATCCTAACCTCATTGAAGGAGAAACAGTTAGCTTTTCTTTAGCCTTTTCAATGAAACTATCTTTAAAATCTGAAATTAAATGTTCTGACTTACCATTAATTTCATTTTCTAAAGTAACCATGCTTTCATTATCAGTGACTTTTTCAACACTAGAAATGTTGATATTACCTTTCAATGCTGTTGCTGTAAGTCCCAAACTTAACGCTAAATCTTCTTTAGCATTTTCACTAACTTTATTTGTATCGGTCAATCTCTGCTTTCGTTCCTGTTCTAATTGGGTGTTATATTGTAATTGCTTTTGTCGATTGTGATACTCATTAAGTTGGTCATAGTTTGTAAGTGCTTGATTTTTTGAATTATAAATAAATAATTCATCATCTACCATTTCGTAATTGGTTTCATTACCAAAAGTGTTTTGAACAGCCTCTTTATAAGTGCTACCAGAATTCAAATAATACATATCATTATCTTTATTGGCGTATAAAAGAACTTTTTGTTTATCCTCTCTATCTTCGGCCATTACTAACTTATTTTCTTTTCTATCTGTAGCAATGCCTTTGATATTAAAAGTATTAACTTCATCATCTTTCACACCAAATCTTGATTGATAATTTAGTTTGCTCTCATATTTTTTTTGCTCAATAGATCGCTTTCGATATTCTTCAATACGTTTACGAAATGTTACGTTATCCAATTACAACCCACCTTTTCTATTTGATAAATCAATTATAACATAACCTTACATGTCATGTCATGTAATTTATACAACTTTTTAAACTTTTTTGTCATGACATGTCATGTGTAAATGTGGTATTGTGTAATTAACTAGAATTACACGAAAGGACAAAAAAGGAGGTTATATTACTATGAATAATAATGAAGAAAATTCAGTCTTTTTATCAAAAAAGAAAAAAGTATCACTACATTTGTTAGTTGATCCCGATATGAAAGACGAGATTATCAAATACGCACAAGCAAAAGATTTCGATAACGTTTCACAAGCTGGTAGAGAAATCTTAAAAAAAGGATTAGAGCAAATTAAAAGTAATAAATAATTTATGTATTAGGCAACACCTCACTTAAATAACTCACAAACAGTAAAGATTATACACCTTTTCGGGTGTATAATCTCTTTTTTTTGAAAATTTAACTTTAAAACTATTTAAATAAAAACATTGGATTGTTTTCCATATTTTTTCTTCTCATAATCGTTGTATGCATTTCTTCAAGTTCAGCAATGATACTTCGCATTAAATAGCCTTCCATATTAGATACCTTTTCTTGTTTTTTAACAAGGTAGCCTTTAAATCGTTTTAAAACTAATAGTAATTCTTCATCTATATCTTCTAACATATAACCTGTATCGTATTTGTTATTAAATGATTTTCTAGCTTTTAAAATAACTGATTTAATACTTTTAACTTCTTCATAACTAAAATTATTAATATAACTTTTACTTAATTCGGGGAATTCTTGAAGTTCTATATATTTAAGAGATTCTTTATCATGAGTATTTGAAAAATGATTTGAATGATTTGAATGTTGGTTTATATCATTCATATTATTCATATCATTACTTTCAGTATCAATAAAGTCAGTATCAATAAAATCAGTATCATTTGTGTGTCCTTTTGACATTTCTAGGCGTGTTGTTTCGACATTTCTAGACGTGTCCTTTTGACATTTCTGGACGTGTCCTTTTGACATTTCCTTATCTTGTAAGGGCTCAACTTCATTTTCAGCCTTATCTATTTCATAAATATCATTTTTAGTTATGGCTGGTTTTAATAAATAAAGTAGATTTGGTTTGTTTAAACCCTGCCTTTTTTGAATTAGTAAATCTACATTTTCTAATTCTTTTTTAATTTTAGTGATTTTTTTGTTCCCACAATTTAATATCACTTCTAAATCAGCAACTGTATAAATGAAATATATATTACCTTCTGTATCTATCCAGTTATTTTTAATAGATAATTGTAGGCGATCTCTCAATATTGCGTAAGCAATTTTAGCGTCATTCGATAAATCTTTATAATTAGGATTAGTAAAAAATACTTTAGGTAATTGGTAAAAGCGTTCTTTATAATTTTCTTCTACCGTAAAAAATTGTTTAGACATGATAAAAACTCCTTTAAATGTTTATTTGAAGGAGTTTAAGTAATATCGTTATTTACAAGTGATGAATAAGGTTATATAATATTATCCGTTATATATAACTTAAAGACTTGTTGCTTTTATCTTGTAATGTATCGAGCTTGTATATATAATAAAGATACAAACAAATAGTAAAAGTAAATAACACATATTATTTAAACTCTTTAGACATCTAACAACCGCCAAGCGTTAGGTGTCTTTTTCTATGTTCAATAGTAACACTATTTTAAAAAAAATAAAAACTTTTTTGTTGCCTCACAGGTCAATTATATGCTTGTAATGAAATGTATTTGATAACAAATCTCTAATATAATTAATACATCTAAAATTATGAGGCCGATAAATCATGAATGAATACCGTATACAAAAACTATATAGATACATTTGTTTAGAATTTAAAAACCAGCGTCAACTCATAGGCAAGCGACAAGAAGAAGTTGCATTTGATTTGAGTGTGACTGCTGGTCATCTTTCACGTATCGAGAATGGTAAAAAACCTAGAATAGCATTACATACATTTTTAGTAATGTCTGAATACTATGGTGTAGACTTTCATAAGGTAGTTAAAAATGCAGAAGAAAAAATGGAATTGGATGAAGGAATGTAGATATTAAAGGTCATCAATACTAATATCTACCATTTCTTCTTCTTTTTCTTCTATTTTAGGCGTTTCAGCTTGTTTTAATTGATCCTTACGTTCCATTGCGTCTTTAAAACTTTCTTTATTACGTTTAATAGGCTCTGTATGCTCTTTTAAGGGCGCTGTGTGTTCTTTTGAAGGTATTGGAGGGTTTTCCCCTATTTCTTCAATATAGCGCCTCAATGCCTCTCTTATGTGTGCTGTTTTGGTACCTCTAGGAACATTTTCTAAAAAATCGAAGATTTGAGGGTAATCTTCTTTTTTTATTTTCAGAAGATGTTTAGTTTCTTTCTTATCCATAATTATTTACTTTCTTGCTCTACTTTGTTTTTTAACAATTCCCCCAATTTTTCATATCCACGAACATTACTAAACTGGCTATCATCTGCTTTCTCGAATACATCTGAATAATAATGACTTAATGAATCAAAATGAATGTTTGCACCACCACCAGTAACAATAATTCTGTCAATTGAATTTATATTACCTACAGTGATTTCAAAGTTACTCATAACTTCTTCTATCAAACTATCCTGTTCGTTATAAAATTCATCTTTAAAGTCAATAACTGTTTTTTGATTAAGTTTACATTGCTTGTATTCTAATCCTTTTTCAATCATACGTGGTGTGATTGAGGCACCTTCTGATTTTTTAGATACGTGACTAGCAATTCGTTTATAAAAATCAATAGTACCTTTGTTTATAACAAAACTTTCTTCCTCTACACGTTTCATATTTTGATAAGTATCAATAATTGTAGTACCACTACCAAAATCAAGAACACTGTACTTACCTTCTGTAAATGCTTTGAATACTTTTCCGTTTTCCATATTAAGATCAAGCAAAGTTCCCATAGGTTGAGCTACTATCTTAACGCCTTTAACATTAATTGTTTTAGCGATACCATCAATTTCAATTAAACGACTTTTATTTAAAAGTTTTTCAAACTTAGCTTGTTTATCAGTTCCTATTTCATTACTTGGCATACCAGTAGCAATTACAACGTTGACAACTTCTTCTGGCACTTCTCTTGCTAATAATCCTATAGAACATTCAACCAAATCTTTGAAAGATTTAATATCATATCTATCATTTGTTGAGGCAGTATCTTTACCAGTATTCGTAGTTTTATCTAAATCATTACCAAATAGTAATACTTCATCATTATTCCCATTGATAATAAATTCTGATACATCTAATTTATTATCAACAAATCCTTTTAATTGATTGTTTTCATTAGTTTTTCTTCCGATTCTTGAAGGGATTACAAATTTTTCATCATTAATCTTCCCTTTTACAAATCCATTACCAAAATCTAAAGCCATTACATATACGTTACTCATAATAAAACCTCCACATATTATTTACTCTTTTTAAATTAGTACAATTGATCAAATACCACAAGTTATTTATATACTTTTCTATATTTGTATATACTAGTACATATCAGTATATATTATAGTATATCTTAGTATATACCAGTATATACTGTGTGGGTAAAAAAATAACAACCAGCATTTATTTACTTGATTGCTACTTCTTATAATTAATTTTAACACATTTTGCATTACATGTCATGTCATGTTTGATATTTTCGTAGAAAATTTATGTCATTTCTATACCAATTGTTAGAACCAAAAGAAAAATAGTAACAACAATACCTAAAGCAATACCAATATACAAACATACTTTCCATGGAAGAATGAAAATTGAGATAAATTTAAGGAATATTGTACATAAAGCCACTGTCATAGGAACACACATAATGAAATATAGAAAAAATCTAAAAATAGGGTTAATATGAACAGCATTTTCGCCAGCTGTTGATAATAAAATCATAATAAAACCTCCTATTCTTAAAATATTAAATACTGTGGATTTTGCTATTAATAAATCAATTGTTTTATAAGTTTATCATCATATTAATATTTGATAATTTCTATTAATTATTATGATTCATTTCATTTATTTCTTTGCTTTCTTCATTGGTATTTTCAGATTCTTCTATAATTTCATTTCTTTCTAAATTGTGTTCTTTATTATCTTCAATATTAAGTAAATTTTCATTTATAATTTTCTTTGCGTCTGCTGATCTATTTACATTAAATTTATTGAAGAACCATCTTCCAAATTTTTCGTATTCTCTTTTCTTTTCTTCTTTAATTTTTTCTTGAAGTTTTTCTTTTTGTTCTAACATTTTTTGAATATCAGCCATAATTAAAACCTCCATATTTTTGTTAATTTAATTATAACCTTTTCATTTGACAGATTCAAGTTTTACCGTTATAATCTAGTTAAATCCGGTAAGGGCGCACTTATGCGTTNNATTAAAAATTAATTTTTAATTTATTTCGCCTTCGCTCAATATTTGGTTTTTAAGGAGTTTTTAATATGGCTATGTACCATTTTCAAAATAAGTTTGTATCAAAAGCAAATGGACAAAGTGCAACAGCAAAAGCTGCATATAATAGCGCTAGTAGGATTAAGGATTTTAAAGAAAACGAATTTAAAGATTACTCAAATAAGCAATGTGATTATAGTGAAATTTTATTGCCTAATAATGCTGATGATAAGTTTAAAGATAGAGAATATTTGTGGAATAAAGTTAATGATGTAGAGAACAGAAAAAATAGTCAAGTTGCACGTGAAATTATAATTGGTTTGCCGAATGAATTTGATCCAAATAGTAATATTGAATTAGCAAAAGAATTTGCTGAATCTTTATCAAATGAAGGTATGATAGTAGACTTAAATATTCATAAAATTAATGATGAAAATCCTCATGCACACTTATTATGTACATTACGTGGTTTAGATAAAAATAATGAATTTGAACCTAAACGAAAGGGCAATGATTATATAAGAGATTGGAACACAAAAGATAAACATAATGAGTGGCGAAAAAGGTGGGAAACAGTGCAAAATAAACACCTAGAAATGAATGGTTTTTCTGTTAGAGTTTCTGCTGATTCTTATAAAAAGCAAAATATAGATTTAGAACCCACAAAAAAAGAAGGTTGGAAAGCTAGAAAGTTTGAAGATGAAACAGGTAAAAAATCTTCAATATCCAAACATAACGAAAGTATTAAAAAAAGAAACCAACAAAAAATTAATAAAATGTTTGATGAAGTAGATGATATGAAATCTCACAAGTTAAATGCTTTTAGTTATATGGATAAATCAGATTCGACTACATTAAAAGATATGGCCAAAGATTTAAAAATTTATGTAACACCTATAAATATGTATGAAGAAAACGAAAGACTTTATGACTTAAAGCAAAAAACAGCATTAATAACTGATGATGAAGATAGATTGAATAAGATTGAGAATATAGAAGATAGACAAAAAAAGCTGGAATCTATAAATGAAGTCTTTGAAAAACAAGCTGGAATTTTCTTTGATAAAAATTATCCCGAACAAGCATTAAACTATAGTGATGATGAAAAGATCTTTATTACACGCACTATATTAAATGATAGAGATGTGTTACCAGCTAATCATGAATTAGAGGATATAGTTAAAGAAAAACGTATAAAAGAGGCTCAAATAAGCCTTAATACAGTTATAGGCAATAGAGATATAAGTATAGAATCTATTGAGAAAGAATCAAATTTCTTTGCTGATAAACTTTCAAATATTCTTGATAAAAATAATTTGTCCTTTGATGATGTGTTAGAGAATAAACATGAAGGTATAGAAGATAGTTTGAAAATTGATTATTATACTAGCAAATTAGAGGTTCTAAGAAATGCAGAAAATACATTAGAAGATTATTATGATGTACAAATAAAAGAGTTATTTACAGATGATGAAGATTATAAGGCTTTTAATGAAGTTACTGATATTAAAGAAAAACAACAGCTAATTGATTTTAAAACTTATCATGGCACAGAAAACACGCTTGAAATGTTAGAAACAGGTAACTTTATTCCTAAATACAGTGATGAAGATAGAAAGTATATAACTGAACAGGTTAAGTTATTACAAGAAAAAGAATTTAAACCTAATAAAAATCAACATGATAAATTTGTGTTTGGGGCTATTCAAAAGAAATTATTGAATGAATATGACTTTGATTACAGTGATAACAATGATTTAAAACATTTATATCAAGAATCAAATGAAGTAGGGGACGAAACAAGTAAAGATAACATTGAAGAGTTTTATGAAGGTAATGATATTCTTGTAGATAAAGAAACTTATAATAATTACAATAGAAAACAACAAGCCTATGGTTTAGTAAATGCTGGACTAGATTCAATGATATTCAATTTTAATGAGATATTTAGAGAACGTATGCCTAAGTACATAAATAATCAGTACAAAGGTAAAAATCATAGTAAACAGCGTCATGAGTTGAAAAACAAAAGAGGTATGCACTTATAGTTTGTAAATAATATAACATTGTGAAGTTGGGAGATAAGAATTTGGATTTTAAATTATTATACTATGTTATTAAAATGATCCCTATTGATACAATAGTGAGTATATTAGGCTTATTTGCTACATTTGGTGGTGCGTTAGTTGGTGCTTTTATAGCAGGGCTATTCACGTTAAAAGCAATTAATAAAGATTTAGAAGAAAGAAAACAAACTGCCGAAAAAGATAAAGAAGAAAATAGACAAAGAGAAGAGAAAAAGATCAAAACACGATTGTTATTTGAAATGGATAACTTAATTATATTTAACCATGAAATAGCTGAAAATATATATTTAGATGATAAGTTAAAGCGAATAAAATTTCTAAAGAATTTTGTTTTATATGATAAAATGAATACTATTAATTTAACATTGTCAGAGTTAGAAAAATTTCGATATTTGTTAAAGCATAATTATTTAAGCTATGAAGATAAAGAAGAAGAAATATATAAGAAGTTTTTAGAAGTATATGATTCCGATATTTCAATTGACTTACCCTCTGACAAAATCAAGAAAGTAAAATCCTTTCTTGATAATACGAAAAATGAGGGGGAAATGTGCTGGCATGTTGATAAAAATAGTATATTACGTTTGAAAGACTTTAATAATAATTTACAGGAATTATCTCACTTAATATATGTATTAAGTACCGAGGAATTAAATGTGCTGTATGGTATTAAACAAACTATTAAAATTATGTTAGAAAATGCAGAAGAAACTGAAAGAGACTTTTTTATATGGTTGATAAATATTATTTTCTTCACAATATACTAATAAATCAATTAAATGTTATGTGCAAAAATATATTATAAAAAAAGAAGGCTTAATTGCCTTCTTTTTATATGTCAATTTCTTCTTCTTGTTTAGTTTCAATTTCTTTGTTCTGTTCATCTTTATTAAAATCTTCATTGCTTTCAGTAAAGGATATATTTTTAATACCAGCTGAATTTTTAATTTTAAAATCTATATAAACATTTTCATTAGTATCATGTTCTAATTTAGCAGTCATATTTGATCGTTGGCCATTTTGTTGATTTTTATTCATTGAAAAGTAAGTTTCATTTGTATTATCAATATTATCTACATTTAACTCATAGCCCATTAATACACCATTACTTACAAATTGGCGTAATGTATCTTTTAAGCCGTTTTCTTCAACAGACTTATTTACAAAGTTTTCAAATGATACTATTTCATCTTGTGGGCTTAATTTATGCTTTTCTTCTAATATATTACCGTCTATATCTCGTTCATGAATATATTTTTTGTTTTTATCTTCATTATCATCATCTTGCACAAATATAGTTGTAGTATTATTAATAACATTTCGATTATAAGTTTGAGTGAAGTTGTAATCTCTATTTTGTGAATCGTCATGTTTATTAATCAATTCAATTTTAGCTTTATCTTGTGAATTATTTGTATTAAACCCTTTGTAATCAATATTCACTTTAAAATCATCATTCTCATAACTATTCTCAGAAATTTCATTAAGTCCATAATCATTAACTAAATTACCTTTGATAACAGTTATTTTATCAAATCCATTTTTTAGGTTTGTATCTATCATTGTTGAAAGGTCTTTATATATGTCTTTGTTCATTTCTGATTCTAGTTTTTTATCTATATATTGTGAGAACTCTGGTAATGAATTTATTTCTTCAATTGTAGTTTTTGCAAATGAATGTATGTTTTTTATGTGGTCTTTTAATTCCTCATCACTTATATTTTGCCCCCAGCCACTTAAATATCCTAAAGAGTAATCGCTAGTATCTAAACCATAATAATTAGCGACTACATATGCAGAACTTTCAGCCTCTATTTCTTTTAAGGACTTACTATGTTCAGATGTTTGTGTTTGACCTATATCGGCATTATGCAATTGAGAGTGTGCGTATTCATGTATTAAAGTTTTAAAGCGCATATCATATGACAAATCATCAGAAATTACAATTTCATCTGTTTTGGGAACATAGTACCCTTTAGCGCCACTGGATAATGCCTGGTCATCTAATACATGTTTTTCTTCTACGCTTGGTGTTAATTCATCATTAATGTAATCTTTGAATTCATTATATAAGTCTTTATAATCATTAGAGTTTTCAAATTCAGTTTTTATTAGGTCTTTTGCTGTTATTAAAGGTTTGCCTTTTGTGTCTGCTACATCAAATACATTATGCGCCCTATATCCAGTAATAACTGGTTTTCGTTCAGTTTTAGGATTACCATTATTATCACGCATTAAATTACCGTTGCTATCTTTTATTTCGACATTACGCTTTTGTACAATAGGCGCAATTATATTCATACTTTTTGCACCTTTTTGTACTTGTCTATCAAATTTATTCTTCCACGCTTTATAGCCAGCTACAGCTGTAGCCTCGGGATTTTGACCAGCAATCAACATAATATTATTAATTGAGTAGTTGTGAAATTTCGCTGTAGTATCTAAAAATTCCTTATAGGTTTGGTCATTGTTTTTGAAGTCATCTAGCTTATTATTCAAATCTTCTACTATTGAATCTATTTTTTTCTTTTTATAATTTTCTTTTGAATAAGCCATATATTACACCTCGCTAATAGGTTTATAAAGTTCTTTGTATAATTCTTTTTTAGCATTATATAGATAATATCCAACAACTTCATATTTTAAATTCTTATTTAATTCTTCTGAAAATAATAATTCACTTGTTTCTGATTTTGTTATATAAATTGGCAATTCACTTCCAATGATTTCAGTATATGTTTTTAACATATTGCACCTCCTACATTTCTAAATTATCTCTTTCTTGCTTTAATTCATTTTTAATAGAATTAATAATATTACTATGTGTTTCTTCTGATCCATTTATAATATCTTCAAAAGATATTGAGTTAGTTTCATTTTCTAAAGAATCATTTATGAAATTAGGTTTGAATTCAGAACTCTTTGTTCCATGTAATTCAGTATTGATATAGTTTTTAAAATGACCGACTATTTCAATATCATTTTCTCTTTCTTTATATTGTTCTTTAGTAATATTGTGTAAGGGCAGGGTAGCTTGTTTCATTCCTTCATAAAAATTTTCTCTTTCTTTGTATAAATGGTTAGATACAGGGGCAAATTCTAAATCATATTTAGCTTTATCTAAAACAGTTAAACTATTTTCAGCTAAAATAGATGATTTGTTCGTTGTATATTCATAGAAATTATTTGAAAAATTGTTTCTAGCGTCATCTAAATAAGTTTTCACTTCTTTTCTATCCTCTATAGAAAGGGGAAGTTTATCATTATAAATTTCTTGTTCATAAACTTCATATAAAACATTGTTATCTCTAAACATGTTATTTAAGGGCTCATTATAGAGATTAAAGGCTAACTGATTATTTAAAGCCTTTTTCTCAATATCGTTGTTAATGTTTAATCCTTTAATATTGATTTCAGTATCATAGAATGTTTTTAAATCTTTAACTTTATCTAAGCTATCTAAATTATTTCTATCTGAAAAATCTTCTAAATCCCTTCTATAAACAGCTAAAGCATTATAATTTGATCGTTCGTCAAATAAATTAATATTTTGTTTTAATCTATCTTTAATAATTTCATTAGGTGGTATATCTTCGATTAGATTTTTAACAAATTTACCTTCATTATCTTTATAATCTGTTAAATCAATATAAATATAAGAATCATCTTCGAGAGTTTTAAAATCATTGTATGAAAACTTATAGTTTATATTATCGTAAGTTTTATCCATGTCTTGAGTTAAGTTATCATTTAATAACCTTATATTATCGTTTTCTTCTATTGGAATTGCTGGGAAGTCATTAATATATAAATGATGTTTTTCGGGGTTATAGCTTACATTATAAGTAATATCATTTTCTGTTATGGTATGTGAATCCTCAATAACAGGTTCTCTATTTGGTTCTACATGATATGAATATCCTTTCATACTTAATACTAAATCAACAAAAGCGTTAGTATACCAATCATCTGAATATTCATCTTGTTGTGTGAAATCATCAATATCATTAATATCACTGTCAAAATAGGTAATTTCTTCTGACTTAATGGCATTTACTAGCTTTTCATAACCTTTATTTGCTGTATCTTTAGTAAAATATTCATCTAAATTAGTTAAGTTATAATCAAATTCATAATCATCTATACTCATAATATGTGGTGTTTGATATTTTTCGTTAGAATCTTCTAAATCATAAACTGGTTGAGTATACACTTCGTTATAGAAATTATTTCTATAGACTAAATTACCTACTATGTTTTTATTAGTCATATCTCTTTGTTCGTTCATTTGTTTATCACTTGCTGGTACATAATAAAATTCAGAATTTAGTTCATAATCGGTGTTGTTCAAAATTCCTCGGGGTGTAAACCTCATTATTAAATCACTCCTTTTTGTTTAATAAAAACCTAATGTAAATATAACCTCCATATAGTAATTATACCATTTATGACGTGTCATTTCATGTCGTGTCATAATAAATAAAAAGAAAAAAAGGCCTTTTTACAGGCCTTATAAATCTAAATCAATATCTTTATTCTTTTCGTTCTCTATATCATAATTCAAAAAGTCTTTTACATGCTTTTCTGGTTCTTTTTTGATAGTTAGCGCAGACAAAGTAAAATGTTTGTTATTTTTCTCAACTTCTAAGTAAGGATTATCAATATCATTAAAATTAATTTTAGCTGGGTAGTCTGTTAGGCTTTTAAACTCATACAGAGTTTCATAATCATCTAGCAAATCTAACTTTTCATTAGGCAGAGAAGATTGTAATTTATTATATCTATTTGATCTTCCATTAGATATTAATTCATTAATAGCATTTTTAGTTTGTTGATTATCAATACTATCTTGAATATTCAATTCTTTGTGGAAGTATTGCATAGTTGAATATTTAACTAATGGTATCTTACTTAAACTAGCTTTTGCTTTTATGTAATCTTTAGACATAATATCGTATTTTTGTTCAATATCTGGTGCTTGTTGCTTTAAAAAATTATTAACATTTTGTGGTATTTTGGCTTTTGATCTGTTATTAAGGTATTCATTATTACTAATTACTATAGACTTTGTTAAATCAATAGCTGAATTGGGTTTATCGGGCTGTTCGCCTCCTAAATCAACTTTATATTTATTAGGTATTTTTTGTGCATTTGTTCTAAAAGGTATACAAACTCTATTATTATTTCGTTTGAAAGAATAATAATATGGTCTTGAACCATTTTTATTGCTTGATATTTCGTTTCCTCGTAATTTATTAAATAGGTTTTGATTTAAACGAACAACTTCCATTGTTATTCACTCCATAAATTTAATAAAAAAGAGGCGTAATATACGCCTCCTTAAAACAATATAATTTGTTTGATCTCTATAGTTGTTTCTTTCCGTGCAGTATTAATTTTTATA